>JAKOPT010000044.1 GCA_029778715.1 Actinomycetes bacterium | reverse complement strand
CGGCAACTGGGCTGCGGCGACCGGGTTCATGACGGTCAGTGTCACGGCGAAGAAGAGGGACGGCACGTCGGTCAACGTCAACCGCCTCTTCGACTCGGTGGAGATGCTCAACCCCACCGCGTTGTTGCGGGGCGCGTTCGTCGCCCAGGGGCTGCTCACTGAGGACAGCGCCATCGACAACACGATCGACTACTCGACGATTGGTGCTGCTGCGAGCCTCACTGCCCCAGACGGGACGGTGACCCAGGTGCCGGTTTCGGCCAACCGGGCGCTCTCGGTCGACGGGGTGGCCATCGCCGCCGACCCGCACCTGCTGACCGTGTCCATCCCTGGCCACTTCACCAGCTACGTGCCGGTCGCCTCGTCCTTCGTCCGGCCCGAGGGCCTCGGAGGTCGGGTGATGGCTCCCACGGTGCAGGCTGCTGCCGGTGACGTCAACAACGACAGCGTCGTCGACATCCTCGACGCCATCGCCATCCGGGATGCACGTGGCACCTCGAACCGGGCCGCGGACATCAACTTCGACGGCACGGTCGACGCCGCCGATCTGCGGTTCGTGGTGATCAACTTCCTCCTTCGCAACCCGGAGGCGGACACGGCCCCCTACCCGCAGTCGACCTACCGAGGCGTCACCCTCGACGCGGTGAAGGCCACCTTCAACTGACAGCACACGATGAGCCCGGTGGGAACCTCTTCCCACCGGGCTCGTTCGTTGGGTGGAGGTATATCTGGTCGGCACGTCCGACCGGACATACCTCCAATCGGCTCCATCGGGGTCGGCCGGAAGGCGACCTGCACGGCATACCGTGGAGTTCATGAGCGACGAGGCACTGCGCGACATCCTGGCGATCCCCGGCGGCCGCGGGGTCCTCACCACCCTCAAACGCGACGGACGCCCCCAGTTGTCGGTCGTCTTCCATCGCTGGGACGCCGACGCGAGCACCCTGTCGATCTCGGTGACCGTCGATCGGGCCAAGACTCGCAACCTGCGGCGCGATCCTCGGGCCAGTTACCTCGTGATGGGGGCGACCCCGTGGAAGTACGTGGTGGCTGAGGCCGAGGCGGAGTTGGACGAGGTGACACGAGATCCCCATGACGCTGTCGCCGACGACCTCGTCGCGCTCTACCGCGCGCTCAGTGGCGAGCACCCCGACTGGGAGGAGTTCCGGGCGGCGATGGTGGCCCAGCAGCGGCTCGTGTTGCG
>JAKOPT010000043.1 GCA_029778715.1 Actinomycetes bacterium | reverse complement strand
TCCCGAGGTTCGAGAGGTACATGGCTCGGTCGGGGTGGGTGGGTGGGGTGGCGGTGACGGCGTCGCGGGTGGTGGTGATGGCCTCGGTGAGGTCGTCGAGGTCCCCGATATGTTCGAACCGGGTGTGCAGTGCGGCCCCGAGGTTCGAGAGGTAGATGGCTCGGTCGAGGTGGGTGGGTGGGGTGGCGGTGACGGCGTCGCGGGTGGTGGTGATGGCCTCGGTGAGGTCGTTGAGGTCGCCGAGGCGTTGGAACCGGGTGTGCAGCGCATTTCCGAGGTTCGTCAGGTGTCCAAATCGCTGCGAGTCGTTCAGGGGCGTGAGGGCGACCACGCGTCGGTGGGCGTCGACCATCTCGTCGGGGTCGACAGCGCCGTCACCGGCGTTCAGTCCCTCGTACAGTTCCGCCGCGCGGCGGTCGGCAGTGCTTGCCGCAGACTCCCACCTGGTGCGAACCCGGGGAGGGACAGAATCGGGAGCGGCCAGGTAGGCCGGTAGGAGCAATTCCTCGGCATTCCGACGATGCTCGGCGCGCTCTTGCTCGCTGGCGGAGGGTGCGCTCAATTCATGCCACCACCCGAGGGCGTGCCGGGCGGCCAGGGTGCCGCTGTCCGCGTCGACGGCCTGGGTGAGCACGTCGACCGCGGCCAAGGTCTCCGGCGCACCCAAGTGCTGGGACCGGGTCGGCTCCATCAGGCTGAGCACCCCTCGAAGGAGCGCCAAGGCGTCCTCGGTAGCTGTCATGTCCGCTCCTCCTCATCGGTCGCGCCAGCGCATTCGACTCGACCTCTGATGGGCTATTCAATCGCTGCCAAGCCTGAAACGATGAGCGACATGGCCGATGAGAAGGACGTTCGTACCATTCGGGCCGCGGCAATTCTGCGCGGCGATCTCCCGCGGCTGCGGAAAGGCACCTATATCGACCTCGACGCCGCCTTCGCTCAGGCCATGGCGGACGAAGACGCTGAGACCGCGGCATCGCTCATCCGGCAGGTGGCTGAGGACTCAGACCTCGGCGCCCACCTGCACAGGTACGAGGATCACCCAGCCCAAAGCGCGGTCACCACGGCGCCACGCGCTCGGGACACCAACGCGTATCAGGGTCTCCCCGGGGCACTGGGTGCGGAGTTCGTCACCATCTGGACCTGCCCGGAGCCCCCACCCGGGCACTTTCGGGGGATCCAGCACGGGCGCCCAGAAGACGTCGGGTCATGCACGGAGCATCACGTCCCTCTCGTCCGCGAAAACCCGGACACATGACGAAGTTCTGGGAGGAGACGGGCACTGCCCTGTCCAAGCGACTCTTCGCCAGCGGGGGTGCCGGCCTGGTGTTCTGGACCTGGGCTGTCGCCATGTGGGCCATCCACCAGGGCGGGTGGCGCTATGTGCAGGACACGGTCCGCGCCCTCACCTCAGACACCGGGCTCGCCACCCTCCTCGCGACGAGCATCATCGCCATCATCGTGCTCTCGGCGAGCAGTCTCGTTGTCGAGCGCCTCACCCTCCCCGTCCTCCGCCTCCTCGAGGGCTATTGGCCGCGCTTGGTCAATCGCCTCTGGACCAAACGAATCGCCCGCTGGCACCGGAAAGTCCAGGAACTCCAAACCCTGCCACCTGCCCCCGAGGCCACCACCGACGCCATCGCCGCTGCCTCGGCCGCGCTCCGGCGGTTCCCGCCGGACGACCAACTCATGCCCACCAGGATCGGCAACATCATCCGCGCCGGCGAACGGCGCCCCGCCACCTGGTACGGACTCGACGCCGTCATCGTGTGGCCGCAACTCTGGCTCGTCCTACCTGAGCAACCACGCAGCGACCTCACCACCGCGAGAACCCAACTCAACAACGCCGTCACCGCCTGGACCTGGGCTGTCCTGTCGTGCGTTCTCGGTTTCCTCTGGCTCCCAGCACTCGGCGTCGGGCTTGTCGTGGCCTTCGCGATCTGGCGCTGGTGGGTCCCCGCCGCCGCCGACACCTACGCCACCCTCGTCAGCGCTGTCTTCGACACCCATCGCTTCGCCCTCTACGACGCCCTCCACTACCCCCGGCCGACCACCTCCGCGGACGAGCCCAGGCTCGGCAGGGCCCTCACCCACAGCCTCTGGGACGACCCCAGCCAAGCACCCACCACCTACGCCGCCCCGCCTGCAGCCCACCAGCCATGACGCCGACGCGCCGTCCCATCGGCGCCAAGGCGCGGCATACGAAACCAGGGGCGGCAACCAACTCGGCGACCGCGCCCCAGCGACGTCCAGGCGACACCGGGCTATCGTTCCCGGCATGTCGCCACGCCCGCTCGCGCCCCTCGGGCCGATGCTCGACGCGACCCAACGCGCCCGGTACGCGCGGCACCTCATCCTGCCCGGCCTCGGCCTCGACGGACAGCGGCGGCTGCGCGGGGCCCGGGTGCTCCTCGTCGGGGCCGGCGGCCTGGGCTCGCCGGCCGCGCTCTACCTCGCCGCCGCCGGCGTCGGCACCCTCGGCCTCGTGGACGACGACCTGGTCGACCTCACCAACCTCCAGCGCCAGATCATCCATGGGCAGGGGGATGTGGGCCGCCCGAAAGTGGACTCCGCCCGCGACACCCTGACCCGCCTCACCCCCGATGTCACCGTCCACACCCACCCGACCCGGCTCACGGCGGCCAACGCACTCGACCTCATCGCCGACTACGACCTCGTCATCGACGGCTCCGACAACTTCCCCACCCGGGCCCTGGTGTCGCAGGCCTCGGCGCGACTGCTCGTGCCGCACGTGTGGGCCTCGGTGTCGCAGTACCAGGGGCAACTCTCGGTGTGGTCGGCGGGCGAGGGGCCCTGCTACCACTGCGTCTTCCCGCAGCAACCCACCCCCGACCAGGTGCCCTCGTGCGCGGTGGGCGGGGTTCTCGGCGCCACCGTCGGCGCGCTGGGCTCCCTCCTCGCCGTCGAAACCGTCAAACTCCTCACCGGCATCGGCGAACCCCTCATCGGGCGCCTCCTCGTCCACGACGGGCTCGCGGCCACCTGGGACGTCGTGACTGTCCGTCGACGCCCCGACTGCGCCGTCTGCGGCAGCGGCGCCGACCCGACCCGAGCGCTCGGCGCCACGACCGCGCCCGGTGAGCCCACGGCATACGCGTCGGTGGGGGAGCGGCCCACGGTGACGGCCCGCGACCTCGCCGGCCTCCTCGCCGCCGGCGCCACCCTCATCGACGTCCGCGAACCCGGCGAACGCGACGGCGCCACCATCCCCGGCGCCCTGCCGGTGCCGCTGGCCGACCTGCTTGGCGGGGCGCGGCCCTGGAGTGGGGACCGGGTCTACGTCCACTGCCACTCCGGCGCGCGCTCGGCGAGAGCCGTTGATGCATTGCGCGCCAACGGGATCGACGCCTGGGACGTGCGCGGCGGCATCCTCGCCTGGCTCACCGAGGTCGACCCCGAAGGTATGCCGTCGCGGCCGTGACGACCGCGGCCCGGGAGGGCTGTCGGTGCCCCGTGATGGAATCCCCTCGTGGTCCACTTCCTCGCCCCGCCGGCACCGGCGCACCCCAGCGTGCGCCCCGATGCCGACCAGGCGGCGGTGCTCGCCCACCGCGGCCCGGTGCTGCGGGTCATCGGGGGGCCGGGCACGGGCAAGACGTTCGTCGCGGTCCAGCGGGTGGTCACCGAGGTCGCCTCGGGCCGGCTGCGCCCCGAGGAATGCCTGCTCATCGCGCCGACCCGCCGGGCCGCGGCCCGGGTGCGCGACCAGGTGAGCGCCGCGGTCGCCGGCACCAGCGGCGGCCCGCTCGCCCGCACCCCCCACTCGCTCGCCTTCGGGGTGTTGCGCCGCCGCGCCGCGCTGCGAGGCGAGGAGGTGCCCCGCCTCATCAGCGGCCCGGAGCAAGACGTCATCCTCCGGGAGTTGTTGAGTGGGTATGCCGCGGAGCCGGCGTTGGCGCCGACGTGGCCTCCCAGCCTGGTCGAGGCGGTCCCGACCCGGACCTTCCGCGGGGAGTTGCGGGATCTGCTCTTGCGGGCCGTCGAGTTGGGCCTCGAAGCGGAGGGGTTGCGCGCCCTGGGTCTGGCCCACGATCGCCCCGAGTGGGTGGCCGCGGCCGCCGTCCTCGCCGACTATGACGCGGTGACGGCCCTGGCCGCGCCCGGGTCGCTCGATCCCGCCTGGTTGCTCGGGGCCGCGGCCGCCCGGCTCGCCGACGAACCCGACCTGCTCGCGCAGGTGCGCCACGGGCTGCGCCTCGTCGTCGTCGACGACGCCCACGAACTCACCCCGGCCGCGACCCAACTCCTCCACGTGCTCACCTCGACCGGGGGGCCCGACCTGGTCCTCCTCGGTGATCCCGACGCGGCGACCCAGACCTTCCGGGGGGCCGAACCGGCGCTCATGCTCACCGGTTGGCCGCAGGCGCAGGTGCTCCGGTTGGGCCACGGGCACCGGTTGCCGGAGCGGCTGCGCGCGGTGGCCGAGCAAGTGAGCGGGCATATCGGTTCGGTCGGCGAGGTCGGGCAGCGCCGCTTCTCCGCGGTCGGTGGGGGCCGCGTCGACGTCGAGGTGCTCCGCACGCCCGCCCAGGAGGCCGCGTGGATCGCCGACCGGTTGCGCCGCCGCCACCTGCTCAGCGGCATCCCCTGGTCCGACATGGCCGTCATCGTCCGAGGTGGGGCGACGATGGTCACCCTCGAGCGGGCGCTGCGGCGTGCCGGGGTGCCCGTCGGGGCGGCGTCCGCGCGCCCGGTGCGCGATCACCCCGCCGTACGCCCCCTCCTCACCGCCGCCGCTGCGGTCCTGCGTGGTGACGGGCCGGCACTGACCGACGACGAGGCGAGCGACCTCATCACCTCACCCCTCGGCGGCGGCGACGCCCTGTCGCTGCGGCGGCTGCGGCGCGCCCTCCGCCGCCAGGAACTCGCCGCCGGTGGTGCCCGCCCCGGCGCCGAACTCGTCGCCTGGGCCCTGGGTGCCCCCGCCCACCTGGCCGCTCTGGGACCGGAGGCGGCCCCGGCCCGGCGGGTCGCGCGGGTCCTCGCCGCCGGCCAGTTGGCCGCGCAAACCCCGGGCGCCACCATCGAAACCCTGCTCTGGGCGCTCTGGCAGGCCAGTGGTCTGGCGCCGGTGTGGCAACGCGCCGCCCTCCTCGGCGGCCCGAGCGGCATCCGAGCCGACACCGACCTCGACGCAGTGCTCACCCTCTTCGACACCGCGGCCCGCTACGTCGAGCGGATGCCCGGCCAGGCCCCCAGCGGCTTCCTCGACCACCTGCTCGCCCAGGACGTCGCCGCCGACACCCTCGCCCGGCACGCCCCCGACCCCGACTCGGTCGCCCTGCTCACCCCCGCCGAGGCCGCGGGGCGGCAGTGGCGGGTCGTCTGCGTCGCCGGTGTCCAGGAGGGCTCCTGGCCCGACCCGCGCCTGCGCGGAGTGCTCCTCGGCGCCGCCGACCTCGTCGATGCCGCCCGTGGGCGCCTCGGTGACCACCGGGCGGCCCGGGCCGCGGTCATCCACGACGAAACCCGGCTCTTCCTCGTCGCGGTGACCCGGGCCAGCGAGGACCTCGCCGTCACCGCGGTTCGCAGCGAGGAAGCCCAGCCCTCGGCATACCTCGACATCGTCGACCCCCGACCCGAACGCACCGAGCCCCGGCCGCTCACCGACCCGCCGCGGCCCCTGTCGTTCGCCGGGTTGGTCGCGCAGTTGCGCCGCGCCCTTGTCGAGCCGGGCGCGGGGCGGCGTGGGGCGGCGGCCACCGGGCTCGCGCACCTGGCCGATGCGGGTGTCGCCGGGGCCGACCCCGCGCAGTGGTGGCCCCTGACCGGCCTCACCGACACCGGTCCCCGGCGCGCCCCCGACCAAGTCGTCCGGGTCTCGCCCTCGCGCCTGGACCGGTTCGTCAAATGCCCGCTCCAGTGGTTCTTCACCACGAGCGGCGGCGAGGGACCACGCCGCGGCGCCAGCGAGGTCGGCATCCTCGTCCACGACGTGGCGCACGCCCTCGGCGACACGAGCGCCGCGGCATACGCCGACGCCGTGCGCGCGCGGTGGCCGCGGCTGGGACTCGGCGACACCTGGCTCTCCCGCGCCAACCTCGACCTCGCGCTGACGATGACCCGGCGGCTCGCGACCTATGTCGAGGAGGCCGGGGCGCAAGGCTGGGCGCCGATCGGCACCGAACTCGACATCGACGTCACCGTGGGCCGGGCCCGGATCCGTGGCCGCGTCGACCGGGTGGAGACCGACGCCACCGGTCGGTTGCGGATCGTCGACCTCAAGACCGGGTCGAGCAAACCCACGGCCACCGAGGTCGCCCGCCACCTCCAACTCGGGGCCTATCAGGTGGCCGTCGAAGGGGGCGCCCTGGGCGGCGAGCGGCGCAGCGCCGGGGCCGGTCTGCTCCAGCTGGGCAAGGCCGCCAAGACGACGACCACCCTCCAGGTGCAGCCGCCACTGGCCGCCGACTCCGAACCCGACTGGGCGGTCCGAGCGCTCGCCGACAACGCCGAAGCCATGGGCGCGGCGAGTTTCGCGGCCCAGCGCGGCGGCGGACTGTGCGGCACCTGCCAGGTCCGCAGCAGTTGCCCGGCTCAGGCGGAGGGGCGGCGGCTGTGGTGACCGCACCGTTGCGCGCCGTCGACCTCGCCCGGGCGCTGGGCCAGGAGCACCCGCCGACCCCCGAACAGGCCGCGATCATCGAGGCCCCGCTCGCCCCGCTCCTTGTCGTCGCCGGCGCCGGCTCGGGCAAGACCGAGACGATGAGCGCCCGGGTCTTGTGGCTGGTCGCCACCGGTCAGGTCGCGCCCGACGAGGTGCTCGGCCTCACTTTCACCCGCAAGGCGGCCGCCGAGTTGGGCGAACGGCTCGCGACCCGGCTCGCCACCTTGCGCGCCGCGGGTTTGTGGCGCCCGCAGGGCGTCGGGGCCGCGCCGCTGGGCGCCTTGCCGACCGTGTCGACCTATCACTCGTATGCCGGCCGCCTGGTTCGCGAGCACGGCGCCCGGCTCGGGGTCGAGGCCGACACCCGGTTGCTTACCGAGGCCGCCGCCTGGCAGTTCGCCCACGAGGTGGTCCTCGGCTACGACGGGCCGATGGACGAGGTGACCAAGGCCGAGTCCACGGTCACCGCGGCCGTGGTCGCCCTCGCCGGTGAACTCGCCGAGCATTTGGTGGAGGTTCCCGAGGTCGACGCGCACCTCACCGAGGTCATCACGGCGTTGGATTCTCTGGTCAAACCCGTCGGGAGCCGGCGGCGGGGGCTGCCACCCGAGATCCGGGACGCGGTGGTCCAGTTGCGGGAGCGGCGCCAGATCCTCCCGCTGCTCAGCGCGTATGCCGCCCGTAAGCGAGAGCGGTCGGCGATGGACTTCGCCGACCAGATGGCGGTGGCCGCGACGCTGGCGACGCGGTTTCCGCAGGTCGGCGCGCATGAGCGGCGCCGGTTCAAGGTCGTGCTGCTCGACGAGTTTCAGGACACCTCCGAGGCGCAGTTGCAGTTGCTGCGGGCCTTGTTCGCCGAGGGCGAGGGGCCGGCGCCGGTCACCGCCGTGGGCGACCCGCACCAGTCGATCTACGGCTGGCGGGGGGCCAGTTCGACGACGTTGCGCCAGTTCCGTTCGGCCTTCGGCGGTGAGGGTCTGGCGCCGGTGCTGCCGTTGACGACGAGTTGGCGCAATGCCGAGCGAGTCTTGGGTGCGGCCAATGCGGTCGCGGAGCCGTTGCGGGCGGCTTCGGTGGTCCCCGTCGAGTCCTTGGTGTCGCGTCCGGGGGCGGCCCGGGGTCGCGTCGATGTGGCCCGTCTGGAGACGCTCGAGGACGAGGCGGTCTTCGTCGTCGACTGGGTGCTGGAGCGGCGGGCGCGGCCCGGGCGTCGCACGGCGGCGATCCTGTGCCGCAAGCGCTCACAGTTCGATCCGGTGGTTGCCGCGCTGGAGGCCAAGGGCGTCCCGCACGAGGTCGTCGGGCTCGGCGGGCTACTCCACACCCCCGAGGTGGCCGACCTGGTCGCCCTGCTCTGGGTCGTCCAAGACCCCAGCCGCGGCGACCACCTGCTGCGGTTACTCACCGGCACTCGGTGCCGCCTCGGCGTCGCCGATCTCGACGCCCTCGGGGCCTGGGCGCGCGAGGTCGCCCGCCGGTCGCGGCATACCGAAGGCCAGAGGAGCACGGGCAGCGCTCCCGGCCGCTCGGGTGGCGGTGCGGAGGCCGGCTCGGGGGGCAGTGCGGAGGCCGGCTCGGGGGGAGCAGGTAGGGAGGCCGGTTCGGGGGGAGTCGGTTCGGGGACGGTCGGCGGGCTGGGTGACCTTGAGGAGTCGGTGGCCGTGAGCCTCGTCGAGGCGATCGAAGAACTGCCGCCGACCCGATGGCGCGGCCCCGAGGGGGAGGTGCTCGGCCCGCTCGCCCGGGAGCGGGTCGCGGGGCTCGCCGAGGTCATCGCTGCGTTGCGCACCCGCACCGGAGCCGGACTGGCCGAGGTGGTGGCGCTCGCCGAGACCGCGCTCGGACTCGACATCGAGGTGCTCGCCCGTCCCGGCTGGAGCGTCGGCGCGGCGCGCGCGCATCTGGACGCGTTCGAGGAGGTCGCTGCGGGGTTCGAGGCCGCCTCGGACCGGCCGACGCTCGGTGGGTTCCTGTCCTGGCTCGACGCCGCGCTTGACGAGGAACGCGGCCTTGACCTCGGCTGGATCGAGACCTCGCCGCAGGCCGTGCAGGTGATGACCGTCCACGCCGCCAAGGGCCTCGAATGGGACGTGGTTGCTGTGCCCGGCCTCGTCGAGGGCACCTTCCCGGTGCATTCGGGGGTGCGAAGCAGTCCGCACGGTGCGCGCTGGGGCCATTCCACCCCCACGGACAAGGCGTGGCTCGGGGGCCTCGCCGGGTTGCCGCATGACCTTCGCGGAGACCGCGACGGACTCCCGAGGTTCGCGTGGGACCGCCTCGCGGACTGGGATGACGCCGGCGAGGCGTGGACGGACTATCTCGCCGCCGCAGGCGCGCACGCCCTCGGCGAGGAGCGTCGACTCGCCTACGTCGCCCTCACCCGCGCCCGCACCGACCTGCTGCTCACCGCTCACGTGTGGGGGACGGCGAAGACCCCGCGCATCACCTCCCGATTCCTCCGTGAGGTGCGCGACCAGGGCTGGGCGGACCGGCAGGTTCCCTGGGCGCCCATGCCGGCGACCGAATCGATGCCGGAGAACCCGCGCCTCGCTCTTGAGGTGGCCGTGCCGTGGCCACCCCCGCAGGCGGCGGCCCACGCCGAGGTCTGGCAGGCGGCTGCCGACCTGGTGCGCGCGGAACGAGCCACCGATCCCCAAGGCCACCTCCCCGGTGCCCGGGACATTGATGCCAATGCCCACCCCCCGAGCGAATGGGCCGGCCAGACCGAGGCTCCGCGCCTCAGCGAGGGGGTCACGGCCACCGATACCCACCCCCTGAGCGAGTGGGCCGCCGAGATTGCGCTGCTCCTCGCCGAACGCGACCGGGGCCGGGCCGGTGCCGACACCGTCGCGCCCCCGGCGCACCTGTCCACCTCGGACCTCGTGGCGCTGGCCACCGACGCCCCGGCCTTCGCCGCGGCCCTGCGCCGCCCGATGCCCGCCCCGCCCGCCGATGCCGCGCGGCTGGGCACCGCTTTTCACGCCTGGATCGAGGGCC
Source organism: Actinomycetes bacterium (assembly GCA_029778715.1). Lineage (GTDB taxonomy): Bacteria > Actinomycetota > Actinomycetes > Actinomycetales > Dermatophilaceae > Phycicoccus_A. The sequence continues at coordinate 128,009 of JAKOPT010000043.1, read as the reverse complement.
ACTACGCCCATGCGGCCCTGCTCGACCCCGACGACCTGCCCGGCGCCGCCGACGGCTTCGACACCCCACCCGGGATGGTCCCCGGGGAGGACGGCGCCGCGCCCCACACCCGCGACCTCGCCGACCTACGCGAGCATTTCCTCGCCAGCCCCTGGGCCGCCCGCAGCCCTCTCGAACTCGAAGTGCCCGTCGAGACCACGATCGGGGGAGTGTCGATCCGGGGCCGCATCGACGCCGTGTTCGCCGACCCCGACGATCCCGCAGGGTTCGTCGTCGTCGACTGGAAGTCGGGGCCGCCCCCGCCAGCCACGGAGGCGGCATACCGGGCGGTGCAATTGGCGAGTTATCGGCTCGCCTGGGCGCGGCTGCGCGGGATCGACCCGCGGCGGGTGCGCGGCGCGTTCTTCTATGCCGCGACCGGCGCGACCGTGTGGCCAGGGCTGGCGGACGAGCGCGACCTCGCCGACCTGCTTCGCCGCACCGTCACCGGCGCCGACCGCGAGCCGGACCGATCGGCGGGTGCGGATCAGTGACGCTTGGGGAGTTTGATCTCGACGGTGTCGGCGCGCCCGGGACGATGATCCGGCACGGTCAAGAATCCCGGGTCCCGGTCTTCCTCGACCGTGGCCGGGGGCGGTGTCGGGGCGGCGCGTCCCGACACCGGGGTCAACGAGAGCCGCTGGTAGTCGTCGCTGCTCTCCTCCATCGAGTGCAGCCGTTCGTCGAGGGCGAGCAACCGGGCCGTCAACTCCTCCAGCGCAGGGGCATCCTTGCGGGCCAGGGCGTCCATCATCTCGCGCAGCATGCCGAGTTCACTGACGAGTCGGGCGCGCACGAGCAGGTGCGGGTCGGGGCGTTCGACCCGGGCGTGAACATAGGCCTCCATGACCCGGTCCACCGCCTCGGGCGAGGCATGCTCGACGAGGGCCGCGAAATCGTCGGCGGGATCGGCGACCTTGGTGTCCTCCCAACTGACGAGGCCGCGCACCCTGCCCGTCGCCGCCTCCTCGCCGTCGAACACGACAAGGACGTGGTCACCGGTCAACTGCCCATGCACCGGAGTCGGGGCGAAGCGCCACAACGAGACATCCTCCAGGGCCCGCTCCCAGCGCGAGAGCAGCGCCACCGTGACCCGGCCGGTCGCCGCGGCCCGGTCGAGTTCGGCGAGCCGGCGGGCGCGGTATTCGTCGGCACTGTAGGTCGGAAGTTCGACGTCGTCGAGATAACGCGGGTCGAGGTTGTGGACCGCGGCGATCATCCGTCCGATCTCACTGGACAACCCCAATTGATCGGGGAGTCCGGCGAAGTCGATGGGGTCCCCGGGCAGGTACGGATAGACCGCCGCCCGCCCACCGCCCTTGAGGTCGAGGAACCCCTTGGGCACGGGCACGGCCACGCTGAACCGTCGCCCGAGAAAGGTCAGCAGGGCGAGCGATGCCTCGAACTCGGCTGCCGCGGTCTCGGTGCGCGGCGCTCGCACCACCCACCGCCGGTGCTCGGTATCGCGCACGAAAGCAACGTCGAAACGGTCGTGTGGCAGGCTCGGCAGCGCCTCGACTGTCACCGGGTCAAGTCCCGGCACCGCGGCGCTGGCAATGGCGGCGAGATAGAGAGGGCTGTGGTCCACCTGCCCACCGTATGCCGTCCGGGCCCCATACAGTGGGAGCCGTGGCCCGAGCACCCCGAACCAATTCAGCGGGGGCGCCGTTGACCACCCCATTTCCCATCGCCGGGCTGGCCCTGACCGGGCCCGGACTCGAGCGCTCCGCCGAGCGCCGCACCGACGCACTGCTCCTGCCGACCCTGCTCGGCGACCCCGCGACGAGGGTGCTCGCCATCCGTCGCGGGCGGTTGCCGATCGACGCAACCGACCGGTTGCGGTGGCGCGCCCCGCACCCCGACGATCGGGACCGGCTCGTCGTCTTCTTGGGCACCGACGGTGAGCACACGGCATACGTCGGGGTGATGGAAGACCCCACGGAGAGCGACCGCGACGAGGGCTGGGCCGGGCTGCGCGCGGTGGCGGCCACCCTGCCGGCCGCGGAGGGCGCGACCGCCGCGACCCTCATCGCGCTCGCCAACTGGCACGCGACCCACAGCCGGTGTCCGCGCTGCGGGGCGCCGACGGAGCCGGTGCTCGCCGGCTGGGTGCGGCGCTGCGCCGAGGACGGCAGCGACCATTTCCCGCGCACCGACCCGGCGGTCATCATGGCCGTCACCGACGCCGACGACCGGCTGCTCCTCGCCCGGGGGTCCGGGTTTCTCGCCGCGGGCATGAGCGTCCTCGCCGGGTTCGTCGAGCCGGGGGAGACGCTGGCCGCGGCCGTCGCGCGCGAGGTCGCCGAGGAGGTCGGGGTCACGGTCACCGAGGTCGAGTACGTCGGCGACCAGCCCTGGCCCTTCCCCACCGGGCTCATGATCGGCTTCCGGGCCCGGGCGCGCGATACCGCCCTGCGGCTGCGGGACGGCGAAATCGAGGCGGCCCGCTGGTTCACCCGCGCCGAACTCGACGCGGCTCTTGGCGAGGAGGGGTTGCGGATCCCCGGTCGGGCCTCGATCGCGCGTCGGCTCATCGAGGATTGGTACGGCGCCCCCCTCGAGGCCCCCGACACGATGCTGCGCCGATGAACGCACCGGCACCGCGGCATACCGGCGCCGTCAGCGGCCCCCCGTCGGCCGACACGATCCTCGCCGCCCTCGACCCCGAACAACGCGCCGTCGCCGCCGACCCCACCGGGCCGATGGTCGTCCTCGCCGGCGCCGGCACCGGCAAGACCCGGGCCATCACCCACCGGATGGCGTATGCCGTCCGCGCCGGCATCCACCAACCGCCCCGCATCCTCGCGCTCACCTTCACCGCCCGCGCGGCCGGTGAAATGCGGACCCGGCTGCGCGACCTCGGGGTCGCCGGGGTGCAAGCGCGCACCTTCCACGCGGCCGCACTGCGGCAACTCCACTACTTCTGGCCGCAGGCGATCGGCGGCCCGGCCCCGGAAGTGATGCCGCACAAGGCATCCGCGGTCGCCGAGGCGCTCGGCCGGCTCCGGCTCGAGGTCGACCGCACCGCGATCCGGGACCTGGCCAGCGAAATCGAGTGGGCCAAGGTCGGTCTGATCGCCCCCGAGGGGTATGCCGCGGCCGCGCGCGCCGCCGGCCGCGTCCCGCCGGCGGGTCTCGACGCCACCGCGATGGCCCGCCTCATGACCGTCTACGGTGAGGTGACCGCGGCCCGGGGCGTCATCGACTTCGAGGACGTGCTACTCGTCCTGCTCGGCATCCTGCGGGATCGCCCGGACATCGCCGGCGTCATCCGCGGGCAGTACCGGCATTTCGTCGTCGACGAGTTCCAGGACGTCAACGCCGTCCAATATGCGCTGCTGCGGGCGTGGCTCGGGGACCGCCGTGACCTGTGCGTCGTCGGTGACCCGGCCCAGACGATCTACAGCTTCGCCGGGGCGAACGCGTCCTACCTGCTCGATTTCCCTCGTGAGCATCCCGGCGCCAAGACGGTCCAGTTGGTCCGCAACTACCGCTCCAGTGCGCCGATCGTCGGGTTGGCCAATGCGCTCCTGCGGGGGCCGGGGCGCACCAGGCGCAGCGGCAGCGTCGAGTTGCAGTCGGTGGCGGGCGCGGAGGCGGAGAAGGCGAACCGCGCGGACGGGAACGGGAGGGGGAACCGGAGCGGGAGGGGGAGCGGCGCCGGCGGCGTCCCGCACCCGGCGCCCGCCCCGGAACTGGTCGACGCGCCCGACGATCCGGCCGAGGCGGCCCTGGTCGCTGCGGCGATCAAGGAGCGCTTGGACGCCGGCGACCCCGCGTCGGGGATCGCCGTGCTGTTCCGCACCAACGGGCAGAGCGAACTCGTCGAGTCCGCCCTCACCGAACTCGGCATCCCCTACCTCGTCCGCGGCGGCGAACGGTTCTTCCAGCGCCGGGAGGTGCGCGAGGCGATCCTCCTGCTCCGGGGCGCGGCCCGCAGCGACGACGGTTCGGTGCCGTTGCCCGACCTCGTGCGTGACGTCCTCCTCGGCGCCGGCTACTCCCACCAGCCACCGACCAGCGGGGGAGCGGCCCGCGAACGCTGGGAATCCCTCTCCGCCCTCGCCGCCCTCGCCGACGACCTGGCCCGGCTCGGCGACGGGGTGCGCCTGCCCGACATCGTCCGCGAACTCGACGAGCGGGCCGCCAACGCGCACGCGCCGCAGGTCCAGGGGGTGACGCTGGCCTCGCTCCATGCGGCCAAGGGATTGGAGTGGGACACCGTCTTCCTCATCGGTTGTTCCGAGGGGCTGCTCCCCATCACGCTCGCCGAGACACCCGAGGCCATCGAGGAGGAACGTCGCCTCCTCTACGTGGGCGTCACCCGGGCCCGTCACCGCCTCGTGCTCACCTGGGCGGGCACCCGCACCCCGGGCGGGCGGGCCACCCGTCGCCCATCCCGGTTCCTCCTGCCCGCCGCGGGGCTCCTCGGTGAGGGGGCCGCGCCGGAGGCGGCGCGGCATACGTCCGGGCCACGGCGCCGCCGCGGGGAGAGCGCGCGGGTGAAGACCCGGCCCCGGTGCCGGACCTGCGGTGCCGACCTGGCCACCGGTGCCGAGCGCACCCTCGGGCGTTGCGCCACCTGCCCGGCAACCTATGACGAGGCGCTCTTCGAGCGGTTGCGCGCCTGGCGCTCAGCGGTCGCGGCCCGCGACAAGGTGCCCGCCTACGTCGTGTTCACCGACGCGACCTTGACCGCGATCGCCGAGTCCACCCCGTCGACGCGGGCCGAGTTGGTGGCGATCCGAGGCGTCGGGGCCCGCAAATTGGAGACGTATGCCGCCGACGTCCTCACCCTGGTCGCCGGCGGTGACGTGGTGGTGGGCGAAAAGGGTTCGGGGGCAGCCGAAAACGAGCCGTGACCGGCCCTGGAGTGGCGGCTGGTGCGGCCCTGAGGCACGGCATACGAGACCTCGGAATTAAATGCGTTGCGCGCGCCCGCCCCACTCTCCTACCCTGGGGGCGCACGCCCGCACCCGCGTCGGCGTGCCCGACCGCCCTCGACCAGGAAGGACCGCTGTGGTGATGAAGACCTTTGCCGAGCCCGGCGTCGTCGTGCGACCGCGCGGCGCCTCCGCCGTGTCGATCGTGGCTGTCGGCGCCTGGGTGGGTTGCGGCCTGACCGCCATCGATGCCCGCGCCCACCTCTCGACGTTCGAGATCCCGACCCCTGGCGAGCCGCCGTGCTGATGTGAGCACAGCGCCTACCAGGCCGCGGATCCCGACTCGGGACCGCGGCCTTTGTCGTATGCCGCGCCGCTCACCAGAACCCCCATGGCCCCCTACCGACCACCTCGCCCAGGACCTCTCAATGACCTCCCTCGCCACCTCGAGCCGGACCCGTCCGCCGCAGCGCACCCGCTCGGCGATCACGCACCGGCCGGTGCCGCAGCGTGCCCCGATCCCGGGTGCGGCTGCGGCCCGACCCGCCCCACCCCCCGCCATGCCCGGCGCCACCCCCTGCCGGGCCGACCTGCAGGAGGATCCCGTGACCGCCACGGATCTGTTCGCGCTGCTGGAGCGCCTCGAAACCACCGACATAGTGCCGTGCCGGGTGCACGACGCCGAGTTGTGGTTCCCGCAGGCTCCCGAGGATGTGGCCTTCGCCAAGGCCCTGTGCGGCACCTGCCCCGCGGTGCGGGTCTGCCTCGCGCACGCGCTGGCCGCCGAGGTGTGGTGGGGGGTGTGGGGTGGCGAGTTGTTCGAGCGCGGAATGCTCGTGGCGACCAAGCGCCCCCGGGGCCGCCCCCGCAAGGAAACGGTGGCTGCCTGATCCGCGCAGGCCGCGCAGCCCTCGTCGTCGCTCGGCGAGGGCTGCGCCGACGCCGGTCACTGCCGAGGGGCTCACGTCCGGTTGATCGGGTCGAGTTCGTGCTGGTGGGCGAGGCTGCGTTGGCGCCGGCCACTGCCGAGGGGCTCACGTCCGGTTGATCAGGTCTGGTTCGTTTTTGCTCGGCGGGGCTGCGGCGGCGCCGGCGCCCACTACCCTTCGCGTATGCCGCAGTTGCATCTGTCCCAGGACGCCCACGCCGACGCGGTGCTGAGCGCCGATCCGTTCGCCCTGGTCCTCGGCATGCTTCTCGACCAGCAGGTGGCGATGGAGGTCGCCTTCGTCGGGCCGGCGAAGATTCTCGATCGGTTCGGCACCCTCGATCCGGGGCGGATCGCGGCGGCCGCGCCGGACGAATTCGCCGACCTGTGCGCGACGCCTCCGGCGGTCCATCGCTACGCGCGGTCGATGGCCGGGCGCATCCAGTCACTTGCCCGGGTCGTCGTCGACGACTACGACGGTGACGTCACCCGGGTGTGGACTGGCGCGGTCGACGGCACCGACCTCGTGCGACGACTTCAGGCACTGCCCGGGTTCGGGGCGCAGAAGGCAACGATCTTCGCGGCCCTGCTGGGCAAACAGTTGGGTGTGCGCCCACCCGGCTGGGAGGTGGCCACTGTTCCCTACGGTGAGCCCGGAACCTTCCGTTCGGTCGCCGACATCGTCGACGAGGCCAGCCTGCTCAAGGTGCGCGAGACCAAACGGCAAGCCAAAGCCGCCGCCAAGGCCAACGTTCGATGACTGCAGCCCAGGCGGCCTCGGCCCCGATCGCGGACGGGCTCCCTGTTTGCGCGAAGTGCGGTGCGCAGCCAGGCGACGCGGCCGAAGCGGCGCAGGCCCGACTCACCTGGTCGCGTGGCCGGGAAGGCAGCCGAGTCGTGTGGACCTGCCCCGCATGCACCCGGACGCACGCGCGCGCCATCGAGGGCAAACTCGACTCCGCCTGGTGGTAGTTCGCGCTACCCACTTGCGCTCGCCCCTCCCGTCCCCCTTTTCCCGCCGGAACAGTCCAACGTCCACTTCGCACCCCAACAGACGGGGGGCGAAGTGCCCCTTTCCCACCGGAAGAGGCGTCCACGGCGGCGCGTGAGCGTTCTCCGAGGCCGAAACCGGTCACAGGGCGAGGTGCGTGGGGCTGATGTGGCGAGTGTGGCGTCGCCCAGCGCCGGCTAGTTCTTGAGCGTGGAGTTCTTATCGTCCCCGCCACGAGAACTCCACACTCAAGTCCAACCCCGGAGTTGGCAGCGGGAGCGCGCGCCGGACGGAGCGGGCCGAAGGTGAGGGAGCGGCATACCTCGTCGACCACGTCAGTGACCGCGACTCAGGCCCGCAGCGTCAACGCCACCACGGACGGCATGCCAGAGTCGGCGGCCGGCGGCTGATGTTCGGGAAAGCCGGGCGGCCGTCAACAATCCACCTATTGGTCGAATGTTGACAGGACGGGTGACCGGCGGCAGAGGTTCGGGGAAGCCGGGCGACCGTCAACAATCCACCTATTGGTCGAATGTTGACAGGACGGGCGACCGGCGGCAGAGGTTCGGGAAAGCCGGGCGACCGTCAACAATCCACCTATTGGTCGAATGTTGACAGGTCGGGCGACCGGCGGCAGGCGATCGGGGAAGCCGGGCGACTGTCAACAATCCACCTATTGGTCGATTGTTGACAGGGCGGGCGGGCGGCCGTCAACAATCCACCTATTGGTCGAATGTTGACAGGACGGGCGACCGGCACGCAGGGGGACCAAGCGGCATACCTAGTCGAGGACCGGCGGCAGGGCCGACTCGTCCATCCCCGGCAGGTGAGCGCACAACAGCGCCCGCATCGGCACCCGGCCGCCGATCTGGCTGAGCACCCCGATGCCGCCGAGCCAGACGCGGTGGATGAGGAGGTACTCCGGCGGCAGGTTGAGGCGCGTGCCCACCAGGAAATCGGGGCGGCGCGGGTCCTGGATGCGGGTCGCCTGGGCCCGGAACCAGGCCCTGTCCAAGGTGAACGAGGTATGCCGCATCGGCTCCAGGAACGGCGAGAGGAACCCCAGCAACTGCGCCTCGTCAATGACGACCCCGCGCCGGATGAACCCCTCGCGGCGCAACCCCTCGGTCAGCGCAGCGGCGTCCTGCGCCAAGGTCACCGTGATGAGGCGCCCCATGGCCGGCGGCAGCCCGTGGGGGAGCCGGTTGACGGCCCCGAAATCGAGGACGCCGAGACGCCCGTCGGGGGTGACACGGAAGTTGCCCGGGTGCGGGTCGGCGTGGAGGAGGCGGGCCCGGTGGGGACCGCGCAGGAGGAACTCCAAATACAGGGCCGCGGCTTGGTCGCGCTGTTCCGGTGTCCCCGAGGCGATGATCCGGGACAGGGGAGTGCCCTCGAGCCATTCGGAGACGATGACCTGCTCGGAAGCGACGAGCACGTCGGGCACGGCGACATCGGCATCGCCGCGGAAAGCGCGCGCGAAGACCCGCTGGTGGGCGGCTTCGATCGTGTAGTCGAGTTCCTCCTCCATCCGGGCCCGCAACTCGTTCATGATCGGGGCCACGTCGACCCCCGGGATCCAGGTCCCGGCCAGCCGGGCCACCCGGGACAGCTGGGTGAGGTCGCTGAGCAGCGCGGGCCCGGCCCCTGGGTACTGGATCTTGACGGCGACCTCGCGCCCGTCGCGCCACACCGCCCGGTGCACCTGCCCGATCGAGGCGGCCGCGACCGGTTCGTCGTCGAACTCGACGAACTTCGACGTGCGCCACCGTGGCCCCAACTCGACGGCGAGGATCGCGTGGACCGTGCTCGCTGGCATGGGTGGCGCGGCATCTTGCAGCCGGGTGAGCGTGGCCCGGTATGGCGCGGCCAACTCCTCGGGCATGGCCGCCTCGAGGACCGAAAGCGCCTGCCCAAACTTCATCGCCCCACCCTTGAGCTGGCCGAGCACGCTGAACAACTGCTCGGCGGTCCGGGCCTGCACCTGGGCCGCGACAGCCTCGGCGGGCGCCCCACCCACCCGTTTGCCCAGTCCCACCGCGACCCGCCCGGCGTGACCGAGCGGCACGCTCGCCAAGCGCACCGATCGGCTGATCGCCCGGCGCGGAATGTCGCTCACGCCCCCATTGTCCAATGCGCAACCGCCCAGCGCGGAACGGTCTCGGCCGCGCATGGGCAGGCGACGTGCCGAGGCCAGTGCCGATGCCGCACCTCCGGCCGCCCGGTTTCGATCTCGCTGGAGACCCCGGCGAGGCCGTGGTCGCCGAGGAGGGCGCCGCGTAGGGTCACGGCGGTGAGGGCGGCGGCAAGCAGGGTGGTGGCCCGGTCCGGCGCCCTGCCGCTCGTCCCGGGTGGTATGCCGCGGGGCCCGGCCGCGGTACGTCGGGTCAGGTCGTGGCAGCGGATGCAACTGCTCACGCCCGGGATGACCAATGGCCCGATTTGGGCTCGGTGTCCGTCGAGGTGCACCTGCAGGTGGGTGACGCCGTCGCGGGCCCAAGGGGCGGCCATCACCCACGGGAGCGGGGTCCGGCGCACGAACACGACGGCGGCGGCCGGCGGCATACCGGCGTCCTCCTCACCCCACGCGTCCGGGAACTCATCGTCGCCGAGCGCCCAGATGGCGGCTTCGGCGGCATACGGACCGGACCGGACCCGGCCGATGCCGACCGAGCGGAGCGAGTCGGTGATGTCGGGGATGCCGGGACCGCTGCCGTCCACGATCACCGTCAGCCCGGCGAGCAGCCGCTCGGCCGATCGGTGGGGGAGCCCCCACGCCAGCGGCAGCACCGGGGAGAAACCGGCCATCCGCGCTCACCTCCTTCTCGCTGCCAATCTCGCACACCCGCCATCTCGGCCTCCCGGGTTTTCCACAGGCTCGACCCCGGCGCCATCCCACCCGAGCCGTCCCCGAGGCGATCGAGGGTGGGTCGGGGTCGGCTCAGGGGTGTCCCCCAGGGCGGGTATGCCGCGCCAGCACCTAGCGTGGCCTCATGACGACGACCACAACCACGCGCGCCGGTCTGCCCGCGGCCCGCGTCGAGGACCTGACCAAGACCTACGGAGCCGGGGACGCGAGCGTGCGGGCCCTCGACGGGGTGAGCGTCGACTTCGCGGCGGGTGAGTTCACCGCCATCATGGGCCCCTCCGGGTCCGGGAAGTCCACGCTCATGCACTGTGCCGCGGGATTGGACTCGGTGACGTCGGGGCGCGTCTTCATCGGCGACCTCGACCTGACGCGGTTGAAGGAGAAGGACCTGACGGTCGTGCGCCGGGACCGGATCGGCTTCGTCTTCCAGGCCTTCAACCTCATCCCCACGCTCAGTGCCAAGGAGAACATCCTGCTCCCGCTGGCCATTGCCGGGCGCTCTCCCGACAAGGAGTGGTTCGAGCGGGTCGTCACCACGGTGGGGGTCGCGGATCGGCTCACCCACCGGCCGGGCGAACTCTCCGGTGGGCAGCAGCAACGCGTCGCCTGCGCCCGGGCGTTGATGAGCCGGCCGGACATCGTCTTTGCGGACGAACCGACCGGGAACCTCGACTCGGTTTCGGGGGCCGAGGTGTTGAAGTTCTTACGCACGAGTGTCGACGAGTTCGGGCAGACCATCGTCATGGTGACCCACGACCCGGGCGCGGCCAGCCGCACCGACCGGGTCGTCTTCCTTGCCGACGGTCGGGTGGTCGGCGAACTGCGGGAGCCGAGCGCCGACCGAATCCTTGCGATGATGCGCGACCTCGACACTTTGGCAGCGGCCTCGGCCGATGAGCAGGCAAGGGCGCACTGATGTTGCGCGCATCCTGGGCCAGCGTCCTGGCCCGCAAGGTTCGCCTCTTCATGAGCGCGGCTGCGGTCATCCTCGGGGTCGCGTTCGTCGCCGGCTCGTTGATCTTCACCGACTCCCTCGAGTCGGCTTTCCTCAACGTGACGGCCTCAAGTGCCGGCGACGTCGTCATCCGGCCGGTCGGTGCCGGGGACCTGGAGAACCCGACGACGGCCACCGTTCCGGCCTCCTTGGTCGCGGCCGCCGCCGCCGTGCCCGGCGCGGCCCGCGCCGACGGCAACGTCACCGACTCGACGACCTTCGCGATCGGCACGAACGGCAAACTCGTCGGCGGCCAGGGCGCCCCCGGGATCGCGGTCAACCACACCGGCGGGCCGGCCGCCCACGGGGTCACGCAGTCACGCCTCGTCCAGGGCCGGTGGCCGGCCACCGCCGACGAGGTCGCCCTCGACCGGGCCACCGCGCGCACCGGCGGCTACCGCCTGGGCGACAAGGTGCGGTTCGTGTCGGCGGGCACCCAGGCGACGTTCACCGCGACCCTCGTCGGACTGCACGAACTGGCCTCGGGTGGGGCCATGCTCGGGGCGAGCGTCAGCGTCTTCGACACCGCCACCTCGCAGAAACTGTTTCTCGCGGGCAAGAACGAGTTCACCGACATTTGGGTGACGGCGACGCCGGGAACCTCCCAGGCCGAGTTGCGGGCGGCGGTCGCCAAGGTCCTCCCGTCCGGCTTCGAGGCGGTGACCGGGGACGATGTGTCCAACGCGATCGCCGGTCAGATCCAAAAGGGCCTGTCGTTCATCACCACCTTCCTGCTCGTCTTCGCGGCCGTGTCCCTCGTGGTCGGCGCCTTCCTCATCGTCAACACCTTCTCCATCCTCATCGCCCAGCGCAGCCGCGAACTGGCCCTTTTCCGCGCCATCGGGGCCAGCCGCCGCCAGGTGAGTCGCTCGGTGCTCTTCGAGGCCTTCCTCGTCGGGTTGATCGGCTCCACCGTGGGGCTGGGGCTCGGGTTCGTCCTCGCCCACCTCATCCGGTTCCTCTTCGGCCGGGTCGGCTTGGACCTCTCCGGGGCCACCATGGAACTGCACCTGCGCACGATGGTCGCCGCGTATGCCGTCGGGCTGGCCGTGACGATGCTCGCGGCATACATCCCCGCCCGACGGGCCGGGCGCGTCCCCCCGGTGGCGGCCATGCGCGACGACGCGGCCACCCAGGAGGGTGGGATGCGCCGCCGGGTGATCGTCGGCGTGGTCCTCACCGTTGTCGGCGCGGGGCTTATGTATGCCGGTCTCGTCGTCGTCCACTCCAACCAGTTGCGCTGGCTCGGCGGCGGGATCCTTGGGGTGCTCCTCGGTGTCGCGCTGATCAGCCCGCTGGCGGGGCGTCCGCTCATCGTCTCGGCGGGTTGGCTCTACCGGCGGGTCTTCGGGGTGGTCGGGGTCATGGCCACCGAGAACTCCCTGCGCAACCCGCGCCGGACGGCTGCGACGGCGTCCGCGCTCATGATCGGGGTCGCGCTGGTGACTCTCATGTCGGTGTTCGGCGCGTCGGCGAAGGCGAGCATCGACCGGATCATCGCGCGCGACGTGACCGCCGACTTCGTCGTCTCGAACGCGATCGGGCAACCGTTCTCGGCGCAGGTGGCCCGCAAGGTCGAGGGGGTCGACGGGGTCGGCACGGTTGCGGTCATCCGGTTCGCCGCCGTCCAGCGCGACGGCCAGCGCACCTACGTCCAAGGCGTCGACCCGACCCGGGTGCTGGCCCTGACCTCGGTGCCCACCACGGCGGGCCGGTTCGCCGACCTCGTCCCCGGCGCCGTCTCGGTGAGCAAGGACGAGGCCGCCACCCTCAAACTCGCCGTCGGCGACCCGGTCACATTGACCAACCACGGCCAGCAGGTCACCTTGCGCGTGGTGTCGATCCACGAGTCGGGGGCGCTCGTCGGGGGCCGGTTCGTCGTTACCTTGGCCGACCTCGACGCGCTGGGGGCGCCGCCGCAGGACTCCATGCTCTACGTCAAGCGCGCGGCCGGGGCCTCTCAGAGCGCGGTGCTGTCCCGCCTCGACGCGGTGCTCTCCGACAACCCGGTCGTCACCGTCAAGGACCAGCGCGCCTTTGCCGACGAGCAACGCAAACCCATCGACCAGATGTTGACGATCATCTATGCCCTGCTCGGCCTGGCCGTCGTCATCGCCATCCTCGGGATCGTCAACACCTTGGCCCTGTCCGTCATCGAACGGACCCGCGAGATCGGGTTGTTGCGGGCCGTGGGCCTGAGCCGTCGCCAGTTGCGCTCGATGCTCCGCCTGGAATCGGTCATCATCGCCCTGCTCGGGGCCGGGCTCGGGATGGGCCTGGGGTTGGCCTTCGGCACGGCGATCCAGCGCTCCCTCGTCGACGAGGGCTTCGAGGTGCTCGCCGTGCCGTGGTTCCAGCTGGCGGTCTTCCTCGGGCTGGCCCTGGTCGTCGGGGTGCTGGCCGCCCTCTGGCCGGGTCGTCGCGCCGCGCGGGTGGACATCCTGCGGGCGATCACCACCGAGTAGCCGCGCGGCCCTCGACCCTGGGCCGCACCCGGCTCGCTGTCAGGCGGGGCCCCGATCACGGATCGACCCCCGCGGGCAGCCGCGAATGCGGATCGGCCCCCGACCCAGCGTGGGTCGGGGGCCGATCGACACGAACCTCAGGCCTTGCCGAGGATGCGGTTGAGGTTGGTCCCGCACACGGGGCACTTGCCCTTGGCCATGCGGCGCCCGTTCTCGGACACCACGACCTTCCCCTCGGCCTCGCGCTTCTCCTTGCACTTCACGCAGTAGAACTCGCCCTTGTACGTCTCGTCAGCCATGTCTGTCTTTCTTCGTGGATAGCGCCGCCCTGCGGCCCGGACCCGAAAACCCTAAACCAGGTCGTGAAGGTTGCCGGTATGCCGCGGCGTGGCGAGCGCCAAAGGCGCCTCATGTGTCACACCAGTCCCGCGAGCCTCAGACGACCGTGGGTGGGTCGGCGTCACCTCAGCGCAGCAATCGCCGCGTGGACGAGTTCGGTCAACTCACCCGGCGAACCCTCGGGGAGCGCGTCCACGGGCCACCACCGGACGGCGAGCGATTCGGGGGAGACCTCCGGCGTCGTTCCGTCGGGAACCAGGGCGGCATACCGGACATCGAGATGCTCCCGGCAGCGACCGAAATCGCCGGCGAGCAGGTGCCGGTCCAGGTGGACGATCCCGGGGGCGGGCGTCACTGCGGCGATCCCGGACTCCTCGCGTCCCTCCCGGGCCGCCGCCGCCCACAGCGAGGCGTCACCGGGCTCGAGGTGGCCGCCGAACTGGAACCAGCGCCGCGCCCGCCGGTGCAAGGTGAGCAGCACGTGCCGCCGGGAGGCATCGAGGACCAGGCAGGAGGCGGTCAGGTGGGCCGGTGGTCCCGCCTTGGCGGTCGCGTCGGGATGGGCCCGCAACTGGTCGAGATAGTCGGCGCGCAACCGCTCCTGGACCGGCGAGGCCGGCCGGTATGCCGTGAGCGCGGCGATGGCGTCGGCCCGCAGGTGGGCGTGGCTGTCGGCAGCGGGTGGGGGCATGGCTCTAGGACGGGTCCTCGCCGCGGAGCAGGGCGTCGAGTTCGGCGTCGAGTGCGTCGGCCTGCGGGGTCGTGAGGCGTTCGACGTAGCCCAGGGGGTCGTCGAGGTCGGCCGCCGACGGGGCCAGATCGGGGTGGGACCAGGCCCGGTCGCGCAGGTCGGCGCCCCCCGCGGCCTCCAGGGCCGCGAAGAGGTTGACGGCGTCGCGCAGCCGGCGGGGGCGCAATTCCAACCCGACGAGCGCCCCGAAGGTCTGCTCGGCCGGGCCACCGGTGGCCCGGCGCCGCCGCACCGCTTCACCGAGCGCGTCGGCGGCGGGCAGGTGGGGGCGGACCGCGGCGGCGGTCACGGTGTCGACCCACCCCTCGACGAGCGCGAGGGTGGACTCCAGGCGGGTGAGGGCGCGCTGCTGCGTGGGGGTGCGCTCGGGCGGGGCGAACAACTTGCCCTCGAGTGCGGCCTGGACCGCGCCCGGGTCGCTGGGGTCGATGCTCGACAGGCCGGCCTCGATGGCGTCGGTGTCGATGACGATGCCGCGGGCGTAGTCGCGGACGACGGCGAGCAGGTGCGGCCCGAGCCAGGGCACGGCGTGGAACAGCCGGGCCCGGGCGACCTCACGGGCGGCCAGGTGGAGCAGCACTTCGGCGGGAGCGACCCCCAGCCCGTCGGCGAAGTCGTCGACGTTGCGGGGCAGGAGCACCACGGAGGGCGCGACGACGAGCGGCAACGAGGGCTCGCAGCCGCTGACGACGTGGGTGGCGAGGGTGCCGACGCCCTGCCCGACCTGCACCGAGAACAGGCCCCCGTGGACGCGCCGCATCATCGCCTCGACCTGGGCCATCATCGCCGCGGGGTTCATGCCCGGGGGGATCATGCCCTCGGGCAGTCCGCCCTCGGTGAGTCGACCCAACTGCTTGCTCAAGGCCCCCTGAACGGCGCCGCCGACCCCCTCGGCGATCGGCTCGACCAGGTCGGCCCACCGCGGCATCGTCGCCTCCACCCATTCGGCGCGGCTCCAGGCCCGCCCGGTCAGGCCGGGGGCCGACAGGTCGGTCAACGGGTCGAGCCACAAGTCGGCGGTGCGGACCGCGTCGCGCACTCGCGCCGTCTGCCCCTCGGTGATGCTGGGATCGCCCTCGGTGGCAACGACCTTGCGCGCGATGCCGGTCGCCTGTTCGTCGTCGAAGCCGCCGTCCCCGCTTGCGCCGCCGGTCATCAACGCCTGAATCTGGTGGGTGAGCACCCCCATCATCGCCGGGTCGATCCGGTCGAGCCCGGCGCCGGCCAGCATCGAGCGGAGTTCGGCGGGAATCTCGGCGCCGCCGGTGAGTTGGCGCAGGAGGTCTTCCAGTTCGGGGGGCAGGCCGCTCGGCTCGTCGCCGGGCCCGGTGTTCGCGGGCCGGTCCGCACTGGTCATGGTCTCTCCTGGGATCGGCGGGAGTGGGGCGCTCTCAAGCCAACCACGTGGGCCCGCCATTGGTTCCCGGGGACCGCCCGGCGGCGAGCCGAGGACCGGCCGGACGGCATACCGACAGCCCGGCGCGACGGCAGACGGAGGACCGACGGGACGGCATACCGGGGATCGGGCGGGTCGGCATACCGGCCGCGGGTTCGGCGGACACCAACGTTCCCGTGATATGACCTCCCCAGCCCCGTCGTCGCTGCCAAGGAACCCCCATGACCCACCCGACCGGCTCCGCCGCGCCCCACACGGACGTGCGGGAGGCCCCCCTGTCGATCGACGAGGCGGTCGGCGCCGTCCGCGACGATTCCTGCGGCGCCGTCGTGGTCTTCCTCGGCGTCGTGCGCGATCACGACCACGGCGTGGCCGTGACCTCCCTGGACTACACCGCGCACCCCAGCGCGGTGGAGCGCCTCGCCGAGGTCGGGGCCGCCGTCGCCGCGCGCAACCCCCACGCCCGGCTCGCCGCGATTCACCGGGTCGGTGCCCTCGCCGTCGGGGACCTCGCGGTGGTGGTTGCGGCGGCGGCCCCCCACCGGAGTGAGGCCTTCGCCGCAGCCCGCGACCTCATCGACTCCCTCAAGGCCGAGGTGCCGATCTGGAAACACCAGGCGCTCGCCGAGGGCAGCACCGAATGGGTGGGGCTGGCATGACGGCGCGCTTCGGATCGCGTCGCGCTCCGGCGGACATCGGCGACTCGGGTATTGACGAGGGCCCCGACCCGCGGCGCGCCTCCCGGCGGGCCGGCCTGCTGCTGACGTTGACGTTCGTCGCCATCGCGCTCGCTGCGGTCTTGGCGCTCATCCCGATGCCGTATGCCGTGATGTCGCCCGGCCCGGTCACCAACACCTTGGGCCTCTTGGACGGTACCCAGATCATCGAGGTCAAGGATCAGCCGCGCGAAGCAAGCGGCGGGCAGCTGTTTTTCACCACCGTGCAGGTGCACGGCGGGCCAGGGCAGCGGGTCACCGTCTACGACCTGCTCGCCGCCAAACTCGATGGGACGCAGGCGATCTACCCCGAAGAGGAGATCTTCCCCAAGAACGCGACCCGACAGCAGGTCCGTGACGAGAACGCCGCCGAGATGGAGGGTTCGCAGCAGGTCGCCGCCGCCGTCGCCGAGCGCGCCCTCGGCAAGGACGTCCAAACCCGGATCGAGGTGGCCAGCACCCTCGACGGGTCACCGGCGGCCGCGGTCTTGAAGACCGGCGATGTCCTCGTCAGCGTTGACGGCAAACCGGCAACCTCCCCGGCCGCGGTTCGGGCCGCGGTGCGTGGCCGCAAGGCTGGGGACACGATCGCTTTCGTCGTGCGGCGCTCCGGCACCGAGATCCCGGTCAGTGTGACGGCTGTCGACCGCCAGGGGGTGCCCTCGGTCGGGGTGTACATGCGGGTGGCCTACACGCTGCCGGTCGGCATTTCCATTCATGCCGGGGCGGTCGGTGGGCCGTCGGCCGGGATGATGTTCGCCCTGGGCATCTACGACGTGCTCACCCCGGGAGAACTGACCGGCGGCAAGAGCATCGCCGGCACCGGCACCATCGCCGACGACGGGAGTGTCGGGGCGATCGGGGGCATCCAGCAGAAACTGGCCGGCGCCAAGGCCGGCGGGGCCGCCTACTTCCTCGCGCCCGCGGACAACTGCGACGAGGTCGTCGGGCATGTGCCCGCCGGGCTCCAGGTCGTCAAGGTCGAGAACTTCCCCCAGGCCCTGGGCGCCGTGCGGGCCATCGCCTCCGGGACGGCCGGGAGTTTGCCCACCTGCACCCGCTGACGTTCTGCCGGGTATGCCGTCCGCGCCGGTCGGCGTTCCTCGGTCGTCACGCGGCGGTCAGCGTGTGGGCCGCTCGGCGCCGGTCGGCGGCGGGTCAGTCGGGCTCGAAGGTCGCGCGCAGCGCCTCGAGCAGGCCGGGGGCGATGTCCCGCCCGCGCGCGACCCGGTCGTCACGGTCATGGGCCCGCTGCCGCAGCAGACAGCAGGACCGCCCGTCCCGGGTCACCGCGACGACGAGCCGGACGTCCTGGCGCAACGGGTGCTCCGCCAACTGCCGCAGGGCCGCCGCCGGATCGTCGGGGAGTCCGGCCTCGGCCTCGGGGGGCACGACGAGGCGTTCGAGCACGACCGCGGCCCCGATCACCCCCGAGGGCCAGGCGAGCGCGGCGAGCGTCTCCTCCACGGTGGCCGCGGGCGGCATACCCTCTTGTTCGACGGCCGAGAGCGCTCCGGGAGCGAGGTCCGCAACCGAGGGGTCGGCGGCCAGGTGGGGTTCCTCACGGATGAGGTCCGCCGTCGGTACCAGGGCGAACAGGCGCAGCGGCTGGTCCCAGCCGGCGGCGGCGACGTGACGTTCGATGTCGAGGGCGACCAGGTCGAGCGGGTCGGTCGTCGGGGAGGTCGATGGCATCGGTCCATCGTGCCCCATCGCCCCGGGCAGCGCGCCGGTGCGGGTAGGTTGGAGGCTTACACCGTGGCAGTTGCGGGCGGCTGGATGCCGCGCAAGGAGGCAGGCACGTGAGTCGACCGGAGTGGCCCGGCGAAGGCCCAGAGCCCGAGGGTCAGGACCCCGAGGACGGCAGGTCCGGGGGTGGCGAAGGCGCCGATCGGAGCGGGCCGGCCGGTGGCGGGGGCCGGCGCCGGGCCGAAGGGGCCGACAGCGACGCGGGCCACCCCGCGGGCCGTGGGGGGAGAGGGGGCCGCGGGGATCATGGGGCCCCGGTTCCAGGCCGCCCCGGTGGTCCGGGCGGGCGGGCGCGCCGGGGCGCGCTGGCGCCGACGATCGCGATCCTCGTCGGGTTGTTCGTCGTAGGCACCCTTCTGGCTCAGCTCGCGACCGACCTGTGGTGGTACGACTCCGTGGGGTACCGCCAGGTTTTCCTCACCCAACTGGCCAGCAAGGCTGGGCTGTTCGTCGGCGGGTTCGTCCTCATGGCCGGTGCGGTCGGCAGCAGCCTCTATCTCGGGCACCGGCTGCGGCCGTTCATCGTGCCGGTGACGGTGGCGCAGCAGACTCTCGACCAGTACCGCCGGGCCTTGGAGCCGTTGCGGAAACTCGGTCAGATCGTGATTCCCGCGGGGCTTGGGGTGTTGGCGGGTACGGGGAGCATGGGCCTGTGGGACACGTTCCTGCTCTGGCGCAACGGCGGCAGTTTCGGGCGGGTCGAGCCGCAATTCGGCCTCGACATCGGGTTCTTCGTCTTCACCTTGCCCTGGTGGCGGGCCGTCGTCAGTTTCGTCACGGTCGTCCTTGTGCTGGCGCTCGTCGCGGCGATCCTCACCCACTACGTCTACGGCGGGCTGCAACTGCCCGGTCGCGGCCCTTCCACGCCGGCGGCCCTGACCCACATCGGCATCCTCGGTGCGCTGTTGGCCCTCGTGCGGGCGGGGGCCTACTGGCTCGACCGCTACTCGTTGACGACCGAGGACTCCGACCTGCTCACCGGCATGACCTACACCGGCGCTCACGCGGTGCTGCCGACGCGCACCATCCTCGCCGCGGCCGCCATCATGTGCGCGGTCTTCTTCCTCGCCTCGATCGTCACCAAGAGCCTGCGGTTGCCGATCATCGGGGTCATCCTGCTCGTCGTCACGGCCGTCCTCGTCGGCAGCGTGTACCCCGCCCTCGTCCAGACCCTCAAGGTCAAGCCCTCCGAGTTGTCCCTGGAGTCGACGTACATCGCCCGCAACATCGAGGCGACGCGGGCGGCATACGGCGTAGACAAGGTGACGACGACTCCGTATGCCGCGGTCACCGACGCCCAGCCCGGCCAGTTGCGCGACAGTGCCGGGACGATCCCCGGGATCCGCCTCGTCGACCCCAACGTCGTCTCGCGCACCTTCCAGCAGTTCGAAGGGTTGCGCTCCTACTACGCCTTCCCCGACACCTTGGACGTCGACCGTTACCGGGTCGACGGCAAGGTGTCCGACGCGGTTGTCGCGGTGCGCGAATTGCGGCTCTCGGGGGTGCCGTCGGGGCAACGGAACTGGGTCAACGACCACACGGTTTATACGCACGGTTTCGGTTTTGTCGGGGCGTTCGGCAACCGGCGCACCATCGAGGGCGACCCGGTCTTCTTCGCCGGTGGCCTGAACCAGTCGGCGGATGCCTTCGGGAAGTACGAGCCGCGGGTCTATTTCGGGGAGGAATCCCCCTCGTATTCGGTCGTCGGCGCGCCCACCGGGGCCGCCCCGCGCGAATTCGACTATCCCGACGACGCCGGTGCCGGTGGCCGGCAGAGCAACACGTATGCCGGGGCGGGCGGGGTTCCCATGGGGTCCACGCTGCGCCAGTTGGCGTATGCCGTGAAGTACCGCGAGCCCAAACTCATCCTGTCCGACCAGGTCAACGCCGCATCCCGGCTCCTTGACCACCGCGAGCCCAAGGAGCGCGTCGAACGGGTCGCGCCGTGGCTGACCATCGACGGCAACATCTACCCCGCCGTGGTCGATGGCCGGATTCAGTGGATCGTCGACGGGTACACGACCAGTGATCGTTACCCGAATTCGCGGCTGACCGATTTGGCGGATGCGACGTCGGACTCGGTGAGTGAGGCTTCGCGGGTGGTCAATGTGGCGACCGGTCGGGTCAATTACATTCGCAACTCGGTCAAGGCGACCGTCGATGCCTATGACGGCACGGTCCGCCTTTATGGCTGGGACACCTCCGATCCGCTGCTCAAGGCGTGGGGCAAGATTTTCCCCGGCTCGGTGCGGCCGATCTCGGAGATTTCCAGTCAGTTGATGTCGCACATGCGCTACCCGCAGGACTTGTTCAAGGTGCAGCGGCAACTGCTGACCAAGTACCACGTGACCGACCCTGCGGCGTTCTACGGCGGTCAGGACTTCTGGCGGGTTCCCAAGGACCCGACGCATCCGAGCCAGGCTCAGGATCAGCCGACGTACTACCAGTCGCTGGCGATGCCTGGGCAGTCGGCGCCGACGTTCTCGTTGACGACGACGTTCATCCCGGTCGGTGGGGCGCGCGAGATCCTGCGCGGGTTCCTCGCGGTCGACGCCGATGCCGGCGCCGAGGCGGGGAAACCGTCGACGGATTACGGCTCGATGCGGTTGCTCGAATTGCCGCAGGCGTCTGCGGTCGACGGGCCGGGGCAGATCCAGAACCAGATCGAGGTGTCGACGGAGCGGTCCCAGAGCCCGACCGAGTCGCTCAACCTCAGCCAGTTCATCGCCCAGAACCGGCAGGCCGGCAAGACGCTGACGTTCGGCAACCTGCTCACCCTGCCCGTGGGTGGCGGCTTGCTCTACGTGCAGCCGATGTACGTCCAGGCGGCCAAGGAGGGCGGGTCGTTCCCCCAGATCAAGGCGACCGTCGCGGTCTTCGGCAAGAAGGTTGCCTGGGGTGAAACCCTCGGGCAGGCCCTCGACGGGCTGTTCGGCGGCAACTCCGGCGCCGCGACCGGGGAGGGCACACCCAGCCCCGGCGCCACGCCGAGCCCCGGGACAACTCCGCCGCAGCAGTCGCCGACGGCGCAGTTGGCGGCGGCTATCGAGGAAATCCAGGCCGCGTATGCCGCGGGTCAGGACGCGCTCAAGGCCGGCGACTTCACGGCCTACGGGGCGGCCCAGAAGCGGCTGGAGGCTGCCATCGCCAAGGCCGCCGCCGCCGCGGGTGCCTTGCCCGGCGCCAGCCCGTCGCCGGCGGCTTCCCCGTCGCCCTCGCCCTCTCCGTAGGGGTCGGGCAGCCAGCGGTTGGCGGCCGGGCCTGGGCCAGGTAGCCACTCGCCGTGGGCTTCGGGTGGGTCAGGTAGCCAGCGGCCGTGGGTTTCGGGTGGGTCAGGTAGCCAGCCGTCGTGAGCTTCGGGTGGGTCAGGTAGCCAGCCGTCGTGAGCTGCGGGTGGGAAAGGGTCACTTCGCCGCCCGTCCGTTGGGGTGCGAAGTGGACGTTTGGCACTTCAGGCGGGAAAGGGGTGACGGAGGCGGCGATTTGGTGCAGCGGCGACGATCACGTAACCTCGTGGAGCCGAGCAACCGGCACGAACTCCTCGGAGGGCGGACGGTTGGTCACCCGACGCGGGGTGGAGCAGCTCGGTAGCTCGCCGGGCTCATAACCCGGAGGTCGCAGGTTCAAATCCTGCCCCCGCTACCACGCAAGAGGCGGACGGTCTTTGCCAGGCTGTCCGCCTCTTCCCATTGGTCACCCCTTTCCCGCCTGAAGTGCCCAACGTCCACTTCGCACCCCAACGGACGGGCGGCGAAGTACCCCTTTCCCACCGCAAGCGCTCGTCACAGCAAGGTTCGAGTAGTGGCGCGCTCAGGTGCTAGGAGCCCGGAGGCGTCGACGCGCAGGCACGGACTCAGGCGCCCGGTGGGGTCGACGAACTGTCGGCGTCCTCGGAGGGGTCGAGTTCCCCGGCGAACACGATCGCGCGGTAGGCCCAAAAGCGCAGGATGGTGCCGAGCACGATCCCCACGAACTTGGCGACGTTGTCGGCGGTGATGGTCTGCAGGCCCAGCACGTAGTGGGAGAGCGCGACCACCCCGACCTGCACCCCCATGGCGACCCCGTTGGTGCCGACAAAGAGCGCGGCTTCGTGATGGACCGGCCGGTTGCGCCGGTGCCGGAACGTCCACACCCGGTTGCCGATCCACGCGAAGACGGTCGCCAGGGTCGCGGACAGGACCGTGGCCGTGGTCGGTTTGGCCGACAACACCGTATGCCGCAGCAGGTTGAACGACCCCATGTCGATCACGAACGCGACGCCACCGACGATGCCGAACTTGATGACCTCGCGGTAGAGGGTGTCAACCATCCCGCGGACCCGCGCGAGCAGGCCAGGACGGGGACCGGGACTGGACACCACGGCAGCCTATCCCCCCGGACGCGGCTAGGCTCGCACCGTGTCGCAGCCGCAACGTGCCCCGGGGGGCTTCCCGGTCGTCGGGATCATCGGTGGGGGTCAGTTGGCGCGGATGTGCGCCGGCCCGGCCGCGGAACTGGGGGTGACCCTGAGCGTCCTCGCCGAGGCGCCCGATGCGTCGGCGGCCCTCGTCATCCCCTCCGCGCCGGTCGGGTCGCACGCCGACCTGGCCGCCGTCCTCGCCTTTGCCCGCGACTGTGACGTCGTCACCTTCGACCACGAACACGTCCCCGCACCCGTCCTGGCTGCCCTGGTTGCCGAGGGTATGCCGCTCCACCCCTCCCCGGCGGCCCTCGTCTTCGCGCAAGACAAGGTGGCGATGCGAGAGCGACTGACCGCGGGCGGCATACCGGTGCCGCGGTGGACCGTGGCGCGCACCGAGGCGCAGGTGGAGGCGTTCGGCGCGCAGACCGGGTGGCCGGTCGTCGTCAAGACTCCGCGCGGCGGGTACGACGGCAAGGGGGTGCTCATCGCCGACCAGCCCGCGGACGTGCGCGACTGGCTGTCTCGGCCGGAAACCACCGACACCGGGTTGCTCCTCGAGGAGCGGGTGCCCTTCGTGCGCGAGTTGGCCGCGCTCATCGCGCGCAGCCCCTCGGGGCAGGCCGCGGCCTGGCCGGTCGTCGAGACGGTCCAAACGGACGGGATCTGCACCGAGGTGCTAGCCCCGGCCCCCGGCATCGACCCGGCCCTGGCCGCCCAGATCACCGCGACCGCGCTGCGGATCGCCGGCGACCTCGGTGTCACCGGGGTGCTCGCCGTCGAACTCTTCGAGACGCCCGAGGGCGGCTTCCTCGTCAACGAACTCGCGATGCGCCCGCACAACTCGGGCCACTGGTCCATGGACGGCGCGGTGACCGGTCAGTTCGAGCAGCACCTGCGGGCCGTGCTCGACCTGCCGCTCGGTGACCCCACGCCCCACCACCCCTGGACCGTCATGGCCAACGTCCTCGGTGGGGACGACGAGGAGATCTACTCGGCCTACCGGCACGTCATGGCCCGCGACCCGGGGGCCAAGGTGCACATGTACGGCAAGGGCGTGCGACCCGGCCGCAAAATCGGACATGTCAACGTCAGCGGCGAGGACCTCGGCGACGCGCGTGAGCGCGCCGGGCACGCCGCGGCATACCTGCAAGGGAGCGTGCGCGAATGAGCGACCCCACCCCCGTCGTCGGCCTGGTCATGGGCAGCGACAGCGACTGGCCCGTCATGAGCAAGGCCGCCGAGGCTCTCACTGAGTTCGGGGTCGCCTACGAGGCCGACGTCGTCTCGGCCCACCGGATGCCCGAGGAGATGATCGCCTACGGGCGCACGGCCGCCGAGCGAGGGCTGCGGGTCCTCATCGCCGGTGCCGGGGGCGCGGCCCACCTCCCGGGGATGCTCGCGTCGGTCACCTCGCTGCCGGTGATCGGGGTGCCGGTGCCGCTGGCCTACCTCGACGGGATGGATTCGCTGCTCTCCATCGTTCAGATGCCCGCCGGGGTGCCGGTGGCCACGGTCTCGATCGGGGGCGCGCGCAACGCCGGCCTGCTCGCCGTGCGCATCCTCGCGGCCGGCGCCAGCACCGGCGCCAGCACCGGCGCCAGCCCCGACACCAGCGCCGACACCGAAGCCCAGCGGTTGCGGCAAGCCCTCGACGCCTTCCGGGCCGACCTACGCGACCAGGCGCACGCCAAGGGGGCGGCGCTGCGGGAGCGTCGCGACGGTTAGCGTTGCCCCCATGACCTCCACCCCTCGGCACGACGGCCGCGCCCCCGACCAGCTGCGCCACATCTCCTTCACCCGCAACTGGCTCGACCACGCCGAGGGCAGCGTCCTCGTCGAGTTCGGCCGCACCCGGGTCCTCTGCGCAGCCTCCTTCACCGAGGGCGTGCCGCGCTGGCTCAAGGGTCGCGGCACCGGCTGGGTGACCTCCGAATACGAGATGCTGCCCCGCTCGACCAACACCCGCAGCGATCGCGAGTCCCGCAAGGGCAAGATCGGCGGGCGCACCCACGAAATCAGCCGCCTCATCGGGCGCAGCCTGCGCGCCGTCATCGACACCAAGGCCCTGGGCGAAAACACCCTCGTCCTCGACTGTGACGTCCTCCAGGCCGACGGCGGCACGCGCACCGCCTCGATCACCGGGGCCTACGTCGCGCTCGCCGACGCCATCGAGGACGCCCGGGCGCGCCGGCTGCTGCCCGCCACCGCCCGCCCCCTCCTCGACTCGGTGGCCGCCGTCAGCGTCGGCATCGTCGGCGGCATACCCGTCGTCGACCTCGACTACCCCGAAGACTCGACCGCCGACACCGACATGAACGTCGTCATGACCGGGGCCGGGCGCTTCGTCGAGGTCCAGGGCACCGCCGAGGGCGCAGCCTTCGACCGCGGTCGCCTCGACGCACTCCTCGACCTCGCGACCGGCGCCTGCGCCGAACTCACCCAGTTGCAAGCCGCGGCGCTGTCCGCACCGGCCCGCGAGCGGGTCCGATGACCCGGCGCGTGGTCCTGGCCACCCGCAACGCGCACAAGGTGGACGAACTCACCGCGATCCTCGGGGACGTCGTCGCCGACCTCGACCTCGACATCGTCGGGGTCAGCGCCTACCCGCAGGTCGCGGACGTGCCCGAGACCGAGGTGACGTTCGCGGGCAACTCCCTCCTCAAGGCCCGCGCCGTCGCCGCCGCCACCGGCTGCCCGGCCCTCGCCGACGACTCCGGGCTCGCCGTCGATGTCCTCGGCGGGGCCCCCGGGGTGTTCTCCGCGCGCTGGTCCGGCCGGCATTCGGGCGCGTCCCGCGCGCACGTCGACGCGGCCAACCTCGCCCTCCTCCTCGACCAACTCGCCGACGTGCCCGACGACCACCGGGGCGCCGCCTTCGTCTGTGCCGCCGTGCTCGCGCTGCCCGACGGCCGGTATGCCGTTGCCGAGGGTCGGCTCGTCGGTCACCTGCTGCGGGCCCCGCGGGGCGACGGCGGGTTCGGCTACGACCCGATCTTCGTGCCCGAGGGCGCCGACCGGACGACCGCCGAGCTCACGCCCGAGGCCAAGAACGCCATCTCGCACCGCGGCCGGGCCTTCCGCGCCCTCGTCCCCGACCTGCGCACGCTGCTCGCCTGAACCGTCCGTCGGGCCCGGTGTTGCATCCGGGAGCCGGGGCGAGTTGGGTGGGGTATGCCGCTGCCGCTCGGGGGCGGCATACGTCGCCATCGCGAGGAGTGCCCCATGAAGTTCGGACTGTTCATCCCCCAGGGTTGGCGGCACGACCTCGTCGGCATCGACCCGGCGCAGCACTGGGGCGTC
The DNA here is from genome assembly GCA_029778715.1 of Actinomycetes bacterium. GTDB lineage: Bacteria > Actinomycetota > Actinomycetes > Actinomycetales > Dermatophilaceae > Phycicoccus_A. Next base: position 102,187 of record JAKOPT010000043.1, on the reverse strand, counting down.
ATGGCCGGTCTGGCCCGGCGCGCCGACGCCAACGAGGGGTGGTCCTCGCTGTGGGTGTTCGACCACTTCCACACCCTGCTGCACCCCACCGAGGAAGCCACCCACGAGGCGTGGTCGCTGATGGCGGCCTTCGCGGGCATCACCTCACGGATCCGGCTGGGGCAGATGTGTACGTGCATGGGCTACCGCAACCCCGCCTACCTCGCCAAGGTCGCCACGACCGTCGACATCGTCTCCGAGGGTCGCGTCGAGATGGGCATCGGAGCCGGCTGGTACGAACACGAGTGGCGCGCCTACGGTTACGGTTTCCCGCGCGCCGGCGAACGCCTGGGCCAGTTGCGTGAGGGCGTGCAGATCATGCGCCAGATGTGGACGACCGGTTACGGCACCTTCGACGGCAGGCACTACCAGGTCGACGGCGCGATGAACTTCCCGCTGCCGCTGCAGGGGGCGGCGGTTCCGGGGAGCCGGGCCAACGGCATACCGCTGTGGATCGCCGGCGGCGGCGAAAAGGTGACCCTGCGGATCGCGGCCCAGTATGCCGACTACACCAACTTCTTCGGCGGCCTCCAGGAGTTCCAAGCCAAGAACGCCATCCTCGTCGAGCACTGCCGCGACCTCGGCCGGGACCCCGGCGAGATCGTCCGCTCGTCCAACTACGACATCATCATCGGCCACAGCCAGGGCGAGATCGACGACCGGCTCGCCCTCATCCGCGACCGCCTCGAACGCGGCGGCGTGCCCGAGGACAAGGTCGAGGCCCGGATGCGCCACTACGCCGGGTCGATCGGGTGCGGCACCCCCGAGCAGATCGTCGAGCGCCTGCGGGCCCTCGAGCAGGCCGGCATGACCTACTGCATCGCCAACTTCGCCGAGGTGGCCTACGACACCTCCGGGTTGGAGGCCTTCGAACGGGAGGTGCTCCCCGAACTGGTCACCGACGACCCGCACGGGCATCTCTGGCACCTGCTCCACGGCCGCTGACCCCGGCCGGGCCCCGCCGCCTCCGGCCCGGCCCCGGCCCGCCCCCGCCGCACCCGCCCGGCGCGGCGGGTGAGAACGAACACGGAAGCCGAGCGCGCGGCATACGGCGACGGTAACCTTGGCGTTCGTGAGTGGAGCCACCGACTTTGACCTTTTCCAAATCTCCGACGAACACCGGATGATCCGTGAAACGGTGCGAGACATCGCCACCGATCTCATCGCCCCGTATGCCGCGGACGTCGACGAAAACGCCCGCTACCCCCAAGAGGCGCACGACGCGCTCGTCCAGAGCGAGTTCTTCGCTCCGCACGTCCCCGAGGAGTACGACGGGGCCGGCGCCGACGCGCTCGCGACCTGCATCGTCATCGAGGAAGTGGCCCGCGCCGACGCCAGCGCCAGCCTCATCCCCGCCGTCAACAAGCTCGGCTCGATGCCCGTCATCCTTGGCGCCTCCGAAGAGGTCAAGCACAAGTACCTCCCGCCGCTGGCCCGCGGCGAGGCCGGGTTCGCCTACGGTCTGTCCGAGCGCGAAGCCGGCTCCGACACCGCGGCGATGACCTGCCGCGCCGACGCCGACGGCGACGACTTCATCCTCAACGGGCACAAGGCGTGGATCACCAACGCCGGGGTGGCCGAGTACTACACCGTCCTCGCCGTCACCGACCCCGACGGGCCGCGCGGCAACAACATCACCGCGTTCGTCGTCGAGAAGTCCGACGAAGGGTTCGGCTTCGGCCCCAAGGAGCGCAAGCTCGGCATCAAGGGCTCCCCGACCCGCGAACTCGTCTTCGAGAACTGCCGCATCCCCGGCGACCGGATGGTCGGCAAGCCCGGTGAGGGCCTCAAGATCGCGCTGCGCACCCTTGACCACACCCGGATCACCATCGGCGCGCAGGCCGTCGGCATCGCCCAGGGCGCCATCGACGGGGCGCTGGCCTACGTCAAGGAGCGCATGCAGTTCGGCAAGCGGATCGCCGAGTTCCAGGGCATCCAGTTCATGCTCGCCGACATGGCGATGGAGTTGGAAGCGGCCCGCCAGTTCGTCTACGTCGCCGCGGCCAAGTCCGAACGGCACGACAACGACCTCGCCTTCTTCGGCGCGGCGGCCAAGTGCTTCGCCAGCGACGTCGCGATGAAGGTGACGACGGACGCGGTCCAGTTGCTCGGTGGCGCCGGCTACACCCGCGACTTCCCGCTGGAGCGGATGATGCGCGACGCCAAGATCACCCAGATCTACGAAGGCACCAACCAGGTGCAGCGGATCGTCATGGCCCGCCACCTGCTGCGTGGCTGACGTGGTGTCGGGGACTGCCGGGCGGCCCGCTGGGCGCCCGGCAGCCACCCGGGTCGTCGCGGTCGTCGTCACCTGGAACCGCCGCGAGTTGCTCGAACGGTGCCTGGCTGCCGTCACCACCCAGGACCCGGCCCCCGACGCGGTCGTCGTCGTCGACAACGCCTCCACCGACGGCACGGCCGCGATGGTGGCGCAGTCCTTTCCGCAGGTCGACCTCGTCGGCTGCGCCACCAACACCGGTGGGGCCGGCGGGTTCGCCCTCGGCATCGCGCGCGCGCTCGATCTCGACGCCGACGCGGTGTGGATCATGGACGACGACACCATCCCGCAGCCGGGCGCGTTGGCCGCCTTGGTGTCGGTCCGGGAGGAGTATGCCGCGGGCTGGTCGTTCGGCCCGCCGGTGGTGGTCGCCAGCCGGGTCGAGTGGGTCGACGGGCGGGCTCACCCGATGAACACCCCCCGGGAGAAGCCCTTCGTCCTCCCCGGCGAACGCAACGACGCGGCCGCGCTCGGCTGCATCGCGGTGCGCACCGCCTCGTTCGTCTCGCTCCTCCTCGACGCCGCCCGGATCCGCGAGGTCGGGTTGCCGGTCGCCGACTTCTTCTTGTGGAACGACGACTTCGAATACACCGCCCGGCTGCTGCGGGACCGCAAGGGCCTGCTCTGCCCGGCGTCGGTCGTGCGGCACGAGACCAAGGTGTTCGGCGGCACCGACGTCGACCCGGGGGAACGCTTCTACTTCGAGGTCCGCAACAAGGTCTGGACCTTGACCCGCAGCCGGGCGTTGGCCGCGGGGGAGCGGGTCATGTATGCCGGGTCCACCCTGCGCCGCTGGGCGCGGACCGCGCGGCACTCCAGCGACCGGGCCACGCTGCGCCGCGCCGGCCTGCGTGGCCTGCGGGACGGCCTGCGCACCCGGCCCCGGTCGACGGCGGCGGTGCTCGCCGACGCCGACCCCTCGGTCCGGCCGGCCTTTCTCGACGCCGACCGGGTCTGACCATGCCCGCATTGCCGCCGTTTTCGGTTCTGCTCCCCGTGTATGCCGGGGACGCCGCCGAGCCGTTCGCGCGCTCGTTCGTGTCGGTGACGACCGATCAGGAGGTGGCGCCCGCCGAGGTCGTGGTCGTCGTCGACGGGCCCATCGGGGACCCGCTGCGCCGGACCCTCGACGAGGTGGTGGCGGCCTCCCCGGTGCCGGTGCAGGTCGTGGAGTTGCCCACCAACGTCGGCCTCGGGCGGGCCCTCAACGCCGGGCTCGAGGCGTGCGCCCACGACATCGTGGCCCGTCAGGACGCCGACGACGTGTCCCTGCCGGCCCGGTTTGCCCGCCAACTGCCGGTTCTTGCCGAGGGGGCCGACCTCGTCGGGTCCGCCATCGTCGAGTTCGACACCGACCCCACGCACCCGGGGCTGGTGCGCCGGGTGCCCTCGAGCCCGGAGGCGATCGCCCGCCAGGCCCGGTGGGCGCAGCCGGTCCACCACCCGAGCGTGATGTATCGCCGCTCGGTCGTGCAGGGTGTCGGGGGCTACGAGGACGTGCGCTACCTCGAGGACTACTGGCTGTTCGCGCGGATGCTCCAGGCGGGCGCGGTGTTCGTCAACATCGACGAACCGCTCGTCGCCTACCGCGTCGGAGCGGGCGCCTACGCGCGCCGCGGCGGCACCCGCCTATGCCGCTCCGAGATCGAGTTGCAGCGGCGCTTCCGGCGGCTCGGCTTCATCACTGGGGCGGAGTTCGCCCGTAATGTGGCCCTGCGCGGCGGCTACCGGCTCGTCCCCGAGTCGGTGCGGCGCACGGCATACCGGGCCCGGGTGGCCCTCAACAACCGGACCGGAAAGGGAACGTCGTGAATCACGACCTCGTCGTCGTCGGGGCCGGCCTGTTCGGGCTCACCGTCGCCGAACAACTGGCGCAGCGGGGCACCAAGGTGCTCCTGCTCGACCGGCGCTCGCACCTCGGCGGCAACGCCTACAGCGAGATCGACCCGGAGACCGGCATCGAGGTCCACAAGTACGGCGCCCACCTTTTCCACACGAGCAACGGGCGCGTCTGGGAGTACGTCAACCGGTTCACCGGCTTCACGAACTACGTTCACCGGGTGTACTCGTGCCACCGCGGTGAGGTGTATCCGCTGCCGATCAACCTCGGGACGATCAACCAGTTCTTCCGGGCCGCCTACGGGCCGCAGGAGGCGCGCGCGCTCATCCGGGAGCAGGCCGCCGAACTGGGGGACCGGGTGCCGGCCAACTTCGTCGAGAAGGGGGTCTCCCTCATCGGGCGCCCGCTCTACGAGGCGTTCATCGCGCACTACACGGCCAAGCAGTGGCAGACCGACCCGGAGAAACTGTCGGCCGACATCATCACCCGGCTCCCGGTGCGCTACACCTACGACAACCGCTACTTCAACGACACCTGGGAGGGGTTGCCGGTCGACGGGTATGCCGCGTGGCTGGCTCGGATGGCCGACCACCCCAACATCGAGGTCCGGCTCGGGGTCGACTTCTTCGACGCCGCGCAGCCGGTCCACCAGGGGGCGGTCGTGGGCTCGGTGCCGGTGGTCTACACCGGGCCGGTGGACCGTTACTTTGGATCGGCCGAGGGGGAACTGGGCTGGCGGACCATCGACCTCGTCGAGGAGCGGCTGGCCGTGGGCGATTTCCAGGGGACGTCGGTCATGAACTATCCCGACCCGGATGTCGCGTTCACCCGGATCCTGGAGTTCCGGCACTTCCACCCCGAGCGCGAGATGGCGCCGGATGCGACGATCATCCACCGGGAATACTCGCGGTTCGCCGGGGCCGGCGACGAACCCTACTACCCGGTCAACACGCCCGAGGACCGCGCCCGGCTGGTCGCCTATCGGGAGCGGGCCGCGCGCGAGCCCGACGTGTTCTTCGGCGGGCGCCTCGGGACCTACCAGTACCTCGACATGCACATGGCCATCGGGTCGGCCCTGTCCATGGTCGACAACGTCCTCTTGCCCCGCTTCGGGCTGACCGGCTGAGCGTCGGCGCCGGCCTGGCTCAGTTGCTCGGGACTTGCGAGGCGGTGAGGGGTTCGTCGCGCTGGAGGGCACCGAAGAGAGCCTTGGCCTTGGCGGCATCCCAACTGACCGCCAATCCGGCACGGGTGCGGAGCGCGACATTGGCGACCGGCACGACGAGGGAATGCCCGTTGCCGCCCGACACGGACTTCAACGTGCGTGCCGCCTCGATCACCTCCCCGAGCGAGGTGTCCTCGCCGAGTTGCACGCCGCGAGCTCCAGAGGTGCACACCGCCCAGTACCGCCAGGGCAGGAGCACCGTCGAAGGGCGGGCGATCTTGCTCATCAGGGCGCTGAGGAAGGCCCGCTGCCGGTCGGACCGGCCGAGGTCGCCGCGCGGGTCGAGGTAGCGGGAGCGCACGTAACCCAGGGCGTTGGGGCCATCGAGAGTCTGGCAGCCCGGCTGCAGGTTGATGCCGGCCCGGGGGTCGTTCATCGCGCTCTCGACGCAGATGTCGACCCCGCCGACGGCATCGACGAGCCCCGCGAACCCGCCGAACCCGATCTCCAGCGACCCGTCGAGGCGCAACCCGGTCGCCCGTTCGACGGTCGTCGCGAGCAGTTTGGCGCCCCCGAAGGCATAGGCGGCGTTGATCTTGTTCATCCCGTGCCCGGGAATCTCGACGTAGGAATCCCGCGGGATCGACACGAGCGTCGAGGGCCCCGACGCGCTGTGGTGCAGGACCATGATCGTGTCGGCCCGCTGCGACCCCTCATCGGCGCCGGTCGCGAGTTGCTGCTGCTGCTCCTCGGTCATCCCGGCGCGCGAATCCGACCCGATGAGCAGGTAGTTCGCCCCGACCCCGGCCGCCGGACGCGGGTCGGCCGGGGTGGCATCGACGCGCGCCACCTGCTCGTAGGCGTAACTGGGGACCGCGATCAGGTAGACGAGGAAGAGTCCCAGCGCCAGGCCGATCCCGCGTAACCACCACCGCCGGGTGGTGCCGGGTGGGCGCGGTGCCCGCGGTGCACGGGCCGGTCGCGGGGCTCGGGGCGGACGCGGCCCACCGGAGGCATCTCCGCCGTCGCGTTGCGGAGGGGGCGCCTGAGGGGACGGTATGCCGCGCGGCGAGCCCGCGGCATACCGTCGCTTGCCCCGGGTGTCGACGAGGATCGCGTCCTCGTACGGGTCCTCGACCGGCGGGCGCACGGGACGCGGCCCCGGAGCCCGGTGGCGCTGCGGGATGGGACGAGCGCGCGAGGCGTCGTCACCCATTACGCGCCACCGAGTGCCGGGGCGGCCCCACGCACCCTCATCCGCGCGTCGGCGGCTCGTGCAGATCGACGGTGAAGTCCGGACCGGTGGCCTCGCGGATCTCCTCGATGGTGACCCCGGGTGCCACCTCGCGCAGAACGAGCCCGTCGTCGGTGACATCCATGACGGCCAGATCGGTGATGATCCGCTGGACGACCTTCTGCCCGGTCAGGGGGAGGGTGCATTCCTGGACGATCTTGTGGGTGCCGTCGCGGGCGACGTGTTCCATGAGGACGATGACGTGCTTGGCGCCGTGGACGAGGTCCATGGCCCCGCCCATGCCCTTGACCATCTTGCCCGGGATCATCCAGTTGGCGATGTCGCCGGCGGCCGAGACCTGCATGGCCCCGAGGATCGCCGCGTCGACCTTGCCGCCGCGGATCATCCCGAAACTGGTCGCCGAGTCGAAGTAGGAGGCGCCGCGGCGCACGGTCACGGTTTCCTTGCCGGCGTTGATGAGGTCGGGGTCGACGTCCTCGTCGTAGGGGTAGGGGCCGACACCGAGGATGCCGTTCTCGGACTGGAGCACGATGACGACGTCGTCGGGCACGTAGTTGGGCACGAGCGTGGGCAGGCCGATGCCGAGGTTGACGTAGGCACCGTCTTGGAGTTCGAGCGCGGCCCGGGCGGCCATCTGCTCACGGGTCAGGGCCATGGCTCAGGCCTCCTTGCTGTCGGACTGCGGGGCAGGGGTGATCGTGCGGCGCTCGATGCGCTTGGTCGCCGCCTGTTCGGGCGTCAAGGGCACCACGCGCTGGACGTAAATGCCCGGCAGGTGCACGGAGTCGGGGTCGAGGTCACCGGGTTCGACGAGTTCTTCGACCTCGGCGATCGTGATCTTGCCCGACATCGCCGCGAGCGGGTTGAAGTTGCGGCTGGACTTGCGGAACACGAGGTTGCCGTGCCGGTCGCCCTTCCAGGCGCGCACCATGGCGAAGTCGGCGACGATCCCGGTCTCGAGGACGTAATCGCGGGTCACCCCGTCGATGGTGAACGCCTTGGTCTCCTTGGCCGGTGAGGCGATCGCCACCGAGCCGTCCTCGGCATACTTCCACGGCAACCCACCCTCGGCGACCTGGGTACCGGCGCCGGTGATCGTGTAGAAGGCGGGGATGCCGGAGCCGCCGGCGCGCAACCGCTCGGCCAGGGTGCCCTGGGGGGTGAGTTCGACCTCCAATTCACCGTGCAGGTATTGGCGCGCGAACTCCTTGTTCTCCCCGACGTACGAGGAGACCATGCGGCGAATCCGGCGGTCCTGCAGCAGGATGCCAAGACCCCAGTCGTCGACGCCACAGTTGTTGGAGACCACCTCCAGATCGGAGGTGCCCTGGTCGTGAAGAGCGGCGATGAGGACCGACGGGATGCCGCACAGTCCGAATCCGCCAACCGAGAGAGTGGCACCGTCCGGGATGTCGGCGACGGCTTGGGCGGCTGAGGAGACGACTTTGTCCATGCCTTGACTCTATCGGGGCCGCGCCGCGCCGCTCACCCGGTCACGTGCTCGGCGCGCAACCGGTCGGCGAGGGCGTCGGGCGTGGCCCGGCCGCGGGTGAGGACGACCGATCCGGCCGCGGCCCAGACATCGAGGGCGGTGCGCAGGAACTGCTCCGGGCCGGGGTCGAGGAGGTGGACGCGCCCACCGGTGTGCGGCCGGACGAGGTGGTCGTATGCCGTGCTGCCGGGCGCGGTGATCAGGGCCGGCGCGCTCGGGTCGGGGGTATCCCAGGCGCTGACCGCATCGGGGAAGGTGGCCAGGTCGGCGGCCTCGTCGAGGGCCCCGGCGGGGACCGGGCCGGGGGCTCGGCGGGCCAGGGCGGCGAGGGTGACGAGGATGACGGGGTCGGTGTCGGCCGCGAGGGCCGGGTCGTCGGTGACGGTGAGGACGAGGTCGTCGGGGTCCACGACGTCGTCGGGGTGGCCGAGGACGACGGTGGCGCCCACGGTCCAGCAGGCCAGGGCCCAATAGGCGGTGCGCCAGTGGGCAGGCAGCGCCAGTCTCACGCTCGTCGAGGTGCTCACGTCGAACTCGTCCTGGAGCAGGTTGGCGGCCTTGGCCACCCAGTTGGCGAGGACCTTGCCCGAGAGTTCGACGCGCTCGCCCCGGGTGGGGGAGTCGGTGTCGTCATAGCAGGTGATCCGGGGGGCCGCCGGGTCCGCGTGGAGCATCGCGGTCAGCACCTCGGCGGGCAGGAGCGCGGCGCGGGACATGCGCGGCAGCCTATCCGGGGCGCCGATCCAGGGCGCCGATTCGAGGTATTACCGCGCGGTTCCAGCGGCGTTTTTACCTCGAATCGCGGAGAGGGGCGCGGAGAGGGGAGAGCGGCGCAAGACCGCGGCATACGTCGCCGGGTCGGCCGCCACGATGAGCCCAGGGGCGCTCGAGCGTGGGCCGTATGCCGTGCCGTCGGGGTGGCCGCTCACCCCGCCGGCCTCGGCGAGCATCAAGGTGCCGGGCGCGTGATCCCAGGCGTTGCTGCGCCCGTAGACGATGTAGTCGCACTCGCCCTCGAGGAGACGCGCATAGTCGATGCCGCAGCACACCCACGACAGCCGCATCGTCGGCAAGTCCCCGAGCGCTTGGCCCCGCAACGCCCAGACCGACGTCGCCCCGCGCGGGGCCACACCCGCGTGGACCGGTTGCCGGTGAATGCGAATCCCGTTACGCCACACCCCGGCACCGCGCTCGGCAACCCAGCCCACGGCATACTCCGGCTGCCAAATCCAGGCCCGCACACTCTGCCCGCCACGGGTTTCGGCGACCATGACGGCATGGTCGGGGGAGCCGTGGACGAAGTTCTTGGTGCCGTCGACCGGGTCGACCGTGAAGGCATGCTCGGCCGCGAGATAGCGGTCCATGAGGGTGCGGTCCGCGGCATACGCCTCCTCGCCGAGGACCACGGCTTCCGGGTATGCCGCGGTCAGCGCCGCCGTGATCGCCACCTCCGCCTCCCGGTCGGCCACGGTCACCAGGTCGCCCGGGTTCTTCTCGGTGACCTCGCCGTCGGCGAGCGCGCGAAACCGGGGCGTGATGTGGTCGGCGGCGACCCGCTGGAGGAGGTGGAGGACGTCATCGGTGGCCAGGCCCGGCATACGCCCACCGTACCCACCCCGGGACCGCGCCCTCCCTGGCTTCTCGGGGGGTGAGCCGCGGCCTGGCCGACCGTCGGCGCGGACGCGACACACGGGGGTGACGGTGGCCGCGGGTACGCTCTGGAGCGCCATGACCCACGACCCGTCGAGCCCGACCGCGAGCGTGACCCCGACGGTTCCCGCCGGGCGACGAAGCGTGCTCGACGTCGTCCGCGGTGTCCTCCTCGTCATCGTCGTGGTCGCGGTGACCGTCGCGCTCGTCCGCAACTGGAGCGACGTGTCCTCGCATCTGGGTGCGGTGTCGGGCCGGGCCTGGGTGCTCGCGGTCGCTGGGGCGATGGCGGCCCCCTTGCTCACGCTCATGGGGTGGCGGGCGCTGCTGGCCGACCTCGGTTCGCCGCTGTCGGTGCCGTCCGCGGCCGGGGTCTTCATGGTGGGGCAGTTGGGCAAGTACCTCCCCGGGTCGGTGTGGAGCGTCGTCGTCCAAACGGAGATGGCCAAGCGGCTCGGGGTGCCGCGGCGCCGCACCGGCGTCGTCGGCCTGATCGCCATGGTGATGGCGCTGCTCACCGCCGCGGCCGTGGGCCTGCCCGCCCTGCCGCTGCTCCTCGACCGCGGCAACGGCACCTCGCTCGTGCTCGTCGGGGTCGCCCTGGTCGTCCTCGTCGTCGCCATGTGGCCCCCGCTGCTCAACAGGGCGGTGGAGTTGGCGCTGCGGCTGCTGCGCCGCGAACCCCTCGAACGGCCCCTCTCGGCGCGGGGCATCAGCGCGATGGGTGCCTGGTTCGTCGGCGCCTGGATCGCCACCGCGCTGCCGGTGTGGGTCTTCGCCGGGGACCTGGCCACCCCCGGGCGCAGCGCCGGTGAACTCGCCATCGTCACGATGTCGGGGTTCTGCCTGGCTGCCGCGGTCGGGATGGTGAGTTTCCTCGTCCCCGCCGGGTTGGGGGTACGGGAGGCGCTGCTCGCCCTGCTGCTGGTCGCGGTGATGCCGGTGGCGGCCGCCACGGCCGTGGTCGTCCTCAGCCGGTTCCTCACCGTGCTCGCCGATGTCGGGTGGGCGGCCCTGGGCTGGTTGTGGGCACGCGCGCATCATCTCTGGCCCGGGCGCGCCCCGTCGGCGGGGCCGGGGGGATCGTCCTGACCGCGCTGGGAGGTGGGCTGCCCAGCGGCAGCCGACTCATCGGCATACCGGACCGCTATGACCTGGCGGCCACGGTCGGGGTGCTCCGCCATGGGCGCGGCGACCCGACGTGCAGGGTGCGCGGGGGGCAGTGGTGGTTCGGGCAGGCCACGCCGGACGGTCCGGCGACGCTCCTGCTCGAGGCCGCCGGGGGTGCGGTGGCGGCCCGGGCCTGGGGGCCGGGCGCGGGCTGGGCCGTGGCCGCGGCGCCGGACCTCGTGGGGGCCGGCGACGACCCGAGCGGTTTCGTCGCCCGCGACCCGTTGGCGGCGGCCGGGGCGCGGCTGCGGGCCGGTTGGCGGATCCCGCGCAGCCGGCTCGTCCTGCAGTCCCTCATCCCGGCGATCATCGAGCAGAAGGTCACCGGGCGGGAGGCGTTCGCCGGGTATGCCGCGCTCGTGCGCCGCTTCGGCGAACCCGCGCCGGGGCCCGGCGACGACATCGGGCTATTCGTCCCTCCGTCGGCGACGACGTGGGCGTCGATCCCCAGTTGGGCGTGGTTGCAGGCCGGGGTGGATCGGTCGCGCGCCGACACCGCGATGCGGGCGTCGACGTATGCCGGGCGCGTCGAGGAGTGCGCCGAGCTGACGTTGGCTGCGGCGCACCGGCGGCTGCGGGCCCTGCCGGGGGTGGGGGAGTGGACGGTTGCCGAGGTGGCGCAGCGGGCGTTGGGGGACCCGGATGCGCCGAGTTTCGGGGACTATCACTTCGCGCGGCTGCTCACGCTCGCCATGACGGGGGTGGCCGGCGATGACGACGCGGCTCGGGAGTTGTTGGCCCCGTATGCCGGTCAGCGGTATCGCGCCGCGGTGTACATCCTGGCGGCCGCTCCGTCGGTGGCCCGCCGCGGACCGCGCCGGGCCCTGCCCACCCACCTGCCCGACCGCTCGGTCAGTCCGGGGGAGCGGTCGGGGCAGCGGCAAGATCGTTGAGGGCGAAGGAACCCATCCCGTCGATCGTCTCGCGAATGAGGTCCGCATGACCGGTGTGCCGGGCCACCTCGGTGCAGATGTGGGCTACACACCACCGGGCCTGCCAGCTCACCAGATCGGCAGGCGTCAAGGTCGGTGACCGCATCCCGGGCTGCCGGGGGCTTGGCTGAAGCGCGATGGTCGTCCCAACCGCCACGGCGCTGCAGCCAATGTGCTCGCGCGTCAGCGTGGTGCGGGGGTCAGCGTCAGCAGGTGCGGGTCGTCGGCGTGCCAACGGGCGAGGAGACCCTCCGAGGCGGCGGCGACGTCGAGGCGGGCGAGGAGCCGCCCGAGGGTGAGGTCGTCGGGCGCCGAGAGGCTGAGCAGGGCCGAGCCATGCGCGAGACTCTCAGCAGCCTGCCGGGCCGACTCGTCACCGCCTGACAGGGCGACATCGACGCCGGCATCGTCCAGGCCGGCGAGGGCCACCGCGACCACCCGCCCCACCCGCGCGCCGAGCCCATCGGGAGTCGACGGCGGAACACCCACGCCCGCCGACTCCGGCGAGCCCGGAACCACGCCGAGTGCCCACCGGATGGCCTCGACGTGCCCGAACGCGAACCAGTCCGACGCGCCCGTGCGCACCACCGAACGGCTCCCCGGCGCCGAGTCCGACAACCATGCCGACGGGCACCCCGACACCACGGCCACGGGCACCTGGTCGGTCTTGCCCTTGACCAGATCGGCGGCGGCGGCGAGTTCGTCGACGACACACCGCACCGTCACCGCCATCGGTCGCCCGTCGGCGTCCGCGGTGCCGCGATGATCGAGGACGGGCCGCACCCCAGCCGAGCCCAGCGCAAAATCCACCTGCCCCGAGCGCCAAGGCCGACCAGCCGTGTCCGACACGATGACCCCCAGCGCAGTGTCGAGGGGCAGGCCGAGCGCGGTGAGCACCCCGGCCCGGAGGGCCGAGGCTTCCGCATCCGGATCGGTGGGCAGCAGGAGCAGCGTTTCGTATGCCGCGCCGTCACGCCCGGCGTCGAACCCCGCCTCGTGGGGCATCGGGTCTGGCGGTGTCTCGCGAGGTGTCGGTTCGGGTCTGCCGTCATCGGTGCGGGCCGCATCGGGCCCGACGTTCGAGGCATCGACGCCGGCCGCGGCCATGACCGGACCGGCCCGCCCCTCGACGATCCGGGTGATGCCGCCCGGTCCCTGCCGCTCCGCGACGACCCGCACCGTCTGGGAGGCGACCACGTCGGCGCGCCGCCCGCGGACCGACAGCCCCGCCGCCTTGGAGACCACCTTGCTCGACACGACGAGAACGTCACCGGGACCTATAGGGATCCCCGCCGATTGCGCGGCCCCCACGATCAGCGCAGCGAGGTCGGCGCCCTCCTCCACCTCGGGCAGGCCGGCCACCCCGCGAATGGCGAGGTGCGGCATACCGGGGAGAGGCGGGAGCGGCGACTCCGCCGAGCCCGAGGCGGGCGCGGGCGGCATACCGACGGAAGGGGAGCGCCGCGGCATACCAGCGTCGGTCACCGGCCCAGGTCCGCGGCCAGGGTGAGCGCAGTCCCCGCGATCCGGCCGGCAGCGGCGACATCCGTCATGAGGAGGGGTTCGTCATGGACCCGCACCCTCGCCCGCGGCAGCGCGACCGCCGCGTCCTGCGGGTCGACGAGCCAGCCGTCGAGGAAGTCCTCGTAGAGCCCGGCGACCGCCGCCGACGTCGTCGGCAACCCCAGGGCCGCCAGGCAGGCGTCGGCATGGCCGCGCACCGGCGCGCCCCCGACGATCGGGCTCACCCCGACGACCGGCGCCGTCGTCCCCCGCAGCGCGTCCCGCACCCCCGGCACGCCGAGGATGATCCCGATCGAGACCACCGGGTTGCTCGGCGGCAGCACCACGACGTCGGCGGTCCGGATCGCGTCCAGCACCCCTGGCGCAGCACCGGCCCGGTCAAGGCCGGCAACGACGAACCGGTCGGCCGGCACCCCCGCTCGCAACCGCACCCACCATTCCTGGAAATGCACGGCCCGCTGCTCGCCGTCCTCGGTGAGGACGACATGGGTTTCGACCGGACTGTCGCTCATCGGCAGCAGCCGCACCCCCTGCTCGGGCAACCCCCACCGCTGCGCCAGCCGCGCCGTCACCTCGCTGAGGCTGAGCCCCTGCCCGAGCCACAGCGAGCGGGCGATATGGGTGCCGACGTCGAGGTCGCCGAGCGTGAACCACTGAGGTCCCACCCCGTATGCCGCGAGCTCGCCTTGGACCCGGGTCGTCTCGGTCGCCCGCCCCCACCCCTGGGACTCCTCGACGCCGCCACCGAGGGTGTAGAGGAGGGTGTCGACGTCCGGGCTGACCCGCAACCCGAAGAGCGTGATGTCGTCGCCGGTGTTGGCGATGACCGTCAGGTCGGGGGTGTCGGCGCCGCTCGCGCGCAGGTGGTGAAGGAGGCCGCGCAGGAAGCGGGCGCCGCCCACTCCGCCGGCCAGGGCCGTGATCCGCATGGGTGTCAGTGTCGCAGGACCTCGGGCGCCAGCGGTCCAGTCGTTCGTTCGCTGGTGCTCATAGCAGATTACGGCTTGACTAAACGGTCAGGACACGCGTGTAATTCCTTTATTGTGATTTATGCGGGTGGTGGCGTGGCCAGTGCCTCCGGGTGACAGGTCGATCTCCGGCCGGTCACCGTGACAACCGAAGAGTCCACAGCAAGCAAGAGCAGAGCAAGTCACCAAGGGTCGAGGAGGCGTGGGGTGCGCGAGTTGATAGTCATCGACTCCCTGGTCGTGGACGAGGGAGAGTTGTCCTGGCAGGAGCGCTCGCTCTGCGCGCAGACCGACCCGGAGGCGTTCTTCCCGGAGAAAGGGGGCTCGACGCGGGAGGCCAAGCGGGTGTGCACCGGGTGCGAGGTGCGCTCGGAGTGCCTCGAATACGCGTTGGCCAACGACGAGCGGTTCGGGATCTGGGGCGGGCTCTCCGAGCGGGAACGTCGCAAACTCAAGCGTCGGGCCGTCTGATCCGGCCCGCGGACAAGGCCGCTGCGCTCCTGATGACCCTCTCGCCACCCACCTCTTCGTCGATGCCACCCGTACCCGACACGGCCAGCGCCACCGTCCCCACGCCTTTGCCGCGCTCGGCGGCGCGGGTGTGCGCCGTCGTGCTCGCCCCCGCGGGCGGCCGCAACCCTCGTCGCGGCCTCGATGCCGTGCTCGCTGCCGTGGGAGCACAGACCATCCGCCCCGATCGGATCATCGTCCTGGACCAAGGCGTCGGGGGGGACCGAGGTTTCGGCGAGTCCGGGGACGCCCCGGTCGAGGCCGCATCCACAAACGAGTCCGCGCCCTCGGAACCGGCCGGAAACGACGCTGCCGCAGCCTCCGAAGCCCCACCCAAGGTGGGCCAGGCGTCCCCCGCGGCCCAATCCACGGCAGGCGACCTTTCTCACGACGAGACCGGCCAGTCGGCATACCCCGCCGACCCTGCGGCCGCGCCCCCGAGCCCGCCGCAGCACGTCGAGGTGCGCCCCGCGCCCGGCCCGTCACTGCGCGCCGGCGTTCGCGCCGTCGCCGACGACCTCGACCCGGGGTGGCTCGTCTGGGTCCTCATGTCCGGCAGCATCCCGGCCCCCGATGCCCTGGCCCGGCTGGTCGACGCCCACCGTCGCAGCCCCTCGGTCGGGGTGAGTGCCCCCAAACTGCTCGACGCGAGCGATCCCAGCCTGCTGCGCAGCGTCGGTATCAGCGCGACCCGCACCGGCCGGATCATTGACGACCCCGCGGACAACGCCGCTGATCAGGGCCAGTTCGACCATCGCCACGACGTGCTCGCCGCGCCGGCCCTCGGCTCCCTCGTCGAGGCTTCACTCGTGCGCGAACTGCGCGGCTGGGAGCCCGGGTTCGGTGACGTGGCGGCGGACCTCGATTTCGGGTGGCGAGCTCAGCGTCGAGGCCGACGGGTACTCCTCGTCCCCACCGCCCGGGTCCACGTGCCGGCGGGCACCGGGCTCGCGACGGCGACCACGGGTCAGCGGCGGCGGGCGGGGCGGCAAGTCGCGTTGGCTCGGGCCACGTGGTGGGGGGCGATCCTGCTCGCGGTGTGGCTGGTGGTCAGTTCGGTGCTCTCCGCGGTGGCCCTGCTGCTGGTCAAGCGGCCACGGGCGGCGTGGGAGTCGCTGAGCGAACTGGGCGCGCTCGCGCCGATCGGCATCCCGACCGCATGGTGGCGAACGCGCGGCCCGAGCACCGTTCGACGACGTGATCTTGCCGGTTTGTTCGTCGGCGGCGCCACGATCCGGGCGCGCCTGGCCGATCACATTCACGAAGCCTTGGTGCCCGGCCGCAGCGATCTGGAGGAGAGCCCGGCCGAGCAGCGTCGGTCCACAGCCAGCCGGGTCGCACGCCACCCGGGTCTGCTGGCGACGCTGGCCGTCATGGTCGCGTATGCCGTGGCCGGCCGCTCGCTGGGCGGGACCTTCCTCACCGGGATTGGCGGCGGACCCGTGGGGGGCGAGTTGCTCGGCGGGCGCATCTCTTCGGCAGCGCTGTGGCATGCGTGGGTCGATCCGTGGCGCGGCGCTGGTTTGGGGTCGACAGCGGTGTCGGGCGGCCCCCACCTCGGTCTGCTCGCGGTGCCCACCTGGATCGTGGAACACACCCCGGGCGTGAGTTCGGTCTCCTCGCCCGGCGGTTTGGTGATCGGTCTGCTCTTGCTCGCCGGTCCGGCTCTGGCGACGATCAGCGCCTATGCCGCGGGCCGGGTCCTCACGCGACGTCCCTGGCCGCGGGCGGTGGCGGCCCTGATCTGGGCGATGGCGGGTCCGGCTCCCACTGTGTATGCCGAGGGGCGGCTCGGTGCCGTGATGGCCCACGTGCTCCTCCCGGCGGTGGGCGCGGGCCTGGTGTTGCTGACCCGCGCCGACGGCACCGCGACGGCGGCGTGGGCGACGGCGTTGGCGGCCGGGGTTCTCGGGGCCTTCGCGCCCATCTACCTGCCGCTCGTGGCCTTGCTCGCCTTGGGCGTCGTCATCGCGGCACCGACCCGGGCGGTGCGCGTGCGCGCCCTCGTCCCCCTTCTCGTTCCAGCTACGCTCCTCGGCCCCTGGCTGGCCGTTCTCGTTCATGAGCCCGGCCGGCTGTTGGGCGGTCCGGGAGGGGTGTCTTGGGGCGCGCCGCAGGCGACCCGATGGGACTTGCTGTTCCTCCAACCGCATCCCGTGCCCAGCGGCCATTGGTGGCTTGCCGTGCCCGGGGTGGTGCTCGGTGTGCTGGCCCTCCCCGGGTTGGCGCGCTCGGGGGGCTGGCGCTCGCTCGGCACCGGGCTGGTGGCGGCTCTCGTCCTCGCGGCCGGCCTGTCCGTGGCCGTGCCCCGACTGGTCGTGGCCACTGCCCCGGCCGCCCCTTCCACGTCGGGAGGGGCCAGTGCCGCCGCCTCGTCGGCGACCAGCCTCACCTTGACCCCGTGGGTTGGTTTGCCCCTGCTGTTCCTCGAGATGATCCTCCTCGCTGCCGCCCTGTGGGGTCTGGACGGCCTCCCCGCCCCTTCCCGGTGGCTGCGCCGGGGTGCCCTCGGGGTGCTCGGCAGCGCCGCAGCGCTCGCCGCGGCGACCGTGGCTGCCACCACCCTCGGCACCGCCTTGTCGCCCTGGAGTGACCCCCAGCCTGCGGTCGCGGTCGAGCATGCCGCGGGCGAGGTGGCGAGCCGGTCGCTCTTCCTCACCCCTTCCAACCACGGCGTGAGCTATCGCCTCGTGAGCCGCGAACTCACCGATGTCGCGCGCGGGCTCCCTGTGGACCGTCGCGACGACGCGGCCTTGGCCCCCAGTGTCGATGCCCTCCTCGCGGGCACCCCCGGCGCCGGAGCGGCCCTCGCCGCGCACGCCATCGGGGTCGTCGCCCTCGTCGACAGCGCCGACCCGGCGCTGACCCGGGCGCTCGATGCGGCCGACAGCCTCACCCGGCTCTCGCCCCGCGCCGGCTGGAGTTTCTGGCGGCTCGCGGGCGCCGGCCCGGACGGGCAGCGCCCCGTGGCCCCGCCCCGCCTGAGCCTGCGCACCGGCGAGGTGGTCCAGGTCGTGCCGACCACGGGCATCCACGCCGCGACTGTGACAACGCTCACCGCGCCTCCGTCGGCGACCCTAGTCGTGGCCGAACCGGCCGGTTGGGCGGCAGCAGCCGACGTCCGGTGGAACGACGAGCCACTCACCGCGGTGCCGGGGGCCGAGCGACCGACGTATGCCGTGCCCGCCGGCACCGGCGAACTCACCGTGCTGCTCCGCGATCCGTGGACCCGGTGGCGCACCCCGCTCCTGATCTGGGGCCTGGTCGTCGTCTTCCTCGCCGTTCCCTTCGGCAGCCGCGCGTCGAGGAGGAAGCCATGAGTTGGTCCCCCGCGGGGGCGGCCCGCGTCCTCGTCACCGTCGGCCTGGTCGGCGGGCTGCTCTTTGCGGCCGGCCAGCGACCCGGTGCCGTGGATCTCACCGCGCTCACCGGACCTGCGAGGAGCGACCAGGCAGGCCCGGCGGCGGCGCAGCCGCCCAGTTCGGCCGTCCTCACGTGCGTGGGGCCCGAACTCAGCGGGGTCAAGGGCGTGCCCGATATCGCACAAAACCTCACCGTTGCTGCCGAATCCGCCCCCCGCGAAGCGACGGGCGCCACCGGCACCGGATCGCTGCGCCTCGCCGCGCCCGGAGCCGACCCGCTCGCGGAGTCGACGACCGGATCGGTGGCCGGGGCCGTACCCTCGCCGGGGATCATCGAAGCGATGGGCAAGGGCGTCTTTGCCCCGGGATTGAGCGCCCTCCAACAATCCGCGAATGACTCTCCCGAAGCCCGCGGGCTGGCGACCTTGCCGTGCACGACCGCGAGCGCCGAGAGTTGGCTGATCGCCGGCGGGGGTGCGCCGGGACGTCAGGAGCGACTCGTCCTGGCCAACCCTGGGGCCAACGAAATCACCGTCGATGTCAGCGTCCTCGGTGCCAAGGGGCCGGTCACGGCCGACAACGGGCGCGGCGTCGTCGTCCCCGGCCGGGGACGCACGAATGTGCTCGTCGACGCAATCGCCGGCGGCGAGCCGACGCCGGTCATTCACGTCAGCGTCCACGGTGGCACCGCGGTCGCGGCGCTCATGGACGCTTGGCTTGACGGCTCGGTCGCGGCCGGGGTCGAAGCCACCACCGAGACCGCCCCCCCGGCCACCACCCAGATCATCCCCCTCGTCGATCTTGCCCAGGCGGGCTTGGTGCGGGTCGCGGTCCCCGGGAACACCCAGGGCGTCGTCCGGGTCCGGCTCCTCACCACCACCGGTCCGGCGCCGCTGCCCGACGGCGGGGTACAACGCATCCCGGCCCGGAGCTCGCTCGACGTGCCGCTGCGCGGCATACCGGGCGGGGCCTACGCCCTCGAGGTAAGCGCCGACGTACCCGTCGTGGCGGCCGCTTTCAGCCAGGCACGCGACGCGAGCGGACCAGGTGATTTCGCCTGGACACCAGCGACGACCGCGGTGACCGGGGTGGCCGGAATTCCACTGCCGACGGTGTCGGGCACCCATCAGTTGGCGCTCGCCACCGGCGACGCGGCGGCCGCCGTCCAGGTCTACACCCGCACCGGTGAGACGGTCACCGCCCGGACCGCGACCGTGGAGGCAGACCGGGTCAGTGTTGTCGACCTCGGCGGGGCCGAATCGGTGTGGATCGCTGGGGCGAAAACCCCCGTGTATGCCGCCGTGCTCACCACGGTGGGGACGGGAGCGACCCGCATGATCGCGGTGGCACCGCTCACCGATCTCACGGTGTCGGTGACGGCGACCCGCTCCTACCCCCAGCCCTGACGGCCCGGGTCGCTCGCCACCTCGTCGGAACGCCCCCCACGAGACGCAGCCGCTAGAGGCGCACCTCATCCGGCGGGACACCGAGGAGCAGGGCCACCTGTTCGGCCACGACGTCGCGCACGAGGGCGGCGGCCTCGGCCTCGGACCCGGCCCGGGCCTGCACCGGCTGCCGGTAGACCACGATCCGTCGCGGCCGCCGCCCCCCGCCGACAATCCGGCCCAGGGTGGCCACCCGGGGTTCCCACGGGGGCGGGTCGTCGGGCGGCACCTCCTCCACGGCGAACTCGACGTCGGCATGCCGCACTCCCAGCCAGGGCTGGGCGCGCTCGGCGACCTCGATGACGACCTCGTCGAATCGGTCGCGCCGGGAGAGCATGGCGGGCACGGCCGGCCAGGCGAGCGGTCCCCGTGGGCCGCGCCCGTGCCGGTCCCGCCGGGGGCGCCGCGGGGGCTGGGCACCGCTCATATGGGCATGGTACGGCGTGCCGATGGGGACCTGCGGGCGATGGTGACCTAGAGTCGCGCCCGTGAGTTCGACCCGTCGCTGCACCAAAACCGGCTGCCGGACGCCCGCGGTCGCCACTCTGACCTACGCGTATGCCGATCGCGCCGTCGTCGTCGGTCCGCTGGCCACGTATGCCGAGCCGCACACCTACGACCTGTGCGCCGACCACGCGACCCGGCTGACCGCCCCCCGTGGATGGGACATCGTGCGCCTCTCGCCCGAGGGCTTCGTCGTCGTCACCGACCCGGACGACCTGCTCGCGATGGTCGAGGCCGTCCGTGAGACCCCGAAAGCGCGCAAGGGCGGAGCAGCACCGGAGGCGTCGACCGCCCACGGCGGCCCCGCGGGGTCGCCGCCCCCGCCCTCCGCCCCCGGACGCACTCGTGGGCACCTGCGGGTCATCCCGGGGACCACCGATCCCAGCTGACCCTGACGTAGCCTTGGCTGTTGTGAGTCGACCCCCCCTGCGTGATTTCGTCAAGGCCTACGACGTGCGGGGCCTGGTCCCCGAGCAACTCGACGCCGCGGTGGCGCGGGCGCTCGGTGCGGCGTTCGCGGAAGTGATCGCCGTCCCGGAGGCGGCTCCCGGGGTGGTCCCGCAGGTGGTCATCGGTCACGACATGCGGGCCTCCTCCCCGTCGCTGTCCCGCGCCTTCGCCGAGGGCGCGGCCGGGCGTGGGGTCGATGTCGTCGAGATCGGCCTGGCGAGCACCGACGGGCTCTACTACGCCAGCGGTGCCCTCGACCGGCCGGGGGCAATGTTCACCGCGAGCCACAACCCCGCGGCATACAACGGGATCAAACTGAGCCGCGCGGGCGCGCGCCCGGTCGGGCAGGATTCCGGTCTCGCCGCGATCCGGGACCTGGCCCAGGCCATCCTCGACGGCGCCGCCGACCTGGCGCCGGCACCGCGGGCGGGCGCCATCGGCGGGCGGGACGTCCTCGGCGCGTATGCCGCGTTCGTGCGGTCCCTCGTCGACCTCACCGCGATCCGCCCCCTCACCGTGGTCGTCGATGCGGGCAACGGCATGGGGGGACACACCGTGCCGGCGGTGCTGGGCCCCGGAGCCGGCCTGCCGGCCCTGCCGCTGACGATCGTGCCCCTCTACTTCGAACTCGACGGCACCTTCCCCAACCACGAGGCCAACCCGCTCGACCCGGCCAATCTCGTCGATCTCCAGCGGGCCGTCGTCGCCCACGGCGCCGACCTGGGGTTGGCCTTCGACGGCGACGCGGACCGGTGTTTCGTCGTCGACGAGCGGGGCGAGGCGGTCAGCCCGAGCGCGATCACGGCGCTCATCGCCCGTCGCGCCATCGCCAAGGAACGCGCCGCGGGTCGCCCGCGCCCGAGCATCGTCCACAACGTCATCACTTCGGCCCAGGTTCCGGAGGTCATTGCCGCCGAGGGCGCCACGCCGGTGCGCACCCGGGTGGGGCACTCGTTCATCAAGGCCGAGATGGCCGCGCACGACGCGGTCTTCGGCGGCGAGCACAGCGCCCACTACTACTTCCGGGAGTTCTGGTTTGCCGACACCGGCATGCTCGCCGCCCTGCACGTCCTCGCCGCCCTGGGTGAGCAGCCGGACCCGCTGAGCGCCCTGATGGCCGGCTATCACCGGTATGCCGCGTCCGGCGAGATCAATTCGGCGGTCGCCGACGCGGGGGCGGCCACCGAGGCGGTCCGGGCCTGGGCGAGCGGCGAGGGGGTCGAGGAGGACCGGCTCGACGGGCTCACCCTGACCCACGCCGGGGGGCAGGGCGACCCCATGTGGTGGCTCAACCTGCGCGCGTCCAACACCGAACCGCTGTTGCGACTCAACGTCGAGGCGGCCGATGCTGCCACCATGGAGCGGGTGCGTGACGCCGCACTCGCCATCGTGAGAGGACCGGGCCGATGAGCACTATCGAACCCTGGCTGCGCGAGATCCTGCGCTGCCCCAAGTGCCGCGCCGAATTGCGCGACGACACCGGACCCACCGGTCCCGAACTCGTGTGCGTCGACCCCGACTGCGGGTTGGCCTACCGGTTCGAGGACGGCATACCGGTCCTTCTCATCGACGAGGCCCGCACGCCCGCGTAGCCGCGGCCTCGACCGGCCGCGGTGCTCGCGCCGACTCCACCGCGATTACCGTGGTTCCCAGAGCCTGCCCGGCCAGAGGAGACACCGCGATGACCTGGATCGACGAAACCCGCCTCGACGATGTCGACGCCCTCGAGCAGGCCGATTCGCGGGGCGCGCTGCGGGCGCTGGCCAGCGGCGGGGCCCAGGTGCGTCGCGCGATGGTGGCTACCGACGAGGCCGGGGTGGAGCGCTGGTCGCGCGCGGACCGCCCCCGGTCGGTGCTCGTGGCCGCGCTCGGTGGGTCCGGGCTCGTCGGGAACGTCCTCGACCTCCTCGCCGATGCGCACAGCCCGGTGCCGGTCACGACCCGCTCCGGTGGGGCGCTCCCGGGATGGGTCGGCCCGCTCGACCTGGTCGTCGCCGTGTCCCAATCCGGCCGGGCCGCGGGTCCGCTGCGGTTGGCGACCGAGGCCGCCCGGCGGGGGGCGTCCCTGCTCACCGTGGCCGCCGCCGACAGTCCGCTCGCGGCCGTGTCCCGGCAGGCACGCGGCACCCAGGTCGACATCGCCGTGCCGTCACCGTCGTCGCGCACCGCGCTGTGGTCGCTGCTCGTCCCCGTCTTGCGCGCGGCCGACCGGCTCGGCGTCGTCGATGTCCCGACCGCGGCCCTTGACGAGGCCGCCGACATCCTGGACGCCAGGGCGGAGGAGTGCCGCCCCTCCAGCGAATCCTTCGTCAACCCGGGCAAGGACCTCGCCCTGGCCCTCTCCGACACCGTGCCCCTGATTCTCGGGGACGGGCCGCTCGCCGGGGTGGCGGCTCGGCGGATGGCGGCGATGGCGGCCCGCACCGCGCGCATACCGGCGACGCATGGCACCCTGCCCGACGATGCGGCGACCATCGTCGCGTGCTTCGACGGCCCGCATGCCGACGGCGGCGCCCGCGCCCTCGGTGGGCGCGACCTGTTCGCCGACCCCTTCCTCGACGGACCGGCGACCCTGCCGCTCTCGCTCGTCCTGATCCGCGACGCCGCGTCCGCGGCGCCCGGCCACTCACCCGGCGAGGCGGGCCGGGAGCACCTCGCCGAGGCCGTCGCGGAGGCGGCCCGCTCGGTCGGGGCGCGGGTTCGCGAGGTGCGTGCGGAGGGCCGGTCCGCGGTGGCCCGGTTGGCCTCGCTCGTCGCCCTCGGCGACTATGCGACGACGTATGCCGCGCTCGGCCTCGGTGTCGACCCGGTCGTGTCCGCCCATGTCGCCGACCTCCGGGACCGCACCTCCTGATCCGCTGCTCGGCCCGCGCCCGTGGCACCCGACCCGGGACCCCGGGGTGCGGCGCCCAGTGTGGGGTACCAGCCGCGGGGACCTCAGTCGGCGGCGGGCGGTAGCGCCAACTCGAGGGCGAGGGCGCCGGGCAGGGCGAGCAGGTCGGTCGGCTCGACGAGCAGTTTGCTGCGGCGCAGGCCACTGCCGATGACGACCGGGCCGGCCGCGAGGACTGCCGGATCGATGAGGATCGGCCAGGTCTGCGGGAGCCCGACCGGGGTGATCCCGCCGAACTCCATCCCGGTCAGCCCGGTCGCCGTCTCGCGGGGGGCAAACGAAATCTTGCGTACGTCGAGGTGGCGGCGCACGATCCCGTTGATGTCGGCGCGCTGCGTCGCGAGGACGAGCACCGCGGCATACCGGGTGACCTCCCCGCGACGACCTGCGACGACGACGCAGTTGGCGGACGACCCGGGGGCCACGTCGTAGGCCGCGCAGAACGCCGCGGTGTCGGCGAGGGGGTCGTCGATGGCGGCGACGAGGGCCGATGGCACGGCACCCACGGCAGCGGCCACCGGCGGGGCCAGCAATTGGGGGTGGGCAGCGGCAGGCGCCCAGGGGAGCGTTCCGCGAGCAGACGGCATACCGGACTCTCTCTTGCGATCAGGGGCGCGAGCGCCGGGGAACCAGGTGGAGCACGGCGGCGACCAGCGCCCCGACGAGCAGCCCGAAGACCGTCGAGCCGGCGGTGTTGGTCAGCCAGCCGAGGACCCCGCCGAGCGGGCCGACCGCACCGGTGACGGCGACCTCCGCGTGATGGACCCACCCGTAGGGCGCCCCGAGCGCCGGCCACCCCACCCGCGAGCCGATCTCCGCGAACCCGGCGAGGAGCATGTGACCCCCGACCCACGCCATGGCCGCCACTCCGACGCTGGAGAGCACGGTGAGGACTCGGGGCATGGCGGCCACCAGCCCGCGCCCGAGCGGACCGGTGACCGGGCGGCCGCGACGGGCCAGGTGCAGGCCGACGTCGTCCATCTTGACGATGAGGGCGACCACGCCATAGACGAGGGCCGTCATCGTGACCGCGACGACGACGAGAATCAGGGTCCGGTTGAGCAGCGGTTCGGTGACCACCTCGCCGAGGCTGATGACCATGATCTCGGCGGAGAGGATGAAATCGGTGCGCACGGCCGAGGCGACGAGCCGGTCCTCGTCGGGGGCATCGAGGCTGGCGTCCTCGGCGGGGGATGCCTCGCCGCCGTGGTGCGCCAGCCGTTCCCAGACCTTCTCGGCGGCCTCGAAACACAGGTACGTCCCGCCGAGCATGAGCAGCGGCGTCAACGCGCCGGGGAGAAACTGGCTGAGCAGCAAGGCGACCGGCACGATCGCCAGGAGTTTGTTGCGCAGCGACCCCATGGCGATGCGGCGCACGATGGGCAACTCACGGGCCGGTTCCAGCCCGTGGACGTAGCGCGGCGTGACCGCGGTGTCGTCGATGACGACCCCGGCGGCCTTGGCGCTGGCCCGCCCGGCCGCTGCGGCGACATCGTCGACCGATGCGGCGCTGGCTCGCACGAGCACAGCGATGTCGTCCAGCAGCGCGAAGAGTCCTCCACTCACGGGACTGAAGCCTAGACGGACGCGGGGAGGACGGGTCGGCTCGCCGGTAGACTGGGTGGTCGCCGGCGTGGGCGATAACCCACCACCGTGTGCCCTGAAGGGCGACGCCGGGTCATTCGCCCTCTTCGACCAGGAGTTTCCCCCATGTCTTTCGAGTATGCCGTCCGCGACTTGTCGCTGGCGTCCGCCGGCCGCCACCAAATCCGCCTCGCCGAGCACGAGATGCCCGGGTTGATGGCGCTGCGCGCGGAGTATGCCGCGGCGCAACCGCTCGCGGGGGCCCGGATCGCCGGTTCACTCCACATGACCGTGCAGACCGCGGTGCTCATCGAAACCCTCGTCGCCCTCGGGGCCCAGGTGCGCTGGGCCTCGTGCAACATCTACTCCACCCAAGACGAGGCCGCCGCGGCCGTCGTCGTCGGCCCGCACGGCACCCCGGAGGACCCGCAGGGGGTGTCGGTGTTCGCCTGGAAGGGCGAGACCTTGCCGGAGTACTGGGTGTGCACCGACAAGATCCTCACCTGGCCCGGCCAGGACGCCGGCGAGGGCCCGAACATGATCCTCGACGACGGCGGGGACGCGACCATGCTCGTCCACAAGGGGCGGGCCTGGGAGCAGGCCGGGCAGGTGCCTCCGACCACCGAGGAGGACTCCGAGGAGTTCGGGGTGTTCAAGGCGCTCGTCCGGCAGACGATGGCGGCCGACCCGACCAAGTGGACCCGGATCGCGCAGGGCATCAAGGGGGTCACCGAGGAAACGACGACCGGTGTCCACCGGCTCTACCAGTTGGCCGAGGCCGGGGAGTTGTTGTTCCCGGCCATCAACGTCAACGACTCGGTGACCAAGTCCAAGTTCGACAACAAGTACGGCTGCCGCCACTCCCTCATCGACGGCCTCAACCGGGCCACTGACGTCCTCATCGGCGGCAAGGTCGCCGTGGTCGCCGGCTATGGTGACGTCGGCAAGGGCTGCGCCCAGTCCCTCGCCGGTCAAGGGGCCCGGGTCGTCGTCACCGAGGTCGACCCCATCTGTGCGCTGCAGGCGGCGATGGAGGGGTTCCAGGTGACGACCATGGACAAGGCCTGCGAGTACGGCGACATCTTCGTCACGACGACCGGGTGCTTCGACGTCATCACCGCCGAGCACATGGCGCGGATGAAGAACAAGGCGATCGTCTCCAACATCGGTCACTTCGACAACGAGATCGACATGGCCGGCCTGGCTCGAGTCGAGGGCGTGGTCAAGACCGAGATCAAGCCCCAGGTCCACGAGTGGGCGTTCCCCGACGGCCACTCGATCATCGTCTTGTCCGAGGGGCGCCTGATGAACCTCGGCAACGCCACCGGCCACCCGAGCTTCGTCATGTCCAACTCGTTCTCCAACCAGACGATTGCCCAGATGGAGCTCTTCGCCGCCCCCGAGGACTACCGCGACGAGGAGGGCCAGCCGCAGGTCAAGACGCTGCCCAAGCACCTCGACGAGAAGGTGGCCCGGGCCCACCTGGAGGCCCTTGGCGTGGAGTTGACCGAGCTCACCAAGGAACAGGCCGAATACCTCGGCGTCGATGTCGCCGGTCCCTACAAGCCCGAGCACTACCGCTACTGAGTCCTCGACGCGCCCAAAGGTCACGGGTCGGTCACGGCATACCGAGCCGCTATGTGATGATGGCGGGGAAACCCGTGCCCAGGGAGGGAGTGTCCGCGTGAAAGGTCGCGTGCTCGTCGTCGACGACGACCTTGCCCTGGCCGAGATGCTGGGCCTGGTGTTGAGCAACGAAGGTCTCGACGTCACCCACGTCGCCGACGGGTCGTCGGCGGTGGCGGCGTTCCGGGAGTCGCGCCCCGACGTCGTGCTCCTCGACGTCATGCTGCCTGGCATCGACGGCTTGGAGGTATGCCGCCGCATCCGTGCCGAATCCGGCGTCCCGATCGTCATGCTCACCGCCCGCACCGACACCCTCGACGTCGTCGTGGGCCTCGAATCCGGTGCCGACGACTATGTCGTCAAACCGTTCAAGACCCAGGAACTCATCGCGCGGATCCGGGCTCGCCTGCGCCGCGGTGACGAACCCGACCCCGAGCGGCTCACCATCGGTGACCTCGTCATCGACGTCGCCGGGCACTCCGTGCGGCGCGGGGGTCAGAAACTCAACCTCACCCCCTTGGAGTTCGACCTCCTCGTGGCCCTCGCGCGCAAACCGTGGCAGGTCTTCACCCGGGAGGTCCTCCTCGAGCAGGTGTGGGGGTACCGGCACGCCGGCGACACCCGCCTGGTCAACGTGCACGTGCAACGGTTGCGCTCGAAGGTCGAAAAGGACCCCGAGCGCCCCGAGATCGTTGTCACGGTCCGGGGGGTCGGATACAAGGCCGGGCCGGCCTGAGCACCGATCCGGCTCCGTCCGCCCCGGCCCGCCGCGGGCCGCGGGTGCGGCGTGCCGTGACCGGGGCGGCACGGCATACCGAGCGGCTCCTGCTGGGCCGGCTCGGGCGAATCCACCGGGCTTGGCGCCAATCTCTCCAACTGCGCGTGGTCACCACCACGGTGCTCCTCAGCGCCCTGGTCGTCGGGCTGCTCGGCGCCTACCTCTACCGCGAGATCGCCAGCGGCCTGACCGAGCAGAAGATCACGGCGAGCCAGTACGAAGCGCGCACCCTCGCTCGGGACACCCAGTCCCGCTGGGACAGTTATGCCGGGCAGCGCACCGTCGAAAGGCTCAACGTCACCGCGGGTGACCTCATCGGGCGCCTCAAACCCTCCGACCCCCAACCCACCCGGTATGCCGTCATGGCTCGCGGGCTCGCCAACACCAATCCGCTCGTCCTCGGAACGGTCGCCACCGGTTCGGTGGGGCTGTCGGCGGTCGGCACCGATCTGCGCAAGGCGGTCAGCGACGCGCCGACGCGTCAGCACACCCAGGTCACCGACATCGACCTCGACGGCGACACCGTGCCGGCGGTCATTGTCGGGAGCACCATCTCGGTGCCCTCTGCCGGCATGTACGACCTGTACGTCATCTATCCCATGCAGCGTGAGCAGGCGACCATGGTGTTCATCCAGAACGCCTTCCTCCTGGCCGGCCTCATCCTCGCCGTGCTTGTCGGTGCCGTGGCCTGGGTCGTCACCCGGCAGGTGGTGACGCCGGTGCGCCGCGCGGCGGCCGTGGCGCAGCGGCTGTCCAGCGGTGCACTCAACGAGCGGATGACCCCGTCGGGTGAGGACGACCTGGCCCAATTGGCGACCTCGCTCAACGAGATGGCCGACTCGCTGCAGAGCCAGATCCGGCAGTTGGAGGATCTGTCCCGGGTGCAGCAGCGGTTCGTCTCCGACGTGTCGCACGAGTTGCGCACCCCGTTGACGACGATCCGGATGGCCGTCGATCTCATTCATGGCTCGCGCGCCGATTTCGATCCCACCGTGGCGCGGTCGGCGGAGCTCCTGCAGGGGGAACTGGATCGCTTCGAGGCGCTGCTCGCGGACCTGCTGGAGATCAGCCGCTTCGATGCCGGGGCGGCGGAGTTGGTCGTCGAGGACGTCGACCTGCGGACCACGGTGACGGCGGTCGCCGAGGCGACCGGCCCGCTGGCGCAGCGGCGCGGCACTCGCATCGTGCTCGACCTGCCCGACACCCCCTGCGAGGCGGAGGTCGACGAACGCCGCGTCGAGCGCATCCTGCGCAATCTGCTCGTCAACGCCGTCGAGCATTCCGAAGGGGAACCGGTCCTGGCGACGGTGCGCAGCGATGGGGAGGCGGTGGCGGTCGTCGTCGAGGACCACGGGGTGGGGTTGCGCCCCGGGGAGGCGGCCCTGGTGTTCACGCGCTTCTGGCGCGCCGACCCGGCCCGGGCTCGCACGACCGGCGGCACCGGGCTGGGCCTGGCCATCGCCATGGAGGATGCTCGCCTCCACAACGGGTGGTTGCAGGCCTGGGGCAGCCCCGGGGATGGGTCGCGGTTCCGGTTGACGGTGCCCCGGTATGCCGAGGGGACCCTGACGTCGTCGCCGCTCCCGTTGGCTCCCCACGAGGACGTGGAATGAGCCGCCCACCGGGTGCCGAGGCCGCCAGGGGGCCGGCCCGGCATACCGGCTCGACCCACCCGCCACGACGGCGTGGCGGCCTACTCGTGGCGACGCTGCTGGTGCTCATTGCCGCGCTCTGGGCCACCGGCTGCGCCGGCATCGGCGGTGACGGCACGATTCACTCCGGCCTTGACGTGGGCGGGGAGGACATCTCGAGGGTCCGGGTGTCCTACCCGGGGCCGGCGGCCGGTGCCGGACCCGAACAGATCGTGCGCGGGTTCGTTCGGGCCGGCGCGGCCAGTGACGGCGACTACGACACGGCCCGGGCCTTCCTCGGCAAGAATGCCGCCAAGGATTGGTCGCCCGACGGGGACGTTGTCATCGTCTCCGGCGAAAGCGACCTCACCATCGACACGGCCGCGGATGGGTCGGCCGTGCTCTCGGCCCCTTTGGTCGCGACGATCACCGCCGACGGGCACTATGTGCTTGCGGCCGCCGGGTCGCGCGCCTCGGTGACGGTCACCGTCGGGCAGGTCAACGGTGAGAACCGCATCACCGCGCTCCCCACCGGCTTCGGGCGCTGGGTGACGGCCGCCGACGTGCGCCGCCTCTTCCAGCCGTATGCCGTCCACTACGTCGCCGTGGACCGTCGCACCCTCGTCCCGGTGCTGCGCTGGTTCCCCCTCGACCACGTCACCTCCCGGCTGGCCCGCGCCCAGTTGGCACCGGTTCCCGCCGACCTGGCCGGGGTGGCGACGACCGCCGTGGTCAGCGGCACCCGGCTGTCCGCTGAGGCGGTTTCGGTGCAAAGCGGGGTCGCGACCGTGGAACTGAGCCAGCGGCCGCCAGCGGAGCAGACCCTCCGGCAGAACCTCTGGGCCCAGTTCGTGGCGACGCTCACCCAGGACCCGACAGTGCTCTCGGTGTCGCTGCAGGTCGACGGGGCGACGATCGAACCGCCGGGTGCTCGCGCCCCCATCAGTGACCCGGCCCAGGTGGGTTTCAGCCCGTCCGCGACGCTGCCCTCGGCGAACGCCTTGGTGCGTCAGAGCGGCCGGCTCCGAGTCCTCGACCCCGTGGCGCCGGACAACGGTCAAGATCCCAAGGCGATCCGGCCACGCGACGACCTGCCCGCGATCGGCACCGAGTGGGTGGGGCTGGCCGTGTCCGCCACGGGGAGCGAGGTGGCCGCGGTCTCCGCCGGCCGTTCGGTGCTGTCCTGGTGGCGGGGCACGACCCGCACCGAGGTGCCGTCGTTTGCGGCCAATTTGAGCAATCCCACGTTCGACGCACTGGGCTATCTGTGGGTGGGGGCCGGCGGGCCGGCCTCGTCCGCGACGTCGTCCCCGGCCCCCGGCAGCGGGGCGGCCGTGTATGTCCTGTCGGCTGCCGAGGCCACGCCGACGGCACGGCCGGTGGCGGCGCCCTGGTTGAGCGGGCGCAGTGTGCGGTGGGTGCGAGTCAGCCCCGATGGTGAGCGGGTGGCGATCGTCAGCGCCGACGGTCAGGGCGTCACCCGGCTCGACGTCACGGGCGTCGTGCGGTCGAGCAACGGCATCCCGCAGCGGCTTGCCGACCCGGTCGCCCTCGGGTCGGTGGCCCCGGCCGGGTCATCCTTCACCGCCGTGGTGTGGCTCGACCTCACCAGTGTCGCCACCTTGGTATCGAGCCCGGGCCGGGACATGCGACCGGTGCTCTTCTCCTTGGACGGCACCACCCGAGAACTGCCCGACGTCCCCACCGGCGCCGATCTCACGACCCCCAGTGGCGAGCGACAACTGCTCGTGCGCACAGCGGACAACAAGGTGCTCATGCGCTCCGGTCCCCTGTGGGTCGCCGCGGGCACCGGCGACGAATTGCTCGTTCCCGGTCGCTAGCGCCGGGGTCTGCCGCCGCTGTCCACAGGCGCGCGCGCGCGGGGTGTGTCGTCCCCAACTGCCGTCGGTCGCTGGCGGGCCCAGCCAGCGGGTCGCACGCTGACCCCATGGAACTGGTCGGGTCGTTGCAACGCTTGATCGTGCCCGGTCGGTGCGCCGCGTGCGGGGTGCGGGCCGAGACACTGTGCCGGCGGTGCCGGGTGGCCTTGGCGCACGGCCGGTATGCCGCCGGCCCACGCCTCGTGCGCCCCTCGCCGTGCCCGGCCCAGATGCCGCCGTGCTGGGCCGCAGCGGGCCTCGACGGGGTGCTGCGGGTGCTGCTCACGGCATACAAGGATGCCGACCGTCGCGACCTCGCGGGCGTCCTGGCGCCGCTGTTGGCGGCGGCGATCCGGGCCGCGATGGAAGCGCCGCGGTTGCCCGAGGCGCGGCCGGATGGTCCACGGCCATCGGTGCTCCTCGTGCCGGTGCCCGCCTCGGGGCGAAGCCGACGGCGTCGAGGCGACCGGCCTCTGGAGTCGCTGGTCGTCGGTGCGGCCGAACTGCTCCCGGGGCCGGTGCGCGTGATCCGGGTGCTGCGCCCGGTGCGGGCCACCCGCGATCAGTCCGGTCTCGATGCCGAGGCGCGCCGGGTCAACCTTGCCGGGGCGATGGCCCTGGCACCGGGTGCCGTCGACCTGCTGGGCGGGCACCGCGTGGTCCTCGTCGATGACATCGTGACGACTGGTGCCACCCTGGTCGAAGGGGCTCGGGCGTTGGGTGCGGCCGGGGTGTCGGTGCGGGCCGCCGTCATCGCCGCCACGCCGCGGCGCGCCTTCGCGACGAGGCCCGCCGCCGTGGTGACTGGTGAATCGACGGTTGTGGCTCCACCGAAACCGGACTAACGTCCTTGTATGGACGTCCTCCCCAGGAGGTGGTACCGCCGACGTTGACGGGCTCGGCGTGCCCGACCACCACCGATCTCGTTCTCGCACAGGAGGATTCCCCGTGGATATTGTCGTCACTGGCCGTCATGTGAGCGTCTCCGATCGCTTTCGTGAACACATCGCCGGCAAGCTCGCCAAGGTGACCCAGTTGGCCCCGCGCACGCGACGGATCGACGTGATGGTCAGTCACGAGCCCAACCGGCGGCAAAGCAAGGCCTGTGAACGGGTCGAGATCACCTGTCACGACAAGGGTCCGGTGGTCCGGGCCGAGGCCTGCCACGACGACAAATATGCCGCGCTCGACATGGCCCTCGACAAGTTGATGGAGCGGCTGCGCCGGCAGAACGACCGCCGCCAGGTGCGGCGCGGGCGGCGGACCCCGGAGTCGCTCGCGAGCGCGACCGCCCGCGCGTGGGCCCCGCCGGAAACACCAGCACCGGCTGTGGCCGTCGAGGCGGGCGACCAGGACGCGGGCGGTGCGGCCGCGAGCACCGACGGGTTCGCCGACAGCCCCATCGAGGTGCGCGAGAAGGTGCACCGCTCCCGCCCGATGACCCTCGCCGAGGCGTTGCGTGAGATGGAACTGGTTGGTCACGACTTCTATCTGTTCCAGGACAGCGAGACCGGCAATGCGAGTGTCGTCTATCGGCGTCGCGGCTGGTCCTACGGGGTGATTCACCTCAACCTGGAGCCGGCGCCGGTTCCTTCCTAGGAGTGTTCGGTGAGGGTGAGGCCGAATCGTGACTTCAGCGTGACAGCATGACGAATGTGACGAGTGCGATGTCGAGTGCTCCTGGAACGGCAGAACGCCTCCGGGTGCTGGTCGCCGACGACCACGACCTCTACCGCCGGGGGATGCGTGCGGTCATCGGCCTCGAGGATGACATCGAGATCGTCGGTGAGGCCGCGAACGGGGTGGAGGTCGTCGATTTGGCGATCTCGATGGTGCCCGATGTGGTCCTCATGGACGTGCGCATGCCGGTGCTCGACGGGATCGCGGCCTGCAGCCAGATCAAGGCCGCGGTCCCGTCGGCGAAAATCCTCATGCTCACCGTCTCGGACGAGGAGTCCGACTTGTTCGAAGCCCTGCGCGCCGGCGCCAGTGGCTATCTGCTCAAGGACGAGCCCGCCGAAGGGGTCGCCGAGTCCGTGCGGGCGGTGCAGGCCGGCCATTCGATGATTCCGCCCCGGTTGGCCGCACAACTCATCGCCGAGTTCGGCCGGCTCTCGCGCCGGGCGGCGGCGCAACCCACCGGGCCGCGCCTGACCGAGCGTGAACTCGAGGTGCTCCGGCTCGTGGCTCGCGGCGCGGCCAACAAGGAGATCGCCAAGGAGTTGTTCATTTCCGAGAACACCGTGAAAAACCATGTGCGCAACATCTTGGAGAAACTCCAGTTGCACAGCCGGGTCGAAGCCGCCATGTATGCCATGCGCAGCAACCTGCTCGATGCCGACGACTGAGCGCCGGGTCGAGCATGTGAGTGCGGCAGCGGCGCGACGGATCGCGCTGGCCGCGCAGGGGTTCGGGCGTCCCCGTCCCGCGTCCGGGTCGGTCACCGTGCGCGACCTGAGGCGGGTTGTCGACACCCTGGGCATCATCCAGATCGACAGTGTCAACGTCCTCGTCCGCAGCCACTACCTCCCCTTCGTCGCACGCCTGGGGCCCTACGACATGGCCCTGCTCGACCGGCTGCGGGACCACGCACCGCGCCGGGTCATCGAGTACTGGGCGCACGAGGCGAGCCTCATCGCGCCGCGGTTGTGGCCGCATTTCCGGTTTCGGATGGATCGGGCGCACGACCGGTCGTGGGGCGGGATGCAGCGTGTCGCCCGCGACCATCCCCAGGTCGTGGCGGCCGTCCATGCCGAGGTGGCGGCCCGTGGTCCCCTCACCAGCCGCGAGGTCGAGGCAGCCCTCGCCGCGGACCACCCTCGGGAGCGGACCGAGTGGGGGTGGAACTGGTCGCTCGTCAAGAACGCGCTCGAGCACCTCTTCTGGGCCGGTGAGCTCACCTCCGCGGGGCGCACGCGCCAATTCGAACGCCGGTATGCCGTGCCGGCCCGAGTGTTCGCCCCCGCCGACCGCGCCCTGGTCGACCTGCGGCTAGCGCCGGAGGAGTCGTTCCTTGCCCTCATGGAGGCAGGTGCCCGCGCTCACGGCATCGGCACCGAGTCGTGCCTGCGTGACTACGCCCGGCTGCGTCCCGAGCAGGCCCGTCCGGCCCTCGACACGCTGCTCAAGCGGGGGGTGCTCCGGGAGGTGCGGGTCGCGGGGTGGGGGCGGGCGGCATACCTCCATCGAGAGGCGCGCCGGCCCCGGCGGCTGCACGCCCGCGCGCTCCTCAGCCCCTTCGACTCGCTCGTGTGGACCCGGGATCGGGTGCGGGGGCTCTTCGGTTTCGACTACCGGTTGGAGATCTATGTGCCGGCGACACAGCGGGTTCACGGGTATTACGTGCTGCCGTTCCTCCTCGGCGACGAACTCGTGGGCCGGGTCGACCTGAAGTCGGATCGGGCCGCGGGAGCGCTCCGGGTCCAGCAGGTGACCTGGGAATCCGGTCGCGGTGGCCGCGCCGATCGCGACGAGTTGGCCGCCGAACTCGACCTGCTCGCCGGCTGGCTGGCGTTGGGTGCCGTGGACGGTATGCCGTGAGCGTCGACAACGAGGGCGCCGCCCAGGACCTGGCCTCGGGGGCGGGGGAACCGTCGGCCCCCGGTGCGACGAGCGTGCCAGGTGTGACGAGCGTGCCGGGGCCGAGTGCGGGGGCGCGGCGGCTCATTGCCGGGGTCGTCGCGGTGATCGGATTCACGATCTGGACGATCCACGGGGTGCGCCAGTGGCAGACGCTGTGGACCCCGTCGTGGGACTTGGGGATCTTCACGCAGGCGGTCAAGGCGTATGCGCACCTCCAGCCCCCGGTCGTACCGATCAAGGGCCCGGGGTACCTCCTTCTCGGTGACCATTTCAGCCCGTTGCTCGTCGTGCTCGCGCCGCTCTACCGGGTGTGGCCGAGCGCCTTTGCGCTGCTCGTCGCGCAAGCGGCGTTGCTAGCCTGGTCGGCTGCGGTGCTCACCGGCGACGCGGTGCGCGCGCTGGGGCGGGTCAACGGCGCGGTGGTCGGCGCGGCATACCTCCTGAGTTTCGGGGTGATTCAGGCGGTGGCCTTCCAGTTCCACGAGGTCGCGCTCGCGGTGCCGCTGCTCGCCCTGGCTTTGGTGCACGCGCGGCGGCGTCAGTGGGGGGCGTGCGTGGCGTGGGCGCTGCCCCTGGTGCTCGTCAAGGAGGATTTGGGGCTGACGGTGGCGGCGCTCGGTGTGGTCTTGTGGGTGATGCGGGCCCCGCGCCGGTATGCCGTGGCCCTTGGTGCCGGGGGCATCGGCGCGTTCGTTCTCGTGCTCTGGGTCCTCATTCCGTGGGCCAACACGCGTGGCTGGGCCTATGGCGGGTTGCTCGATGTCGAGGCGCTGCGGAGCCAGCCGTGGCGGGTCGTCACCGGGCTGGTCGATGCCCCGGAGAAACGGTTGACGTTGGCTTTGCTGCTGGGTGCCGGCGGGGTGGTGGCGGTGCGTTCGCCGCTGGTCCTCGCGGCCGTGCCAACCCTGTTGTGGCGGTTCTGGTCCGGGCACTCGTCGTACTGGAGTTTCATTTTCCACTATGACCTGGTCCTCATGCCGGTGATGACCGCAGCCCTGATCGACGGCGTGCACCGACTGCGCGGCATCCGGGCCGGGTCACGCTGGGGGCGGCTCACCGCCGGGGGCTCATGGCTGGCGCGATTGGCCCCGGCCGTGGCGCTCGTCGTGGCCGTGGGTTTCCTGCCGCAGACGGCGTTGGCGGCCTGGGCCACGCCGCAGTTCTGGGCCCCCTCGCCGCGGGCGGAGGCCGCCGCGCAGGTCTTGGCGCTCATCCCCGACGGGGTAGTCGTGGAGACCGACACCGGGCTGCTCAACTACCTCGTCGACCGCACGACCGTGACCTATGTGGGGGTGCCCGGCAACCCGGTGCCCGACGTCCTCCTTCTCGACCGGGCCGCCGGCTGGGGGAGCGACCCGGGCTCGGCCGCTGCGTATGCCGAGGGCCAGCATCCGGGGGTGCACTATGTCGACATCGCCGATGTGGGCGGCTACCGATTGGCCCAGCGCATGCCGTGACCCGGGTGGGGGGCGCGGCCTGCCTCGGCCGCGCATTTTCCGCGGTGGACCCGTCTCCCCTTTCCCGCCTGAACCACCTAACGTCTACTTCGCACCCCGACAGTCGGGGTGCGAAGTGGACCCTGGACGGTTCAGGCGGGAAAAGAGTGATCAGGGCACGCGCTCCCAGTAGTCGGCCGGGCCCACCGAGCCGTCGGGGGCCGTGGCCGCCGCCTCATGCCCCCACCGGGTGAACCCGCAGCGCTCCAAGACCGTGTTGCTCGCCGTGTTGTCCGCGGCCGTCACCGCGACCAGGCGGCGCAGCCCCAGCCCGCCGTCGGCGACCGCCGCCAGGGCATGGTCGACAGCCAGCCGGGCCGCGGCCTCGGCCAACCCACGACCCCGCGCGTCAGGGCGCAGCCAATAGCCGAGTTCGGCGGTGTCGACCGCCCCGAGATGCTCCTCGTGGACGAAGACCAGCACCTCCCCGAGCGGGTCGTCGGTCCGGGCGTCGGCGATGCACCAGTTGAGGCTGCGCCCCTGCGCCATGCGCTCCCGCGCGCGCAGCAGCCACTCGGTGAACGTCTCCGGGGTCGGCACCGCGCGCGCCGGCAGATAGTGCGGGGGATGGGTATGCCGTTGTGCAACTGCCGCGTCGTCGTCGCGCCAGGGTCGCAGGACGATTGTCGCGCCGGGCACGCGCTTCCTGCCGGCGCTCGCGACGCCGTCACTGCAACTCCCGCTGCTGCCCGAGTTCTCGCTGCGGCCCGCAGTCTCGTTGCCTCCCGCGCCGTCGCCGGCTCCCCTGCCCAGCACCGGCGGCTCGGACCATGGCGCAGCGGGTCGCATGGGTTCCCCGGCCGCCAGGCTCGCGGTCCAGGCGTCCAAGAGTTCCCCGCGCTGGGGCAGCTGCCCAGGAGTCGTGCCGTGCCGGGTGAACCCGCACGCCCAGGCCACCCGCCACGAGGCGAAGTTGCCCCGGTTCGCCGTCCAGTGCACCCGCACCCCACCCTGGGCGAACCACCACCGGCACAGCTGGCGCAGCGCGGCCGCCATCAGGTGCCGGCCGCGCCCGGCGGGGTGCAACCCGAAGCCGACCGTCGCCATCCCGGCACCCCGGGGCCGCAGGTCGATCGTCCCCAGGTACGTCTCGGCGGGGTCGTCGGCCGCGCAGACCGCCCAGTACCGATGCCCCTCGGCCTCACCCCAGGACGTCTCGATAAGGGCGAGAAACTCCCTGGCCTGCTCGGCGGCATACGGCTGCGGCACCGTCGTCCACCGCACCGACTCCGGGTCGTTGGACTGCTCGGTGATCCGGTCCACATCGCCCGCCCGGTGCGCCCGCAACCGGACCACGGCGTCGGTGAGGGCGGGCACACAGGCCGGGAACGGCATACCAGTCATAACCCTCACCCAATCAGGTCACCAACCGCTCAGGGAACCGAATATCGGGGTATGCCGTTGACGCGACTAGGCTTGGTAGGTCCCGGCCGGGTGCCTCACCTCGCCGACCCCGTCGTCTGTCGAGGAGTTTTGGCCCCGTGGTGAAGATCGTCGAGAAGTTGCTGCGTGCCGGGGAAGGGCGCACGCTCAAGCGGCTGCAGAGCATCGCGGCCCAGGTCAGCGCCATCGAGGACGACTTCGAGAAGTTGACCGACGCCGAGTTGCGGGCCGAAACCGACGCCTTCCGGAAGCGGCTCGCCGACGGGGCCAGCCTCGATGACATCCTCCCCGAGGCGTTCGCGGCGGTGCGTGAGGCGAGCAAACGGACCCTGGGCAAGCGGCACTTCGACGTCCAGATCATGGGCGGGGCGGCCCTCCACCTCGGCAAGGTCGCCGAGATGAAGACCGGTGAAGGCAAGACGCTCGTCGCGACACTGCCGAGTTATCTCAACGCCCTCACCGGCAAGGGCGTCCACGTCGTCACCGTCAACGACTACCTCGCCGAGTACCAGTCCGAAATGGTCGGGCGCATCCACCGCATGCTCGGCCTCGAAACCGGCTGCATCCTCGCCTCGATGACGCCCGAGGAGCGGCGCGCCGAGTACGCCAAGGACATCACCTACGGCACGAACAACGAGTTCGGGTTCGACTACCTGCGCGACAACATGGCCTGGACGCCCGACGAACTCGTTCAGCGCGGCCACAACTTCGCCATCGTCGACGAGGTCGACTCGATCCTCATCGACGAGGCCCGCACGCCCCTCATCATCTCCGGCCCGGCCGACCAGCCGACCAAGTGGTACGTCGAGTTCGCCAAGATCGCCCGCCGGCTCGAGCGGGGCGAGGACGGGGACCCGATGCGCGGCATACCGTCCAAGGGCGATTACGCCGTCGACGAAAAGAAGAAGACCGTCGGGGTGCTCGAGCAGGGCATCGACAAGGTCGAGGACTACCTCGGGATCGACAACCTCTACGAGAGCAGCAACACCCCCTTGATCGGCTATCTCAACAACGCCATCAAGGCCAAGGAACTCTTCCACCGCGACAAGGACTACGTCGTCTTGAACGGCGAGGTCCTCATCGTCGACGAACACACCGGCCGGATGCTCCCCGGGCGGCGGTACAACGACGGGATGCACCAGGCCATCGAGGCCAAGGAGGGGGTGGAGATCCAGAACGAGAACCAGACCCTGGCGACCATCACCCTCCAGAACTACTTCCGGATGTACGACAAGCTCTCCGGGATGACCGGCACCGCCCAGACCGAGGCCGCCGAACTCAACGGCATCTACAAGGTCGATGTCGTCACCATCCCGACGAACAAGCCGATGATCCGCGCCGACCTGCCCGATCTGGTGTACAAGGGCGAGGTCGCCAAGTACGAAGCGGTCGTCAAGGACATCGTCAAGCGGTACGCCAAGGGCCAGCCGGTCCTCGTCGGCACGGTGAGCGTCGAGAAGAGCGAGTACCTCTCCGACCAATTGCGCCGGCGCGGTGTCGAGCACGAGGTCCTCAACGCCAAGCACCACGAGCGCGAGGCCGCGATCGTCGCCGAGGCCGGGCGGAAGTTCGCCGTCACCGTCGCCACCAACATGGCCGGGCGCGGCACCGACATCATGCTCGGTGGCAACCCCGAGTTCCGGGCCGTGCAAGCGCTCAAGGCGCGCGGCCTCGATCCCGAGGAGACCCCCGAGGACTATGAGGCGGCCTGGGACGACGCGCTCGCCGCGGCCGAGACGGAGGTCCGGGCCGAGCACGACGAGGTCACCGAACTCGGCGGCCTCTACGTGCTGGGCACCGAGCGGCACGAGAGCCGGCGCATCGACAACCAGCTGCGCGGACGATCGGGCCGGCAGGGCGACCCGGGGGAGTCACGGTTCTACCTCTCGCTCCAGGACCACCTCATGCGGCTGTTCAACGCGAGCATGGTCGAGCGGGTCATGAACACTGCCGGCCTGCCCGACGATCAGCCCATCGAGTCGAAGATGGTCACCCGTTCGATCGCCTCGGCGCAGACCCAGGTCGAGGCCCAGAACTACGAGATCCGCAAGAACGTCCTCAAGTACGACGACGTCCTCAACCGGCAGCGCACCGTCATCTACGACGAGCGGCGCCGCGTCCTCGAGGGCGAGGACCTCCACGAGCAGTTGCGGTTCTTCGTCAACGATGTCATCGAGGGCTACATCGACGGCGAGACCGCCGAGGGCTACCCCGAGGACTGGAACCTCGACCGGTTGTGGACCGCGCTCAAGGCCCTCTACCCGGTGTCCGTCACCCAGGAGCAGGTCGTTGCGGCTGCCGGGGGGCTGTCCGCGGTGACTGCCCGGGTGCTCAAGGACGAGATCCTCTCCGACGCGCACCGGGCCTACGACGCCCGCGAGGCCGCGCTCGGCGAGGAGGTCATGCGGGTCGTCGAACGCCGCGTCATGCTCTCGGTCCTCGACCGCAAGTGGCGCGAGCACCTCTACGAGATGGACTACCTCCAAGAGGGTATCGGCCTGCGGGCGATGGCCCAGCGCGACCCGCTCGTGGAGTACCAGCGTGAGGGGTTCCTGCTCTGGCAGGCGATGAACGACTCGGTCAAGGAGGAGGCGGTCGGGCTGCTCTTCCACGTCGACGTCCAGGTTGGCCAGGACGCCCAGGAGGCGGCTCCCGAGGCGACCGTCGGGGCGGCGCCGGTGCCGGTCGCGGAGTTGCTCAAGGGTATGCCGCCCGCCACCGAGGCCGAGGGCGAACCGGTGGCCGCCGGGGCTGGGGCGGCGCAGGCCGCGCCCGGTATGCCGTCCGGTGCCGGTTCTGAGGCGGCGAGCCACGATGAGTCGGTCGCGGCATCGGGAAGCCGACGGCGCAAGGTCGAGGTGTCCGGGGTAGGGATGGAAGCTCCGCGGGCCCGGACCTTGCACTACTCGGCTCCCAGCGAGAGCGGCGGCACCGAGGAGCACGATGAGCGCTCCGGCGGCGCTGCGGCAGCGGACAAGCAACTGACCCGCGCGCAACTGACCCGCACGCCCAAGAATGCCCCCTGCCCTTGCGGATCGGGGAAGAAGTTCAAGATGTGCCACGGCCGCAAGGCCTGACGCTGTCCCCCGGGCCGTCTCACCTCTCGCCCCTTTCCCGCCTGAAGTGCCCAAGGTCCACTTCGCACCCCGAATGTTGCGGTGCGAAGTGGACCTTGGGCACTTCAGGCGGGAAAAGAGGGACCAGTGGGGCGAGTTCCACGCCGGGAGATGACGCTCAGCGGAGCCGGCGCACCGCGGCGAGCGCGGCATACGGGATAAGAACCCGGGCCTGAACGTTGCCGGCGCGGCGCGGTTCGTCGGCGTGATGGAGGGCCACCTCGGCCGCATCGGCGAGGACGACATCGATCGTGCCCGTATGCCGCCCGCCCTCGCGGTCGACGATCTCCACCACCGCGCGGTCTCGGGCGAGAACGCGGAGCGCCGAGCCGAGGCCGAACCGCCGCGCGCTCCCGCCCGGCCGAGCGCGTGCGCGGAGTCCTTCCACCGTGCGGACCGCGCTCAACGGGATCAGCGTCTCCCCGCCATCGGTCGTTTCCAGAAGCACCCAATCGGTGCCGATGTCGCTGACCCGACCCGTGATGCGTTGCCCACCGGAGGCGGCGACCGTGACCGAGCCCTCGTGAGCGGCAAGGCGATCGATCCAGGAGACCAGCGCCCGTTCCCGCCGCGTGCGTTCCGCCGTTTCGGCCTCGGTGTCGAGCCGTTCCTGAGCCGCCAGTTGGGCTTCCAGATCCTCGAAGAGGTGTTCCCACCGAGCCTGCCCCATGGCGGAAAGCGTAGTCGAGGCCTTCCTCTTGCCAGCACACAATCGGTCGACTATGGTCAAAACCATGCAAACAGCACCAAACAGCCCTCAGAAGGGATCGAGCGGACCATCCCGGGCGGGCCTGCCGGGCCGGGTGGGCCGGGTGGGCCTTGGGGCGGCAGTGCGCGTGGTGCTCGCCCTGGCCGTGGGAGCGTTCGCGGTGGTGGTGCTGGGCCGGTGGGCCTGGTTGCTGTGGCAGGGGGTGCGTGGCCCAGGTCCGGCCAGTGCCAGTGAACTGCTCGTGGCGCTCGCCGCGAGCGCCGGGGCGGTCCTCGGGGCCTGGCTCTGGCTCGGCATGGTGGCCTCGGCCCTGAGCCGGTTGCCTGGCGTCGGCGCCCTGGCCGCCCCGCTCAACGCCCTCGCCCCGCGAGTCGCCCGCTCGGCGGTGGCCTTCCTCATCGGGGCCACATTGGTCGGCGGGGCGGCCGCCACGGCGCAGGCGGCGCCCACCTCGTCGGCCTCGGCGTCCGTGGCGGGCGCGGTGCGCTCGCCAGTTGTCACCCTGATCCACACCACAACCGATCCGAG
Source organism: Actinomycetes bacterium (assembly GCA_029778715.1). Lineage (GTDB taxonomy): Bacteria > Actinomycetota > Actinomycetes > Actinomycetales > Dermatophilaceae > Phycicoccus_A. The sequence goes on along the minus strand of JAKOPT010000043.1, from coordinate 60,397 downwards.
CCCCAGCCCCAGCCCCAGCCCGAGCGCCACTCCCGGCGCGGCCCCCACCACCTCGGGTCCCGACGTCTCCATCACCCCCGGGGCCGGACCGGAGGCCGGTCAGCCCAGTGCGAGCGCCCCCGCCGACGCCGGCAGTTCCCCGGGGTGGCGGCCGAGTGCTCCTACGGTCCGCCCCGGCCTCGATCCCCGCTTCCACGCACCCGCCGCACGCCAACCGGCCGGCACCGACGGCGGTGCGCAGCCCCGCCAGGTCGTCGTTGTGCGCGGCGACACGCTCTGGTCCATTGCCGCGCGCGCCTTGGGCCCCGAGGCGACGCCGGCCCAGATCGCCGCGGAGTGGCCTCGGTGGTATGCCGCCAACCGCGACGTGATCGGCCCTAACCCCGACATCATTCGGCCCGGTGAGATTCTCACCGCACCCAACGGGGGAGGCGCGTCATGAGCGCGGCTGCGGGCCTGTGGCCCCTTCGGGTCGAGGACACCGGGCAGCCACCCGTCGTGAGCCTCGATGAGGCCCTGGAACTCTCGCGCGCCGACCGGCACGTCGACGGTCCCTACATCCAGGGCAGCCTGGCGCTCGACCTGTCACCACGGGTTCCTTCGGTGCCCAGGGCGCGGGATCGAGGTGCCGATCTGCCCGACCCGGCGCCGTGGGCGCACCGTCTCGGACTGGCCGCCGCCGAGGCGCTCGTCGGGTTGCGTCCACCCACCCAACTCGTGCGGTGGACGACGCCCGAGGTGTACGCCGTGGTCGCCCGTCGCGCCCTCACCGTCGCCCGCCGACAACTCACCGGCGTGCAACCCAATGTCCGCCGCCCCCGCATCCTCGTGCGCCGGGTCCACATCTGCATCCCCGCCGACGGGGTCGCCGAGGCCGCGGTCGTGCTTCAGGACGGCGCCCGGGTGCGCGCCATGGCCCTGCGCCTCGTCGGTGCTGACGGCCGGTGGCGGATCGCCGCTCTCCACATCGGGTAAACCCGAAGGCGACGGTGCGTGCCCCGCCTCGGCGGGCCCGGCCGAGCAGCGGGCGCCGCATGCCTGCCCTGGCCTTGAGCGCGCCGACGCGAACGAGGCGCGATCGGCATACCCGGCTCACGGGCGATCGTGGGCGACCAACTCACGCGTACGGGCATACATGCGCTGGATGTACGCCTCCAGTTCAACCGTCTCGACCCGCCATTGACCGCGACCGCCGACCTTGATGGCGGGTAGGTCACCGGTGCGGACCAGTGCATACGCCTGATCGGCGGAGATGTCCAGGATTTCGGAGACCTCGGTCAGGGGGATGAAACGGCGGGCCACACGCAGCCTCCTTCGCGGGTCGGGGCGGGTCCAACCGCCGCAGCGGCTGATGACCCACCAGGGCAACACCCCCAGTGTGCCACCGACGACGCGACCCCCGTCGGCGTTATCCACAGGGGTTGCCGCGCGCCCCACGAGTCGGTCGGCCGGGGCGTGCCCGGCGCATCCACCCGATCCCACCGATCCGCCACCGTGGCGTTATCCACAGGCGGTATGCGTCGCCGAGCGCGCCTGCCCGCGCTCGGGCAGAATCGAGGCACGTCCGGTCACCACGACCGGACCAGGAGGAGGCCCGGTTCGCATGACTGAGTTGCCCACGCCACAGGCCCAACGGTTGCGGCGCCCCTCCTGGCGCGATTCTCGGCTGATCGTCGGTGTCCTGCTCGTCGTCTTGTCCACCGCTCTGGGGGGTTACGTCATCGCCCATGCCGACGACACCGTCCCCATGTATGCCGCGCAGCGCACCCTGGTCCCGGGCCAGGCCCTCACCCAGGCCGACGTGCGCCGCGTCGATGTGCGGCTCGGGGATGGGGTGGCACCCTACGTGTCTGCCGCCAGGGATATCGGCAGCGACCGGTTCGTGCTGCGGGGTGTGGCAGAGGGGGAGTTGATTCCCGCGGCGGCACTGGGGACCCGGGATCAGGTGCACACCCAGACCGTGGCCATCCAGGTGGACACGACATCGGCGTCGATGTTGGTGCCGGGGGCCCGGGTGGATGTCTACGTCAGCCGACCCACGACCGGCCAGCCCGGGACGACTGGTGTCACGTATGCCGCTCCCGAACGGGTCCTTCAAGGGGTGACCGTGGCGGCCCTCCCCGACACCGGGTCGGTGCTCGGCGGGGTGGTCAGTCAGCGCCCAGTCCATCTCGTCATCCCCAGTGAGGGAGTCCAATCGCTGGTCGCCGACATCGACCGCGGGGCCAAACTCACGCTCATCCCGACGCCGGGGTCGATCGTGCGGGGCGCCTCGTGACGCTTGGGCTGCTCACCGCCGTCGACCACCGCCACGAGGCCGACCTGGTCGCCACCCTCGAGTTGGCCGCCGGTGATGTCCAGGTGGTCAGGCGCTGTGCCGACATCCCCGAGTTGGTGTCCGTCGCTGCCGCCGGCACCGCCGACGTGGCGGTCGTGTCGGCGACCTTCCGGGGGGTGGATCGTGAGGTGTTCCGGGCCTTGGCCGGTCATGGGGTGCGGGTGGTCGGCATGTGCGAGCGCTCCGACGAGGCCGGCGAGCGTCGGCTCCGGCAACTCGGTGTGCCCGCGATCATCTACCCGGACACCGAGATCCCCGAGTTGCTCCACGCGCTGCATGCCGACGATGCCGGAGTCGACCTGGCCTTGGCCTTGGCGGGGGCGCCGAATGCCCGGCCCGGCGAGGTGGGCATCCCGGTCACTGTGAGCACCCCGGGGCTCACCGCTGAGGGCGAATCGGACTGGGGCCCCTCGCTGAGCCTGGGCCAGCCAGCCGAGGGGCTATTGGCGGCGGGCCCTGACGACGACGAAGAGGAAGCCGAACCCACCCCGCAGGGGAGGGTCGTGGCGATCTGGGGACCGGTCGGGGCACCCGGTCGCACCACGGTCGCCGTCAACCTGGCCGCCGACCTTGCCGCGCACGACCTGAGCGTCGTGCTCATCGATGCCGATACCTGGGGTGCCTGCATCGGGCAGACTCTCGGGCTGATTGATGAAGCCCCCGGGCTGGCCGCGGCCGCGCGCCTCAGCGATCAGGGCAATCTCGATGTGCTGGCTCTGGCCCGACTCACCCCGGAGGTGAGCCCCGGGCTGCGCGTTCTCACCGGGCTGCCCCGCGCCGATCGGTGGCCCGAAGCCCGCGCCGGCGCGGTGACCGAAATCGTCACCCTGGCCCGCAGTTTGGCCCGCTGGGTCATTGTCGACTGCGGTTTCGCGCTCGAGGACGACGAGGAGTTGAGCTACGACACGGTCGCGCCCCGCCGCAATGCCGCCACCTTGGCCGTCTTGGAAGCCGCCGACGAGGTCGTCGTCGTGGGTGCCGCCGACCCGGTGGGTCTTCAACGCCTGGTCCGGGGGGTGCAGGAGTTGGCCCCGCGCTGCACCGCCCGGCGCATCGTCGTCGTCAACAAGGTGCGCCGTTCGGCCGACGGCCCGGCTCCGGAAAGGACCATTGGCGACGTGCTCAGCCGGTTCTCCGGGCTCGAGGACGTGCACTTCCTGCCGTGGGCGCCGACCGAGTGCGACCGGGCCCTGTGGGACGGGAAGACCCTCGTCGAGATCGCCCCGCAGGCCGCGCTCACCACGAAGATCGGGGAACTGGCCACGGTGTTGGAGCCGACGCGTGCCCGCCCACGACGCGGCCGCCGGACTGCGGACCCCACGTCACCTTCCTCACGTGGACGCCGTGGGGGGCCCCCGGTCTGACACGATGGCCCCGTGCCCGAACGTTTGAGCTCACTCGATGCCTCCTTCCTGGCGTTGGAGGACGCCGTCACACCCATGCACGTCGGTTCGGTGATGGTGTTCAACGCCCCAGCCGGCGGCTTCGACTACGCCGCCATGGTCGGGTTGATCGAGCAGCGCCTGGCCTTTGTGCCGCGCTACCGGCGGCGGGTGCGCACCGTACCCGGCGGGATCGCGAACCCGGTCTGGGTCGACGACGAGCACTTCGACGTGAGTTACCACGTGCGCCGCTCCGCCCTCCCCAGGCCCGGCACCGACGCCCAACTCGAAGAACTCGTCGCCCGGATCATGCCCCGTCCCCTCGACCGGCACCGCCCGCTGTGGGAGGTCTACCTCGTCGAAGGACTCGAACACCACCGGTTCGCCATCCTCACCAAGACCCACCACGCGCTCGTCGACGGCAACGACACCGTCGACCTCGGCCACGTCATCCTCGACAGCGCCCAGGACGCCCAACTGGCACGCACGACGAAGTGGCGCCCCCGGCACGAGCCGACCGGCACCGAACTCCTCGTCGGGGCAATTGCCGACGCCGTCCGCGGGCCGGGCCAGATCCTCGAGACCATTCGTGGGGGCATCTCGGACCTGCGCGCCGCCGCCGACAAGGTGTCCACAGTGGCCAGCGAGGTCTTCTCGACGGTGATGCGGGCCTCCCGCGCCGCCCCCGAATCCCCCCTCAATGCCAAGGTCGGCCGGGCCCGCCGCTACGTCATGATCGGCACCGACCTCGAGGACTACCGCAAGATTCGGGCCCGCCTGACCAAGGGCGCCTTCGCCGACGAGGTCAACGTCAACGACGTCGTCCTGGCGACCATCACCGGCGCGTTCCGCTCGTGGCTGCTCACCCGCGGGATGCCCGTCCACGGGTCCACCCGCATCCGGGCCATGGTGCCGGTCCGGGTCCACGAGCAACCCGGGTCCGAGGGCCGCGACGAGCTCGCGGCATACTTCGTCGACCTGCCGGTGGGGGAGCCGCGGGCGGCCATGCGGCTGCACCAGATCGCCTTCGCGATGCGCCAGCAGATGGAGGGCGGGCACGCGATGGGTGCCGACACCATTTCGGGGCTCGGCGGGTTCGCGCCGCCGACGATGCACGCGATGGGCGCCCGGCTCGCCGGTGCCTTCGCCCGCCGGCTCTACAACGTCGCCATCACCAACGTGCCCGGCCCACAACGACCGTTGTATGCCGCGGGCGCCACCATGGTCTCGACGTACCCGGTCATGCCGCTCAGCCCCGGGCAGGCCCTGTCCATCGGTCTCACCTCCTACGACGGCGGGGTCTACTACGGCCTGTATGCCGACCGCGACGCCTTCCCCGACCTCGACGTCCTCGGGCACGGCATCGTCGATGCCCTTCACGAACTCCTCGACGCGCCCCGGCTGCGGCGCCGAGCCACCTGATGCCGGTCGCTCGGGTCTACCTGCCGGCGGGTCCGGGGCAGGTGGTGGCGTTGCATCGTGATCGGTCGCTGCCCGCGGGAGCGCATGTGCTCTCCGTGGCGCCCGGCTCCGGCGAGGACGTCGAGCACCTGGCCTGGCTCGCCGCCGCCGAGGCCGCGGCCCTGCTCGTCGCTCACGGCGAGCGGCGCGTCATCCTCGCCGCCGATGTCGACGTCGAGCACCTCGCCCCCCAGCCGGGGAGCCAGCCCACGGTGTCGGCCCTGCGTCGGCCGTTGGGGTTGCGCAGGGTCGTCAGCCTCCACATCGACGAGGACCCGGGGGGCGAGATGACCGATCTGCTCTGGTACGACATCACCGAGCTCCCCGTCCTGGCCGCCGAACTGTCGACCTGACGGCGCGGCCCGAGCGGCCCCACCAGTCACCGATGCCGCCCCGACAGCGCGTGCGGAACGGGCCTGCGCGGCATACCACCGGTGGCGCGGACGTGAAACGATGAGGGCACCCTCACCGTCGAGCCAGGAGTAACCCTTGATGGACGCCATCACGCACGTGCCCGCCCCGATCAACGAACCGGTCCTCGACTACGGGCCGGGCAGCGCCGAGCGGGCCGCCCTGGAGTCCGCCCTGGCCGAACTCGGTGGCGCCGGTCCGATCGACTTGCCGCACACGATCGGGGGCCAGCGGGTCGCGGGCGAGGGAGAGCAACTCGACGTCGTGCAGCCGCATGCGCGTCACCTCGTCCTCGGCCGGCTGCGCAGCGCGACCAAGGCCGATGCGGCCGCGGCCGTCGACGCCGCGATGGCGGCCGCGCCGGCGTGGCGCGACATGTCCTTCGACGACCGGGCGAGCATCCTGCTCAAGGCCGCGGACCTGCTCGCCGGCCCGTGGCGGGCCCGGATGAACGCCGCGACGATGCTGGGACAGAGCAAGACGGCATACCAGGCTGAGATCGACAGCGCGTGCGAACTCATCGACTTCTGGCGCTTCAACGTCCACTTCGCCCGCCAAATCCTCGCCGAGCAGCCGCCGGCCAACCACCGCGGCCTGTGGAACCGCACGGACTACCGCAGCCTCGAGGGGTTCGTCTATGCGGTGACGCCCTTCAACTTCACCGCGATCGCCGGCAACCTGCCGACCGCGCCGGCCCTCATGGGCAACACCATCGTGTGGAAGCCGAGCCACTCGCAACAGTTTGCGGCTCAACTGATCATGGAGTTGCTTGAAGAGGCCGGTATGCCGCCCGGCGTCATCAACATGCTCGCCGGCCACGGGACCGACACCTCCGAGGTGGCGTTGACGCACCCGGAGTTCGCGGGCCTGCACTTCACCGGGTCCACGCGGGTCTTCCACATGCTGTGGCGCCAGATCGCGGACAACCTGCCCAACTACCGTCACTATCCGCGGATCGTCGGGGAGACCGGGGGCAAGGACTTCATCATGGCCCACCCGAGCGCGGACCCCGACGTGCTGCGCACCGCGATGATCCGGGGGGCCTTCGAATACCAGGGCCAGAAGTGCTCGGCGGCCTCGCGCGCCTATGTGCCGCGGTCGGTGTGGGCCCGGATCAAGGACGACTTGGCCTCGATCACCGACGGGCTGAGCATGGGACCGGTCACCGACCTGTCGCACTTCATGGGCGCTGTCATCGACGACCGGGCGTTCGCCAAGCACAAGGCCGTCATCGACCGGGCCCACGGGCTCTCGACGGCGACCGTGGTCGCCGGTGGCACCTACGACGACTCCGAGGGCTGGTTCATCCGGCCCACGATCATCGAGTGCTCCGACCCCACCGACGAGATCTTCCGCGACGAGTACTTCGGGCCGATTCTCTCGGTCCACGTGTTCGCCGACGAGGACTACCACGAGGTCATGGACCAGATGGAGTCGTTCTCGCCCTATGCGTTGACGGGTTCGATCATCGCCCAGGACCGGGGTGCGATCGCCGAGGCGATGCACAAGTTGCGCTTCGCCGCAGGCAACTTCTACATCAACGACAAGCCCACCGGCGCCGTCGTGGGGCAGCAGCCCTTCGGCGGTGGGCGCGCCTCCGGCACCAACGACAAGGCCGGGGCCCCGCAGAACCTGCTCCGCTGGACCTCGACGCGCTCGATCAAGGAGAACTTCGTCCCGCCGACCGCGCACGCCTACCCCCACATGGACTGACGCCGCGCCCACCTGCCGATTCGAGGTAAAAACGCACGGATCCACCGGCGTTTTTACCTCGAATCGGGGGCGAGACGGGGGCGAGACGGGGGCTACGAGGCGTCGAGCCACTCCTTGATGAGGCCGACCTCGGCCTCGATGCCGGCGATGACGGCGGGGGCAGCGGCGCGCTCGATGGACCCGCCGACCAGTGGCACCCGCGCGGTCACCTGCGCCTGGAAATCCTGAGCGGTGCCGGTGCGGGTGGGTGAGAGCCGCAGCGTGCCGCGCACACTCACGGGTGCGCCGTCGATGCGGAGTTTGAGTTCGGCGACCCGCCCACCATCGGCCGCTCGGGGGCCCCACTGCTGCTCTTCGCGCAGGATGAGGACCTCACCGACGAAGCGCTTGGCGACTTCGGGGAAGTCATCGGTCGGCAGTGACCGGACGGTCGTAATGATGGTGGTGGCGCCCCGCTCGACCACTTCGGAGGAATGGTCGGCGACCGACATGCGGATCACCGTGTCGTGGACGAACGCCGGGTCGGAGAGGATCGCGAAAACCTCGTCGGGCGTCGCGTCATAGTCGGCCTGAGTCCGGATCTGCATACGTGCCTCTCGTCGACGGGCGTGCGCACAATGGCCCAACCACGATGGGCCCTCGGCCCGATCCTCTCACCCGCGCCGCAGCAGCGCAGCCTGGGCAGCCAATCGGGCGGTCGACTCGGTCACGGACGCGGTGAGGGCCTCCCGGCGCCGGTGGGTGATGCGAGTCAGGCCGTCGAGGCGCTGGCGCAACTCCTCGCGGTCGGCACCGGTCCCCTCGCGGGCGGCGGGCGAGTTGCGGTCGACGCTGCCCGTGATGCCGTATGCCGGCCGCCAGCGCCCTTCGGACAGGTTGAGTCCGGCTCGCTGACCGGCCTCCCGGATGGCGTGCAGTGCTCCGCGAGCCTCGGCGAGCGCGACGGCGTGGTCATGGACGAGCGCGCTCACGTGGTCGATCTCATCGAGCAACCTCGCCAGTGTCTCGTCGAGCAGGGTCGCGCGGCGCCGCAGATCCTTGGCGGCGGACCGGGTGGCAGCCGGGGCGAGGGGCGGAGCGGCCTGCTCTGCACTCTGCTCGGGAGGTGCGGCGGCCCGCAGCACCCGGCTCGCAGTCTGCAACGCCGAGGCGAGCCGGGCCAGGGACCCCGGGTCACCGGGGACCGCGTCGCGGGTCACCGGTCCGCCCCCAAGCCCCGCCGGTGCTCCCATTCCTGGGCGGCCTCACCGACCGCGCGCAGCGCATCGACGACCTGATCGACCCAGTCGTCGACGGCCTGCTGACCGGCGGCCTCACCGAGGATGGGAATGACGGCGAGCACCTCGTCCTCGGCGGCGAGCGCGGCCGCGGCGAGAGCGGCATACCCCTGCGGCTCGGCGCCGGCAACGGGCACCGCCACCTCCGCGGGCGGCGGCACCGACCGCAAGGTCACGGCCGGGAGATCGCTCTTTGACACCCCATCACTGTAGCCAGCCACACCGACAGCGCTCGGGAGTTATCCACAGCCCGAAGATGCTCCCTGTGGGCCCGCTTGAGTAGGCTCGTCACGTGGGCACATTGGCGTGCCCTGCGCCCCTGAGGCGACCGTGCGTGACGAAGGATTACCCGAAGACATGACCGAGCCGACCACCACTCCTCGCGCCCAGATTCTTGCCGCGATCGCCGATGCGTACGCCGCGCTGAAGGGAGGGGAGGACGGTGCGGACTTCGTCGAGCGCTTCTACCGGCACGTGGCCACCGAAGAACTCCAGGCTCGCCCCGCATCCACCCTGGCCGGGGCGGCCGCCGCCCACCACACCCTGGCCCAGGTCCGGCAACCAGGCACAGCCAAGGTCCGCGTCTTCAATCCCGCCACGGACTCCGACGGTTGGTCGAGCGCGCGCACCGTCGTGCAGATCGTCACCGACGACATGCCCTTCCTCGTCGACTCGGTGACCGGAGCCCTCGTCGCCGCTGGCTACGACATCCACCTGCTCGTCCACCCGCAACTGGTGGTGCGCCGCGACGCGGCCGGGGAGTTGGAGAGCGTCGAGCATGCCGACCCGACCCCGGGGATGCGGGCCGGCGCCGTCGGGCTCATCAACGAGTCGTGGATGATGCTCACCGTCGATCGCGAAAGCGACCCGGCCCGGCTGGAGGGCCTCACCGGCACCATTGAGGCCGTCCTCGGCGATGTCCGCGAGTCCGTCGAGGACTGGCCCAAGATGCGCACTCGGTGCCTCGTCATTGCCGCCGAACTCGAGGGCACCCCGCCGCGCGATTGCGATCTCGAGGAAGTCCGTCGGGCGGTCAACTTCCTGCGCTGGATGGCCGACAACCACTTCACCTTCCTCGGCGCCCGCGACTACGAATTGCGCCCCGGCGCGGGAGCCGACGGCGGCGAGGCGATCCTGCCCGTCACCGGCAGCGGGTTGGGGCTGCTGCGCAGCGACCCGCCTCAGGGCACCGCCCCGTTGTCGTTGACGCCCTGGGCCAGCGAACTCGCCCACGCCAAGACCGTGCTCGTCCTCACCAAGGCGAACTCGCTCTCCACGGTGCACCGCACGACCTTCCTCGACTATGTCGGGGTCAAGCAGTTCAACGACGCCGGTGAGGTCATCGGGGAGCGGCGCTTCCTCGGACTCTATGCGTCGACGGCATACACCGACTCCGTCATGCGGATTCCGCTGGTGTCGGACAAGATCAACGACGTCATCGCCCGCTCCGGGGTGGCCGCGGACTCGCACACCGGCAAGGACCTCCTCGGGGTCCTTGAGACCTACCCGCGGGACGAACTCTTCCAAGCCAGTGCCGACGACCTCTACGAGACCGCGTTGGCCGTCACCCAACTCCAGGAGCGCCGCCGCACCAAGTTGTTCCTCCGCGAGGACGACTTCCGCCGGTTCGTCTCCTGCCTGGTCTACATTCCGCGCGACCGCTACAACACGGCGGTGCGCACCAAGATGGCCGACATCCTCCTGGACACCTTCGGCGGCGAAACCGTCGAGTTCACCGCCCGGGTGTCCGAGTCGGCCTTGTCGCGGCTGCAGTTTGTCGTGCGGGTGGCCCGTGGCGAACGGGTGCGCCACCTCACCCCCGCCGAGGTGGCCGACCTCGAACACCGGCTCGTCGAGGTCAGCCGCACGTGGAGTGACCGGCTCGGCGACGCCCTCCGCAACAAGCTCGGCGAGGTCGAGGGCAACCGGCTCCTCGACGGGTTCGGGCGCGGCTTCCCCACGGCATACGAGGAGCACTTCACGACCGGGCAAGGGGTGGCCGACCTCGCCCACCTCGACCGGCTCGGCCCCGACCGCGGCACGAGCGTGGCGCTCTACAAGCCCGCGCACGCCGGTCCCGAGGTGCGCCGCTTCAAACTCTTCCGGGTCGACCCGTTGTCGCTGACCGACATCCTGCCGATCTTCACCCACATGGGGGTCGAGGTCGTCGACGAGCAGCCCTTCGAGGTCACCCGCGCCGACGGCACCAAGTTGGCGGTCTACGACTTCGGGTTGCGCGTCAAGGACGCCGCTACCTGGGAGGCCCTCACCCACGAGCGGCTGCGTGAACTTTTCGAAGGGGCCGTCCTCGCCGTCTGGCAGGGCGAGGCCGAATCCGACGGGTTCAACCGGCTCGTCCTCGGCGCCCACCTCGACTACCGCCAGATCGTCATCCTGCGGGCGATCGCCAAGTACCTGCGGCAGACCCAGACCGCGTTCAGTCAGGACTACTTCGAGGACGCCCTCAACACCAACCCGGCGATTGCCGCCGACTTGGTCCGGCTGTTCGAGATTCGCTTCGATCCGCAGGCGTATGCCGCGGATGCCGCCGGGTTGACGGCGCGCGCCGCCGCCGAGGAGACCCTCGCCAAGGCGATCGTCGACGCCCTCGACGACGTGTCGAGCCTGGACCACGACCGGATCATCCGGGCCTTCCTCGCCGTCATCCGCGCCGGGCTGCGGACCAACTTCTACCAACCCGGGCGCGACGGCTCGGCACACCACCCGTACGTGTCGATCAAACTCAACCCCAAGGCGATACCCGACCTGCCGGCCCCCCGGCCGGCCTTCGAGATCTGGGTCTACAGCCCCCGGGTCGAAGGGGTGCACCTGCGCTTCGGCGCGGTCGCCCGTGGCGGGTTGCGCTGGAGCGACCGGCGCGAGGACTTCCGGACCGAAATCCTCGGCCTCGTCAAGGCCCAGATGGTCAAGAACGCCGTCATCGTGCCCACCGGCTCCAAGGGCGGGTTCTACCCCAAGCACCTGCCCGATCCCGCGGACAACCGTGAGGCGTGGCTGGAAGAGGGCAAGGCGGCATACCGGATGTTCATCTCCGGCCTGCTCGACCTCACCGACAACCGCGTCGGTGGCGGCATCGTTGCCCCCGAGCACCTCGTCCGGCACGACGGCGACGACCCCTACCTCGTCGTCGCGGCCGACAAGGGCACGGCGAGTTTCTCCGACATCGCCAACGGCGTGGCCCAGTCCTACGGGTTCTGGCTCGACGACGCCTTCGCCTCGGGTGGGTCCGCCGGCTACGACCACAAGGGCATGGGCATCACCGCCCGCGGCGCCTGGGAGTCGGTCAAGCGGCACTTCCGCGAGTTGGGCCTGGACACCCAGAGCGAAGACTTCACCGTCGTCGGTATCGGCGACATGAGCGGCGACGTCTTCGGCAACGGCATGCTGCTCAGCGAGCACATCCGGCTCGTGGCCGCGTTCGACCACCGGCACATCTTCGTCGACCCCACCCCCGATGCGGCGACCTCGTTCGTCGAGCGGCGCCGGCTCTTCGACCTGCCGCGCTCGTCGTGGGAGGACTACGACGCCGGGCTCATTTCCGCTGGTGGCGGGGTGTTCGCCCGCTCGCTCAAGGCGATCCCGGTCTCGCCGGAGATGGTCGAGGCGCTCGGCCTGGAGCCGGGCACGACGTCGATGACGCCCGCCGAGCTCATGAAGGCGATCCTCCTCGCGCCCGTCGACCTGCTGTGGAACGGCGGCATCGGCACCTACGTCAAGGCCGCGACCGAGGACAACCTCTCCGTCGGGGACCGCGCCAACGACGCCATCCGCGTCGACGGCGGCCAGTTGCGGGTGCGGGTCGTCGGCGAGGGCGGCAACCTCGGCTGCAGCCAACTCGGCCGGATCGAGGCCGCAATGGCCGGCATCCGGATCAACACCGATGCCATCGACAACTCCGCCGGCGTCGACACCTCCGACCACGAGGTCAACATCAAGATCCTCCTCGGCGAGGTCGTGCGCGAGGGCGGGTTGAGCGTCGAAGAGCGCAACACCTTCCTCGCCTCGATGACCGACGAGGTCGCCGACCTGGTGCTGCGCGACAACTATGAGCAAAACGTCCTGCTCGGCAACGCCCGGGCCCAGGAACTGGTCATGGCCCCCGTCCACGAGCGCCTCATGCACTGGCTGGAGGAGCGCGGTGACCTCGACCGGGCCCTGGAGTTCTTGCCCACCGACGCCGAACTGGCCAAGCGGGCCCACGACGGCGACGGCCTGACCTCCCCGGAGTTCTCGGTTCTCGTCGCCTACGCCAAGTTGGCGCTCAAGGCCGATCTGCTCGCCTCCGACCTGCCCGACGACCCCTACCTGGCGACCACGCTCGCCGACTACTTCCCGACGGCGATGCGGGAGCAGTATGCCGCGCAGATCGCCGAGCACCCGCTGCGCCGCGAGATCGTCACCAACGCCCTGGCCAACTCGATCGTCAACCGCGGCGGGATCACCTTCCCGTTCCGCGCGTTCGAGGAGACCGGCGCGAGCGCGGACCAGGTGGCGCGCGCCTTCGTCGTCTGCCGTGAGGTGTTCGGGCTCGCCGGGTTCGTCGACCGGGTCGAGGCGTTGGACAACGACGTGCCGACGAGTGCCCAGACGCTGCTCTACCTGGAGTTCCGGCGCCTCCTCGACCGGGCGGTGCGGTGGTTCCTCACCGCGCGTCCGGGCCGCCTGGACATCGGGGCCGAGATCGCGCGGTTCAGGGACGTCGTCCTCGTCATGGGCCCGCAGGTGGCCTCGCTCCTACGCGGCGACGAGCAGGTGCGGTTGCAGGAGCGGGCCGGGGCCCTGGAGCGGATGGGTGTGCCTGCCGATGTGGCGACGTATGCCGCCTCGCTCCTCGACTGGTACTCCCTCCTCGACATCGTCGACATTGCGGCCGACACCGGCCGCGACCCCAGCGAGGTCGCCCCGCTCTACTACCTGGTGTCCGAGCGGTTCGGGATCGACACGATGCTCACCAAGGTGACCCGGTTGCCGCGGGAGGACCGTTGGGATGCCCTCGCCCGCGGTGCGCTGCGCGACGACCTGTATGCCGTGCTCGAAGCGCTCGTGCGGGCCGTCATCGACGCCAACGCCGACACGGCGCAGGAGCAGCCGACGGCCCAGTACGCCCGGTGGGCGCGGGTCAACGACGACGCCATCGAGCGCTCGCGCAGCGCCCTCACCGGCATCGTGCGCCTGGAGAACCCCAACATCGCCGCCCTGTCCGTCGCGCTGCGGACGCTGCGGTCGGTGCTGCGGGGCGGCGGCAGCGGCGCCTGAGTCGTCTGGGCCGACCCGGTGAACGTGCGAGCCGGGTCGGCCCGCGAGCCGGCGGGGGTGCCTACGATGGCGACGTGACCCCGCTGGCCGAGCACCTGTCCTCCCTGACCACGCTCGAAGCCGCCGAGATCGAGTGGATCCAACTCGTCGTGGGCGACTGGCAACTCATCGCCGACCTGTCGTTCTCCGATCTCGTGCTTTGGGTGCCCGGCGGGCCCGAGGGGTGGCGCACCATCGCCCATGTCCGCCCCAACACCGGTCCGATGGTCTTCCACGACGATGTCGTGGGATCGGTGTCGAGCCGGTCCCGGCGGGGCCTGCTCGACGAGGCCTACCGCACCCGGCGGGTCGTGCGCGGCCGGGTCCCGCAGGCCGGGGAGGACATGGCGGTGCGCGAGGAGGCGATCCCCGTCGTTCGCAAGGGGCGCGCGATCGCGGTGATGACGCGGCATACGCCCACGGTGGGGCGGCGCACCCCGAGCCGGCTCGAACTGACCTACGGGCAGTTGGCCGACCGGCTCGCCCAGATGGTCGCCCGCGGGGAGTTCCCGTCGGCCTCGGCACCGACCGGGATGCGGCGCGGCGCCCCCCGGGTGGGGGACGGGGTCGTCGTCCTCGACGTCGACGCCCAGGTGTCCTACGCCAGCCCCAACGCGATCTCGGCCCTCCATCGCCTGGGCTACCACGGCGACCTCATCGGCGGCAGCCTGCCCCGCATCGTCACCGATCTCGTCCTCGACGGTGGCCACACCGTCGACGAATCCCTCGCCCTCGTCGTCACCGGCCGCGCTCCGTGGCGTTCGGAGGTGGCGACCCGGTCGGCGAGTGTGTCGATCCGGGCCATCCCGCTGACCGAGGCGGGTGAACGCACCGGCGCCCTGCTCCTCCTCCGGGACGTCTCCGAACTGCGCCGCCGCGAACAGGAACTGCTGACGAGGGAGGCGACGATCCGGGAAATCCATCACCGGGTCAAGAACAACCTCCAGACGGTGGCGGCGCTGCTGCGGCTGCAGGCCCGGCGGGTGCCCGACCGGACCGCGCAGAACGCGCTCACCGAGGCGGTGCGCCGGGTGGGGACCATCGCCCTGGTCCACGAGACGTTGAGCCAGGGGTTCGACGAGACCGTCAACTTCGACGAGGTCGCCGTGCGCGGCCTGCGCGCCGTCGTCGAGGTCGCGACCCGCGAACACCGGGTCGACCACAGCCTGACGGGCAGTTTCGGGCGGTTGCGGGCCGAGGATGCGACGGCGCTGGCGATGATCATTTCCGAGCTGGTCCAAAACGCCGTCGAACACGGCCTCGCCGACCGCGACGGCCGCATCGACGTCACCGTGAGTCGTTCGTGGGCCGCCGACGATGTCGAGGAGTTGCGGGTGACGATCACCGATGACGGCATCGGGTTGCCGCCGGGGTTCCGGCCGGTACGGGCGGGCCTGGGCACGCGCATCGTCACGTCCTTGATCCAGGACCTCGAGGGGCGGATTCGTTGGGAGAACGCCACCCCGCACGGCACCCGGGTCGAGTTCATCGCCAAATTGCGCCCCGTGGTGCGCTAGGGGAGGCCGCGGCCGGTGTCAGCGGGTGCGTCGTTCGACGTCGACGATGGTGGCGACGGCGGTGTCGACCTCGCGGGCCATGGCCTCGAAGGCCCGCAACCCGTGCGTGAACGGATCGTCCAACTCGTCGTCCTCGGCCCGCCACTGTCCTCGCACCGCGGCGCACGACCGCACCAGGAAGCGCCACCTGGTCCACGCCGACCGATCGCGGAGGCTGCCGAGCCGTGCCTCCCAGGGTTGTTGGGCATCCAAGTCGCCCAAGAGACGGGCGAACTCCTTGAGGAGGAAGGTGCGGCGGATGGCGCCGGGGTATTCGTCGATAACGGTTTGCCGGTGGTTCTTGTCCATGACGAGGATCAGGTCGGACTCGGCGAGTGCGGCCGGTGTCGTCTGGACGGCCCGGGAATCCCGCAACGAAAGCCCTCGGTCGCGGGCGACCCTGCGGGATCCGCCGTCCGCGGGGGTCCCGGCCAGGGCGAGGGTGCCCGAACTGCGGATGTCGAACTCGCCGGGGGAGACCTCATCGAGGTGATGGCCGAGCAACAGCGCGACGAAGGGGGAGCGGCAGATGTTGGCGGTGCACACGACCTCGACCCGCACGGGCTGAGGCGGCAAGGACATGGCGCCACTGTAGTCGGCCCGGTATGCCGTGGACGGCAGCCAGGCCGGTTGGCCCGTTAAGGTGGAGCGCATGTCCGCCACCGCCCCCTCCGCGCGCGCGCCCCGGATTCTCTCCGGGATGCAGCCGACGAGTGACTCCCTCCACCTCGGCAATTATCTTGGGGCGCTGCTCAACTGGGTGCAGTTGCAGGACGAGTTCGACGCCTACTACTTCGTCGCCGACCTGCACGCTCTCACCGTGCCCACCGACCCGGCCGTGCTGCGGCACCGCACCCGGGTGACGGCGGCCCAGTTCATCGCGGGCGGTGTGGATCCCCTGCGCTCGGCCGTGTTCTGCCAGAGCCACGTCACCGAGCATGCCGAACTCGGGTGGGTCATGAACTGCCTGACCGCCGAGGGCGAGGCGCGCCGGATGACTCAGTTCAAGGACAAGGTCGCCAAGGGCCACAACGCCAACGTCGGCCTGCTCACCTACCCGATGCTCATGGCCGCCGACATCCTCATGTATGACGCGGTCTACGTCCCCGTCGGGGAGGACCAGCGCCAGCACCTCGAGATCACCCGTGACCTCGCCGAACGGTTCAATACCCGGTATGCCGCGGACACCCTCGTCGTGCCCCAGCCGTACATCCTCAAGGGCTCGGCCAAGATCATGGACCTCACCGACCCGAACGCCAAGATGTCCGGGTCGACCTCGCCCGACAAGGGCCTCATCCTCCTCTCCGACCCCGATGCGCGGATCGCCAAGAAGATCCGGTCGGCGGTCACCGACACCGAGGCCGAGGTCCGCTTCGACCCCGAGACCAAAGCCGGCATCTCCAACCTGCTCGTCATCCATTCGGCCCTATCGGGAACCCCGATTCCGGAACTGGAGGCCCGGTTCGCCGGCCAGGGCTATGGCGTCTTCAAGAACGAGGTCGCCGCGGTCGTCGTCGAGGCGGTCACGCCGTTCCGCACCCGGATGAGTGAACTCCTCGACGACCCAGCCGAACTCGACCGACTCATCGCCATGGGCGCCGACCGGGCCCGCGAGGTGGCCCAGGCGACGATGGCGCGGGTCAGGGCAGCCGTCGGGCTGCTCCCGGCGGCGAGGCTCTAGGCCATGGCGACCTTCGGGGTGGCCATCACGATCCCGCAGCCGTGGGCCCAACGGTTGTCGGCGGCGCGGCATACGGTCGGAGACCCCATGGCGCGCGCAATCCCGCCGCACGTCACCTTGTTGCCGCCCACGGAGGTGACGGACACCGAGGTCCCGGCCTTCACCAGCCACCTCGAGGACGTCGCCGCACGGCACCCCAACTTCTCCATGATCCTGGCCGGCACGGCCTCCTTCCGGCCCGTCTCTCCGGTGGTGTTCGTCCAGGTCTCGGAGGGCATTTCCTCATGTGAACAGTTGGAACGGGCGGTGCGCTCCGGGCCGGTGGAGCGTCGACTCGATTTCAACTACCACCCGCACGTCACCATCGCCCACCACGTCGGGGACCACGCCCTCGACCTTGCCGCGCACCTGTGCGCCGACTTCCGGGCCGAGTTCGCCGTGGGTGGGTTCGACCTCTACACCCAAGGCATCGACCAGGTATGGCGTCCACAGCGGCACTTCACCCTGAGCGGGGAAGCGACCGGCGCCCGACCGTAAGGAGTCTCGATGGCGCGCATCAAGAAGTGGTGGGCCCGGTTCCAGGAGACCGCTTTGTGGCGGGCCTGGCAGCGCTACGGCAACGCCCGCGGCAACCTGCTCGCCGGCGGGGTGACCTACTTCGCGTTCTTCTCGATCTTCCCGCTGATCGCGTTGGCCGTCACGGTCTTCGGGTTCGTCCTGCGCAACAACCAGCAGTGGCTCGATGCCATCCGTGACTACCTCAACACGTTGCTGCCCGGGTTCGTGGGTGACGGCACCACCGGCCTGCTCACCCTCGAACCCCCGTCGAGCACGGCGTTGTCGTGGGCCGGCGCGCTCGCCCTCGGGGGTTTGCTGTGGGCCGGCCTGGGCTGGCTGGGAGCCTTGCGCGACGGCATCCGCACGGTCTTCGGGGCCTCGGGTGAACCGGGCAACGCGGTCACCCTCAAATTGCGCGACCTCGGGGTCCTCGTCCTGCTCGGGGCGGCCATTGCTATCTCGGCTGCGGTCACGGCGCTCACCGCGGGTGCGGCAGCGGCGCTCGTCGGCGGGCTCGGCGTCGTGGGCGACATCCTCGTCAAGATCATCGGCGTGGTCGTCGGCATCGCCTTGGACTCGGTCATCGTCGCCATCATGCTGCGTATCCTGAGCGGAGAGCGAGTGCCCTGGCGGGGGGTGCGCAACGGCGCGCTCGCCGGCGGCATTGGGCTGACCGCCCTCAAACTCGCGGGCACTTCCCTGCTCGGCGCGATGAACAACCCGCTCTTCACCTCGATCGCCCTGGTCGTGGGGCTGCTCGTCTGGCTCAATTTCATTGCCCGCATCGTGCTCCTCGCCGCCGCTTGGGCCGCCAACGATCTCGACGCGGCCCAGTTGCTGGTGGTCAGTGAGGGTGTCGAGGCCAAGTTGCGGGAGGGGCCGATGACGCAGGCCGAGGCGTATGCCGCGGGCTCACCGCTCGCGCTACCCGGTCCGGACGATGTGGCCGGGGTGGGGGTGGTGGGCGGGCCCCTGCCCGAGGGCGGCTCCGGCGGGTCCGAGCCCGGGAGCGGCGCGGTGTTGGCGGCATACCGACCCGGTGACCTGCGCCGCGATCTAGGCAACGCCGCCCGCGGCGCCCTGGCGGGCGCGGTGGCAACCGCGGCGACCGGGCTGTGGATGGCGCTGCGGCGGCGACGGCGCTCGTCGTAGGCGGGTGACGGGCGAACCGCTTACTGGGCGCGTCACCGCGTTGGCGAACCGCGGGGCGGCGGCGTCGGTCGCTTACCCTGGCAGGTATGACCCCCACCGTGACCGAGGATTCCGGCGTGCCCGTCGACGACTTCTGGGCCATCGTGCCGGCCGGTGGCTC
The DNA here is from genome assembly GCA_029778715.1 of Actinomycetes bacterium. Lineage (GTDB taxonomy): Bacteria > Actinomycetota > Actinomycetes > Actinomycetales > Dermatophilaceae > Phycicoccus_A. Next base: position 41,392 of record JAKOPT010000043.1, on the reverse strand, counting down.
GGGCACCCGGCTCTGGCCGCTCAGCCGGGCCGGGCACCCGAAGTTCCTCCACGACCTCACCGGGGAGGGGCACACCCTCCTGCAGGGCACGGTGGCGCGGGTGGCGCCGCTGTCGGGGGAGCGGGTCGTGGTCGTCACCGGGGTGGCCCACGCCGACGCGGTGCGGGCCCAGTTGCCGCACTTGCGGGCCGAGCAGGTGCTGGCCGAGCCGAGCCCACGGGATTCGATGGCGGCCATCGCCTGGGCGGCGGCCGTCATCGAGGCGCGCGACCCGGAGGCGATCGTCGGCTCGTTTGCCGCCGACCACGTGATCCCCGACGGGGCGGCGTTCCGCGGCTGCGTGCGGGAGGCGATCGACGTCGCCCGGGACGGGTTCCTCGTGACGATCGGGGTCGAGCCGACGTTCCCGGCGACCTCGTTCGGCTACATCCAGATGGGGCATCGGCTCGCCGGGCATGCGAGTGCGGCCCGGGTGCGCCAGTTCGTCGAGAAGCCCGACGCGGCGCGGGCCGCGGCATACCTGGCCACCGGTGAGTTCCGCTGGAACGCCGGGATGTTCGTCGTGCGGGCGAGTGTGCTGTTGGACCTGCTCGGGCAATGGCATCCCGAGTTGGCGGCCGGGGCGCGGGAGTTGGCGGCCGACCCGTCGTCGTTGCCGCGGGTGTGGCCGAGGCTGACGAGGATCGCGATCGACCACGCGGTCGCCGAGCCGGCGGCGGACATCGGGCGGGTCGCGGTCGTGCCGGGGTCGTTTACGTGGAACGACATCGGGGACTTCGCCACCCTGCGCGAGTTGCTGCCCGCCGCCGACGGAGTGGCCGTCCTCGGCGACGCGGGCCAGGTGGTCACCCTCGACAGCACCGGCCTGGTCGCGGCCCGCGGTGGGCGCACGGTGGCCGTCGTCGGTCTCACCGACATCATCGTCGTCGATACCGGCGATGCTGTGCTGGTGACTTCGGCGGCTCAGGCCCAGGAGGTCAAGGGCGTCGTCGACGCGCTCAAGGCGACCGGTCGCACCACGCTGATCTGACGACCTGACCGAACGACCTGCGCAGCCGGGAGTTTGGGCGCGCTCGGAAGCGTCGCCGTCACCGCCGGGGCCCGAGGGTTCCCGCGCCCTGGTCAAGCGCGTGGGCGAGCGTCAACCGAGATCGCGCCGACGGTGGAGTATGCCGCCGGCGACCGTGAGCGCCGCGGCCACCAGCGACAGCCCGACGACGTTGCCCCACTCCCAGGTGCCCAACGGGTAGACGGTGACGTGCGCGAACGGCGAGACGTCGATGAGCCATTGCGGCAGCCGCATCGTCGTCCCGAACTCGCCCAGGACGAACGCCAGCCCGAGCCCGGCCCAGGCGTAGGGCGCTACTCGCGGTGACCAGCCGGCCAACAGCCCGGCAAGCCCCACGAGCACCCACGCGGCCGGCACCGCCTCGAGCGCGCCCTGGAGCACCTGCCCCACGGGCGGCGCGGCGGCGAGCGCGGCATGACCTCGGGCGCCCATGACTGTCGCCATGATGACCATGAGGGCCCCGGTGACCACGGCCGCGGGAGCGACGAACGCGGCATACCACCGCCAGCGGCCGGTCCCGGTGGTGAGGACCGCCTCGGTGCGGGTGGCGCGTTCCTCGGTGGCCAGGCGCAAGACCATCCCGATCCCGGCCGCGGCGGCGGCGACCGCCATGAACCGCAGGACGGTCGCGGCATACACCCCGGTGAGGCTGGCGAGCAGGCTGGCGACCGGGACCCCGGCCATGTCGGCGAGCAGTTGTTGGACCGAGGCGTCGCTGAGCATGGTGTCGACCTGGGCGACGAGGCCGCCGTAGACCGCGCCGAGGAGGACGAAGCCAATCAGCCAGCCGAGGACCCCCGGGCGCAGCAGCCGCCAGGCCAGGCCGACCGGGCCGGCAAGCCCGCGGGGCGCATGGGTGCGGCCGCGACGGGCCGGCAGCAACCCGGCGCCGAGATCGCGCCGCTCCAGCAGCGCGAAGGCCGCCGCGACCAGGCCCAGGCAGAGCGCGACGGCGGGGAGGAGCAGCCAGATCCGGTTGCTGCCGTAGGGGAAGACCTGGCTGGCCCACCCGAAGGGGGAGAACCAGCGCAGCGCCCGACCGGCATCGGTCGTGGCGGTATCCCCGAGGGCGCGCAGGAGGTAGAGCACGGCGAGTGCGCCGATGGCCCAGCCGGCGGTGCCGCGGGCGCTCGCGGTGAGTTGGGCCGCCACCGCGGTGACTCCGGTCATGGCCAGCCCGGCGATTTCCCAGGTCGCCCCGAAGGCGAGGGAGCCGAGGGGGTCGAAGCCGATCCCGATGAGGCCCCCGACGGACAGGGCCGCGGTGAGGATGGTCGCGATGACCGCGAGCAGCACGGCCGCGGTGAGCGGGGCCTGGCGGCCGATGGCGCCGGCCCCGAGGAGTTCGAGGCGACCCTCCTCTTCCTCGATGCGCGTGTGTCGGCGGACCACGGCATACGCGAGCAACCCCACGAACACCGCACCCATGAGCAGGGTCTTGAAGATCGACAACCCCTCCAGGCTGGTCGTCGTCGCGGGACCGTAGAGGGCGAGGGCCGAGGGTGAGGCGAGGACCGGGCCGAGTTCCTTCATGGCCGTCGCAGCGTCGGGGTAGAGCGCGACCGTGGCCTGCGCAGACCCGACGGACAGCGCGGTGAGCGCCAGGGCCGAGACGGGGATGAGAATCCGATCGCGGCGGGCGGCGAGCCGGAGGAGAGCGCCCGTGCCGGTGAGCGAGGTCACCGCCGCCGCCCCCTCCGGCCGGTGGGTGCGGCCGCCTCGTCCGCGGCGGTGGGAGCCTCGGCGGTGTCGCCGTAGCGGGCGAGGAAGAGTTCCTCCAAGGTGGGCGGGGTGGCCGTGACGGCCTGGACACCGGGCCCGCGCGCGGCCACCCAGGCGGCGACCTCGGCGGGTGGCACGTGCGCGTCGACGACCCGGCCGTCGGCGAGCCGGGCGCTCACGTGGGTCGCGGAGAGGTGGCGCAGGTCGGCAAGCGAGCCCGATTCGACGACCCGGCCGGCGCGCACGATGGTGACGACGGTGCAGGCCTTCTCGACCTCGCTGAGGATGTGGCTGGAGAGGAGCACGGTGCGGCCCTGGTCGCGGGTCCGGACGAGTTCGGCCTGGAACACCTGCTCCATCAGGGGGTCGAGACCGGCGGTGGGTTCGTCCAGGAGGAGGAGTTCGGGGTCGGGGGCCAGGGCGGCGATGAGGGCGATCTTCTGCCGGTTGCCCTTGGAGTACGAGCGGCCCTTCTTGCCCGGGTCGAGGTCGAAGTCGGTGAGCAGTTGGGCGCGCCGGCTTTGGGTGCGGGCGATCTCGGTGCGTCCGCCGCGCAGGGCGAGGAGCAGGTCGATGATCTCCCCGCCGGTGAGGTTGGGCCAGACGGTGACGTCACCGGGGACGTAGGCCAGCCGCCGGTGGAGGCTGACGGCATCGCGCCAGGGGTCGTGGCCGAAGAGAGTGGACGTGCCGCCGGTGGCGCGGAGCAGCCCGAGGAGGATCCGCAGGGTCGTCGACTTGCCGGCGCCGTTGGGGCCGAGGAAGCCGTGGACCTCGCCCTGGGTGACCGTGAGATCCAGGCCGTCGAGCGCGGCCGTGGTCCCGAACATCTTGCGCAAGCCGATTGCCTCGATGACAGCCATGGCATCGACGCTACTCTCTGTTCACAGAATTGTGAATCCTGTAGATTTTCCGTATGCCGTCCGCTCCCGACCCGGTGCCCGTCCCGGACCGCTCGCGCGCCCTTGAGCACTTGGGCGGTGCGCTGGCCGAGGCGGGGATTCCGCGGATGCCGGCGCGGGTCTGGGCGGCACTGCTCTCCGATGACGAGGGGCGGATGACGGCGGGGGACCTCGCGGGCGCGCTCGAGGTGTCGCCGGCGGCGGTGTCCGGTGCGGTGCGTTACCTCGCCGGCATCGGCCTGATCCGCCGTGAGCGGGCACCCGGAACGCGCCGCGACGTGTACGTCGCCATGGACGAGGTGTGGCACGACATGCTGCTGCGCGCCGACCAGACCTACCGGCCGATCATTCGGGCCCTGCAGGAGGCGGAGCGGGCCGCGGGCACCGGCAGCGCCGCGGCCGTCCGGCTCGCCGTCTCGCGCGATTTCCTGGAGTTCATCGCGCGCGAGATGGAGGCGATGGCGCAGCGCTGGGACGAACACCGCCGCAGTCGCGCCCCAGAGACAGTCGAGTGAGGAGTTTTTGTCGCCAGAGGTCCCCTTCAGGCGACAAAAACTCCTCACTCGACCGTAGGGAAACGGGTCCACTGCGGCACGGGAGGGCGACAGCGGCCGGGAGCGGGCGGCATACCGGCGAGTAGGAGGCGAACGCACTCAAAGGCGGCATCCAAGACATAGCCCGGGGGGTATCGTGGGAGCGCCATGACTGACGACGCCCTCTGCGGCGCCCTCGCCGCGCACATTGCCTCGTCGGCCTCGGACCTTCTCGCCTTTCGTCGTGATCTGCATGCCCACCCGGAGTTGTCCCGGGAGGAAACGCGGACCACGGCGGCGCTCGTGCAACGGTTGACCGAGGCCGGCATCGCCCTCACCCCCCTCCCCGGGACCGGTGTGATCGCGGATATCGGCCCTGCGGATGCGACCTACCGGGTCGCATTGCGCGCCGACATCGACGCGCTCCCGGTCCGGGAACGCACCGGTCTCGCGTTCGCCTCGACCGCGGCGGGGGTGTGTCACGCCTGCGGCCACGATGTCCACACCGCGGCCCTCCTCGGGGCACTGCTCGCGCTCCAGGCGCACGAGGAAGCCCTGCGCGAGCGGGGGCTCGCGGTCCGCGGCATTTTCCAGGCGGCCGAGGAGATCATCCCTGGCGGCGCGCACGATGCGATCTCGCACCGGGCCATGGAGGGCGTCGACGCGGTGTTCGCCGTGCATTGCGACCCGAGCCTGGACTGCGGGGCGGTCGGGCTGCGTGAAGGCGCCCTGACGGCCGCGTGTGACCACGTGCGGGTGCTGCTCCATGGCCGGGGCGGGCATACCTCGCGTCCGCAACTGACCGAAGACCTCACCTACGCGCTCGCCAAGGTCATCACCGACGTGCCGGCCGCCTTGTCGCGGCGCCTCGATCCGCGCGCTGGGGCCGCCCTCGTCTGGGGTGTGGTCCAGGCCGGGAAGGCGAGCAACGTCATCCCGAGTTCGGGGGAGTGCACCGGCACCTTGCGGATGCTCGACGCCAACGCCTGGCACTCGGTGGGCCCGCTTCTTGAGGAGATCGTCGCCGGTGTCGTCGCCCCTTATGGCGTCGAAGCCAAGTTGGAACTTGCCAAGGGGGTCCCCCCGGTCGTCAACCAGGTCGACGCCATCGAGACCTTCAAGCGGGCGACCGTCGCCGCGGGGATGCATGTGGCTCCCACGGCGCAATCGCTGGGTGGGGAGGACTTCTCGTGGTACCTCGCCCATGCACCCGGCGCCATGGCCCGGCTGGGCACGCGCACCCCGGGCGGCCCGACCTACGACCTGCACCAGGGCGACCTCGTCATCGACGAAGAGTCCGTCCTCGGCGGAGCCCGGCTCCTCGCCCTCGCTGCGATCACCGCCCGCGACACGATCCCGCCCATGGTCGCGCCGTGACCGACGGTATGCCGCGCGGCACGGCATCCGAGGGCTCGGGCGCGACACTCGAGCCGGGGCTTGGCCCAACCGAGGCGGGGACCGCGTCCATCGACTGGGCCGGGTTGCGCGAGCGGGCGGTGGCCATGATGCGGCGCGCCTATGCCCCCTATTCGCGCTATCCCGTCGGGGTAGCCGGGCTCGTTGACGACGGGCGGATCGTCGCGGGCTGCAACGTCGAGAACGCCAGTTATGGCCTGGGGCTGTGTGCCGAGTGCGGCATGGTCTCCGATCTGGTCGCGACGGGTGGGGGGCGGCTGGTCGCGGTCGTGTGCGTCGACGGGCAGGGCGCGCCGCTCATGCCGTGCGGGCGCTGCCGCCAGCTCCTGTGGGAACACGGTGGGGCGCAGTGCCTGCTGTGGACGCCCGAGGGGGTGCAGCCGATGAGTCAGGTGCTGCCGCAGGCCTTCGGCCCGGACCACCTCACCCGCTGATTCGAGGTAAAAACGCCGCTGGATCCGCGCGTTTTTACCTCGAATGGCGGTCGAGCAGGGGTATGCCGATGGGCCAAGATGGTGCCCATGCCCGAAGCCTTCGATGCCGTTGACGTCATCGTCGCCAAGCGCGACCGCCGCGAACTCTCCGACGCCCAGATCCGGTGGGTCATCGATGCCTACACGCGCGGGGTGGTCGCCGAGGAACAAATGAGTGCGCTCGCGATGGCCGTCCTCCTCAACGGCATGACCCGCCGCGAAATCGCGACCTGGACCGCGGCGATGATCGCGAGCGGCGAGCGGATGGACTTCTCCTCGCTGCAACGCCCGACGGCGGACAAGCACTCGACCGGCGGCGTCGGCGACATGATCACCCTGCCGTTGGCCCCGCTCGTCGCCGTCTTCGGCGTGGCCGTCCCGCAGTTGTCCGGGCGCGGTCTTGGCCACACCGGCGGCACCCTCGACAAACTCGAGTCGATCCCCGGCTGGCGGGCGGCGCTGTCCAACGACGAGATGCTCGCCCAACTCGACGGCGTCGGAGCGGTCATCTGCGCCGCCGGGTCCGGGTTGGCGCCGGCCGACAAGAAACTCTATGCCCTGCGCGACGTCACCGGCACCGTCGAGGCGATCCCGCTCATCGCCTCCTCGATCATGAGCAAGAAGATCGCCGAGGGCACCGGCGCCCTCGTCCTCGATGTCAAGGTCGGGTCGGGGGCGTTCATGAAGAACCTCGACCGGGCCCGCGAACTCGCCGAGACGATGGTCGACCTCGGCACCGATGCCGGGGTGCGCACGGTCGCGCTGCTCACCGCAATGGACACCCCGCTGGGCCGGGCCGCCGGCAATGCCATCGAAGTGAGCCAGGCCATCGACGTGCTCGCCGGGGGTGGCCCGGCCGACGTCGTCGAACTCACGGTCGCCCTGGCGCAGGAGATGCTCGCCGCCGCCGGGCGGGGCGGCCAGGACGTCGCCGCGGCCCTGACCGATGGGCGGGCCATGGACGCCTGGCGGGCGATGATCGCGGCCCAGGGCGGCGACCCGGACGCCACGCTGCCGGTGGCGCGGCATGCCGAAACCGTGGTCGCCCCCACCTCGGGAGTCCTGTCGCGCCTCGATGCGTATGCCGTGGGCGTCGCCGCCTGGCGCCTCGGCGCCGGCCGGGCCCGCAAGGAGGACCCGGTCCAGGCCGGCGCGGGCGTGGTGATGCACGCCAAGCCCGGCGATCCGGTGCGGGCGGGGGAGCCGCTGCTGACCCTGCACACGGACACCCCGGAGCGCTTCGAGCGAGCCATCGAGGCACTCGACGGTGAGTGGGAGATTGCCCCGGCCGGGACGTCGATCGAGACCGGCCCGCTCATCCTCGGTCGGGTCGCTCGCGACTGAGGAGGTATGCCGCGCCGCTCGGTCGGTGCGGCCGGGTCTCGCCTTGCTTCCCTTGGGTCCGCCTTCCGACCAAGCGCATCGAGGGAGCGAGACTTGCCGTTGAGGAGGTTCCTGGGCGGCGAGTCTTGCTCCCTCGAGGTCAGGGGCGCAGTTCGCGCAGGTAGCAGAGCATCCGTTCGGTGCTGCCGGATTCGAGGTTGGTGAACCCGTGGCGCTCGTAGAAGCGGCGGGCGTCGCGATCGTTCTCATCGACGTTGATCTGGATTTCACCGCCGCCGAGGTCGAGCACCGCGTCGACGGCGAGGGCGAGGAGAGCGCTGCCCAGCCCCTGTCCGCGCCGGGATGGAGCGACGTAGAGCTCGTCAAGCGCGGCGACCGGACCGTCGTAGTACGGGGAGGGACGGAGGGTGACGAGGGCGAAACCGGCCGCGGGTTGGTCGGTCGACACCGTCACGACGGCATCCTCGCGCGCCAAGAGGGCCGCGAACCGGCGACGCAGGTCCGGTGGTGGCGGGGCCCAGGTGCCGAACTCGGCATTGAACTCCGCGAGCAGCCGCGCAAGCACCGGGGCATCCGCCGGTGTCGCTCGTCGAACTCCCACGGAGCCCATCGGCGCACTACCGGATGTGTCGCGCGGCGAGGAGACGACGGATGGTCGAGTAGGTCCCGAGCGCCCCAAAGAGAATGAAGAGCACGATGTCGCGTGCATAGATGCTGAGCACCTCGGGATTGAAGAGGTTGTCGGTGACGAACTGCGATTCGGTGAACTCGATCTCGCCGGGGTGTTCGCCGTAGTAGGTGATGAGATCGCTGGCCACACACGCGAAGAAAGAAAGGATGAGGCCGACGACAATCAAGACGACCACTGCGATCAGACCGCGCCGAGGGGGTGCGCCAGCGCCCTTGGTGTATAGCCATACGGCGCTGGCCGCGAGCAGGAATGCCGCAATCGCGCCGATGAAATGCAAACGCCACAAGAGCACGGTGACGACGATCCCGACGAGAATGGCGGGTAGGGCGAACAGTATGCCGCGTAGCACCACCTCGGTGGGCGGCGCCGGGGCATCTGCTGGTTTCACCGGCGTGAGCGCGTCGTTGCCCGCGACCTCCTGGGGTTCCGTCGCAGCCGGGGCGAGTTCGGTATTGGCCGGAACCATCGGCGTTTCGGCTGATGCGGGGGAAGATTCGGTGGTCGGTGAACTCTCGGTCGAGCCAGAGCCCGAGGGACTCTCGGTCATAACTTCTCCTCGTGCTGTGATCGACATCGGTGCTGGGGTGTGGCACACGCTGGGAGCGTCGACGGCAAAGCCGCGACGTTCTCAATGAGCGCTCATAACTACGCCTGGGCCGTACCCTATGTCACGGAACGGCTGCTTCGCCGAAAAGACCCGCCACCGCGGGGCGACAAACGCAACCTCACACACCAATTGCCCGGCGGTCCAATTGAACTCGGCAGTGCTGCGCGCAGGCTGGGTCGGGGCCTAGGCAAGGCTAGGAACGGTAGGCATCCCGTCGATGCCTGATCGAGATCACCCGGACAATGATCTGCGCGTCGTTGATCGTGTACGTGACTCGATACTCACCTCGGCGTGCGACCCACTGCCCGTCGAAGGGCGGGCGAAGAGGCTTGCCGACCCGGTGCGGATTCTCGGCAAGTGGCCCCCGGATGAACTCGATGCAGGCGATAGCCACCGCCTCGGGAAGCTCGCGCTCCAAGGCGCGTCGTGCTCGGGGAGCGATGATCACTCGGTAGGTCACGGGAGCCGTCCGAGTGCGCGCATCTCCGCCATGACCTCCTCCAGCGTGTAGGAGGTCGGGTCGGCCTCCGCCTCGCGGATGTCGCGCACCAGGTCGGGATCGCTCATCACCTCGAGGGTCTCGATGAGGGAGTCGTAGTCGTCGGCGGCGAGCAGGACGGCGGCCCGGCGCCCGTTACGGGTGATGTCGACGCGCTGATGGGTGGCAACCGCCTCGTCGATGAGCCTGGAGAGGTCGGCGCGCACGGCCGCCAGCGGGAGCGTCGTCATGGACACAATTATGTGCAAGGAGTCAGGGCGTGGCAACGGTACGCCGACGCGCCGCCAGGCCTCACTCGGTCGCGTGCTCGGGCACCCGCGCCCGGTCGAAGTAGTCGCTCGCCTCGCTCACCCACCAGGCGCTGGTGGTCCGCAGCCCGGTCGGCGGCTCCAGCGCGCCGGCCGCGATCGACCACCGCTCCGGCGTGTCCACCGACTGCCAGAACAGCGACGACCCGCACCGGCCACAGAACCCGTACCCGGCCTCGGGCACCGGCCAGAACCACCGCAGCAGCCCCTCGGGGTCGCCCAAGTCGAGGTCGGCAACCGCCGCCGCGGTGGCGGGCAGGTAGTGCCCGGTGAAGCGGCGGCACCGGCGGCAATGACAGTCGACGACATCGCGCAACGGCCCAGACACGGCATACCGAATCCCGCCACACAGACAACGCCCACGCGCCCGCGCATCGCTCATGGCGCCAGTCTGGCAGCCCGTAGGCTGACGCCCATGTCTGCCAGCACGCCCGCCGCCCCCAGCCGCGACCTCATCGCCCGGGCCCCCAAGGCCCTCCTTCACGACCACCTCGACGGCGGGTTGCGACCGCAGACCATCCTCGAACTCGCCGACGCCAGCGGGTATGCCGACCAGTTGCCCGCGCACGACGAGGCCGCCTTGGGCGCGTGGTTCCGCGAGTCGGCCGACTCGGGGTCGCTGGAGCGCTATCTGGAGACGTTCCGGCACACCGTCGCCGTCATGCAGACCCCGGAGCAACTCCACCGGGTGGCCATGGAGTGCGCCCTCGACCTGGCCGCCGACGGCGTCGTCTACGCCGAGTCGCGGTTCGCCCCCGAGTTGCACATCGAGCGCGGCCTGAGCCTCGACGAGGTCGTCGAGGCGGTCCTCGCCGGGTTCGCCGACGGGGAGGCCCAGGCACGCAAGGCGGGCACCCCGATCCGCATGACCACGCTGGTCACGGCGATGCGGCACGCCGCGCGAAGCATGGAGATCGCCCAGTTGGCGGTGCGCTTCCGGGACCGTGGCGTGGGCGGCTTCGATATCGCCGGGGCCGAGGCCGGGTTCCCACCCAGCCGGCACCTCGACGCCTTCGAATACCTCCAACGGGAGAACTCGCACTTCACCATCCACGCCGGCGAGGCGTTCGGGTTGCCGAGCATCTGGGAGGCGATCCAGTGGTGCGGCGCCGACCGGCTCGGTCATGGCGTGCGCATCATCGACGACATCACGATCGGGGGCCGGCCCGCCTCGGACCTGCTCGGCGCGACCGCCCACCCGCCGCGCCCGGAGGTGGCCCGCCTCGGCCGGCTCGCGGCATACGTCCGCGACCGCCGCATCCCCCTCGAAATGTGCCCCTCCTCCAACCTGCAAACCGGCGCCGCCGACTCGATCCGGCACCACCCGATCACCCTCCTCAAGGACCTGCGCTACCGGATCACCGTCAACACCGACAACCGCCTCATGTCCGGCACCTCGATGACCCATGAGATGGACCTGCTCGTCACCGAGGCCGACTGGACCCTCGAGGACCTGCGCTGGGTGACGATCAATGCCCTGAAGTCCGCGTTCATCCCCTTCGACGAACGGCTGGCGATCATCGAACACGTCGTCAAACCGGGGTATGCCGCCCTCGGCGGCTGAGAGTGCACGTCCCGCGGCCGGCATCGGACCGGCTGCGGGGCACCACGGTTCGACACCCCTGCGCGTGGTCACGTCCCACAGGAACGGCCCCGAATGCGCCGGTCGGCGTCGCACTCGCCCGCCCACAGCACGAGGGGCGCTTCCGGTGGCGAGGAGACGGCATACCGGAGCAAAGTGAGCCCCATGACCACGGATGCAACGACGCGTTACCGTCAGGCCCGCGACCGGCTCGTCGCGCTCAAGGGACAGCACGAGCAGGCCGTCTCGGAGTTTGTGTTCCCCGATGTCGGGGACAGGTTCAACTGGGCGATCGACTGGTTCGACGCCTTCGCCCGCGGCAACGACCGCAACGGTCTGGTCATCGTCGAGGAAGACGGCGAAAGCACCGAGGTGACTTTCGATGCGCTCGCGGCCCGCTCGGATCGGGTGGCCGTCTGGCTGGCCGCACACGGGGTCGGCAAGGGCGACCCGGTCATTCTCATGCTCGGCAACCAGGTCGAGTTGTGGGACTGCATGCTCGCCGTCATGAAACTCGGCGCCGTCATCATGCCGACGACGACCGCCGTCGGGCCCACCGACCTGCTCGACCGCATCGACCGCGGTGGCGCGAAGTTCCTCATCACCACCCCGGACCAGACCCACAAACTCGACGGGATCGCCCCCGACCTGGGCCGGATCAGCGTCGGCGCGGCCGGCGAGGGCTGGGACGATCTCACCGCCGCGTATGCCGACGACGTGCCGCCGACGCCGCACCCGGGCACCACCCCCGACGACCCGCTGCTGCTCTACTTCACCAGCGGCACGACGAGCCGGCCCAAGCTGGTCGAGCACACCCAGGTGAGTTACCCCGTCGGGCATCTCACGACGATGTACTGGCTCGGCCTGCAACCCGGCGATGTCCATCTCAACATCTCCAGCCCCGGCTGGGCCAAGCACGCCTGGTCCTGCTTCTTCGCACCGTGGATCGCCGAGGCGACGGTCTTCCTCTACAACTACACGCGCTTCGACGCCGCCGCGCTGCTCACGGTGCTTCGTGACAACCACGTGACGAGTTTCTGTGCGCCGCCGACCGTGTGGCGGATGCTCATCAACGCCGACCTCTCCGGCGGTCCGGGCGACCTGCGCGAGGTCGTCGGCGCCGGCGAACCCCTCAACCCCGAGGTCATCGCCCAGGTCGACAAGGCCTGGGGGCTGACCCTGCGCGACGGCTACGGCCAGACCGAGATGACGGCGGCCATCGGCAACACGCCCGGCTCCCCGCTCAAGCCCGGGTCCATGGGTCGCCCGCTGCCCGGCATACCGATTGCCCTGGTCGACCCGGCCACCGGGCGGCGCGTCGACGGCGAAGGCGAGGGCGAGATCGTCTTCGACCTCTCCGAACCGCACCTGCCGCTCATGACCGGCTACCAGGGCGACGAGGAACGCAACGCCGAAGCGATGGACGGCGGCTACTACCACACCGGCGACGTCGCCTCCCGGGACGCCGACGGCTACATCACTTACATCGGGCGCACCGATGACGTGTTCAAGGCGAGCGACTACAAGATCAGCCCCTTCGAGCTGGAGTCGGTCCTCATCGAACACCCCGCGGTCGCCGAGGCCGCGGTCGTGCCCGCCCCCGACGCGGTGCGGCTGGCCGTTCCCAAGGCGTACGTCGTCCTCGCCCCCGGGCACGAGGAATCCGCCGAGACGGCCCGCTCGATCCTCGCCCACGCCCGCGAACACCTCGCCCCGTGGCAGCGGGTGCGCCGCCTGGAGTTCGCCGAGTTGCCGAAGACGATCAGCGGCAAGATCCGCCGCGTCGAGTTGCGCCAGCGCGAGGAGGACCGGGCCGCCGCCTCCGCAGGCGGGGGCGAGGAATGGCGTGACGACATGTTCGAGGGCCTCAAGGGTTAGCCGCCCGTATGCCGCCCGCTCACCCGCCGCTTCCGGTTCGCCGGGGGCGGCGGGTGAGTTTTGGCGCCGGTGCCTATCCGGGAATGCGGAGAGTGTGCTCGGGCCGCGCCCGGCCCGGGTCAGTGCCGCGTCAGTGCAGCAGGCGCGCCCGCAGCCGGTCCTCGCGGCTGAGGCGTTCGAGGTCTCGCCGGCGCCGGTCGGCGATGATCGCGGCCAAGACGTACTCGGGGTGGGATCCGCGCGGTGGGGCCGGCGAGACGTAGCGCAGTGCCTCGGTGAGGAGTTCGTGTCCGATCTGGTCCCGGGAGACGGGGTTGAGGCTGCTCGCCCGGCTGAGGAACTGACGGATGGCGACCGCGAGCCCGGCCGGCAGCGCGGCGATATCGGCAGCCCCTGCCCACGACGCGAGGTGCCAGGGCATCGACGGCGGGGGCACGACGCGCAGTTTGGCGCGTTGGCTGACGACATAGGTCCCGGCAGCCATATCGCCGAGGCGCTTGCCGCGCCCGTTGAGCATGGCCGTGATCAGGGCCGGGACTCCGGCGAGCAGCCAGATCTCGACGAACCCGATGAGCGAGCGGGTCAACGCGTGCCGGAAGGTGATCGGCCCCCCGTCGTCGCGGACGGTGCGCAGGCCGAGCGCGAGTTTGCCCACGGTGCGACCCCGAGTGAGCGTTTCCACGAGGCTCGGCAACCCGATGAACACCCCGACCATCACGATCAGCCCCATCGTGCCCACCACGGCGTCGCTGGTGTCGGCCACGAGCATGCCCGCGACGAACACGGCCGCGACGAGGACGACGATCGACACGATCATGTCGATGGCGCCACTGGCCATCCGGATGGCCACCCCGGCGACCGGGAGTTCGACGCTGACGCCTTCCCCGGTGACTACTTCGTCGCCGACATAGGCCCGGTAGCCCGCCCCGCCGTCGTATGCCGCGCTGCTCACCCCGCCAGCGTACGGCGCCGTGGCCGAGCCCGGGCGGGACGGCGGCTCGCGGCATACAGTGAACCCGTGGACCTCGACGCCTACGTCGCCTGGCACCGGCCGCAGTGGGAGCGCCTCGAAACGCTCGTCGGTCAGCGACGCCTCAGCGGCGCCGAAGCCGACGAGTTGCTGGACCTCTATCAGCGTGTCTCGACCCACCTGTCGGTCGTGCGCTCGGCGAGCCCGGACCCGTCGGTGGTCACCTACCTGTCGTCGGTGCTGGCGCGCGCCCGGGTCGCGACCGCGGGAACGACGACCCCGACCTGGCGTGCCGTCGGCCGGTTCTTCACCGCGACCTTCCCCGCCGCGCTCTACCGGATGCGCTGGTGGTGGATCACGACCGCGCTGGCCAACGTCGTCTTCGCGGTCGCCGTGGGGGCCTATGCGATGCGCCACCCGCAGGTGTGGACCTCGAAACTGACGCCCGAGCAGATCGATGCCTATGTGGGGACGAAGTTCGAGAACTACTACCACGAGTTCGCTCATCACGAGTTCGCCACCCACGTGTGGGTCAACAACGCCTGGGTTTCGGCGCTGGCGATCGCGATGGGGGTGCTCGGGCTGCCCACGCTCTACGTGCTCTTCCAGAACACCATGAACGTCGGCATCGTGGGGGCGCTCATGATCAGCCACGGCCGGGGCCCGCTGTTTTTCGGGCTGATCCTGCCGCACGGCCTGCTGGAGTTGACTGCCGTGTTCGTCGCCGGGGCCGTCGGGTTGCGGCTGTTCTGGTCGTGGATCGTGCCGGGCCAGCGCTCTCGGCTGCAGGCCTTCGCCGCGGAGGGCCGGACCTCGATCACGGTGGCCCTCGGGCTCGTGGTCGTGCTGTGCGTCAGCGGTGCCATCGAGGGCTTCGTCACCCCCTCGGGTCTCCCGACGGTGGCGCGGATCGGGATCGGGGTGGCCGCCGAGAGCCTGTTCCTCGCCTATGTGTTCGTCGTGGGGCGGGCCGCCGCCCGGGCCGGTGTGACCGGGGACGTCGAGGACCGCTTCCTCGAGGAAAGTGCGCCGGTCGCCTGACCGACGGGGTCCGACTACAGCAGCCCGGCCCGTTTGAGGGCGAGATAGTGATCGGCGAGACGCGCCGGCAGGGCATCGGGGGGCGCGTCGAGCACGTCGACACCGAGGTGGGTGACGGCGGCGGCGGTGCGGGCCCGCAACAGGGTGGTGCGTTCGGCGGCGGCCGCGGCATACGTCTCCGAAACCCGGCTCCGGGTATGCCGCATCCGCTCGACTGCCGGGTCGGCCACCGAGGCGAGGACAACCCGGTGGTGGGCCGTCAGCGCCGGGAGGACCGGGAGCAGGCCCTCTTCGATGGCGGCTGGTTCCAACGGGGTGAGGAGGACGACGAGCGCCCGCTGATTGCCCAGCCGCTGCACCTCGCTGGCGAGGACGTTCCAGTCGGACTCCACGAGCGCCGCATCGACCGGCGCCAACGTCGAAATCGTCTCGTGGAGCACCCGGGCCCGGTCGGTGCCGGTCACCCGGGCCCGCACGGTGCGGTCGCCGGCGAGGACGGTGACCCGGTCACGGGCATGACCGGCGAGAGCGGTGAGGAGCAGCGCGGCGTCCATCGCCGCGTCGAGACGGGGGGCGTCGTCGATCCGGCCGGCGCTCGTCCGCCCGGTGTCGATGACGATGACCACGCGCCGGTGCTGCTCGGGTTGCCAGGTCCGCACGACGAGGTGCCGACGCCGCGCCGTCGCCCGCCAGTCGATCGAGCGCACGTCGTCACCATCGACGTAGTCGCGCAGCGAGTCGAACTCGGTGCCCTGGCCGCGGGTGCGCACCGCGGCCCGTCCGTCGATCTGGCGCAACTGGGCCAGCCGGCTCGGCAGCAACTTGCGCGACGGGAACGGGTGCAGCGCCCGCAGCTTCCCGGGGACCTCGACGGAGCGCTGTCGCGCCGCGAGTCCGAGGGGGCCGGCCAGCCGCAGGGTGACCCGGTCGCTGTGGTGGTCGCCGCGGCGGGTGGGGGTCAAGGTGGTGGTGATGCGCGCGCGTTCGCCGCCGGGCAGCAGCACCGGATGCCGCGCCGGGGTCGCCCCGCTCGACGGGGGCCAGGCATCACGCAGCAGCCCGCGGGCCCGTCGGGTCCCGGTGTTGGTGACCAGCAGCGTGCTCGTCACGCTCTCCCCGAGCCGCACCTGCCCCGACGCCGATCGGCTCACCGTGACCCGGCGTGGGGACGCGGCCAGCCAGATGTCGATCACGAGCAGGACGGCCACGGCGAGCAGCCACCACCGCACGGTGGTCATCGAGGGCCAGGCGATGACCGGGACCAGTCCGAGGAGCGTGAGCCAGGCCGCTCGGGGGGTGATTGCCATGAGGGCGCCGGGTCAGCGGGGCACCGGCACTGCGGCCAGTGCGGCGGTGAGCACCGCGGCCACGCTGATGCCCTCCAACTCGGCCTCGGGCCGGAGCATGAGCCGGTGGGCCAGGGTGCCGTGGGCGAGAGCCTTGACGTCGTCGGGGGTGACGAACGTGCGCCCCTGGAGCCAGGCCCAGGCGCGGGCCGTCGACATCAACGCGGTGGCCCCGCGCGGGGACACCCCGAGCGCCAAACTGGGGGAGACCCGGGTGGCGTTGGCGATGTCGACGATGTAGCCCGCGATTTCGTCGGACACCTCGACGGTGGCAACGGCGGCCGAGCCGGCGCTGAGATCGTCGGCGGTGGCCACCGGCGCGATGCCGGCGGTGGCCAGGTTGCGTGGGTCGAAACCGCTGGCATGGCGACGCAGCACCTGGACCTCCTCGTCGCGCGGCGGCACGGGCAGCACCACCTTGAGGAGGAACCGGTCGAGTTGCGCCTCGGGCAACGGGTAGGTGCCTTCGTATTCGACGGGGTTCTGGGTCGCGGCCACCATGAAGGGCGCGGGCAGCGGCCGGGGCGAGCCCTCGATGCTCACCTGCCGTTCCTCCATGGCCTCCAGCAACGCCGACTGGGTCTTCGGTGGGGTCCGGTTGATCTCGTCGGCGAGCAACAAGTTGGTGAACACCGGGCCCTGCCGGAACGTGAAATCGCTGGTGCGGGCGTCGAACACGAGCGAACCGGTGAGGTCACCGGGCATCAGGTCCGGGGTGAACTGCACCCGTTTGGTGTCCAACTCGAACGCGGCCGCGAGCGAGCGCACCAGCAACGTCTTGGCCACCCCCGGCACCCCCTCGAGGAGGATGTGTCCCCGGCAGAGCAGGGCGACGAGCAAGCCGGCAACCGCGGCATCCTGTCCGACGACGGCCTTGGCGACCTCGGCGCGCACCCGGAGCAGGGCCTGGCGGGCGCTCTCCCCGGTGGTCAGGGAGGGACTGGTTTCGGTCATCGTCACACCTTCTCTTCGAGGGTCGTCAGGGCTTGAGCCAGCGTCGTTAGGGAGGAGTCGCTCGTGGGGGTGGGCCCGGTGAGCAGGTCGGCCACCTCGGGCGCGGGGGTTCCGGTCGCGCGTGCCGTCGCCTCGACGAGCGCCGGTATGCCGTCCGCGCTCGTGAGCCCGAGCCGTCGCCGCAGCCGGGCGGTCGTGCTCTCACGCAGCGCGCTCGCCGCCCGGCCCCGGTCGCCGGCGCGCCGGTAGAGCTCGCCCCGGCTGCGGGTGGTTTCGATGGCGCGCACGACGACCGGCAGGGGTT
Source organism: Actinomycetes bacterium (assembly GCA_029778715.1). Taxonomy (GTDB): domain Bacteria; phylum Actinomycetota; class Actinomycetes; order Actinomycetales; family Dermatophilaceae; genus Phycicoccus_A. The sequence continues at coordinate 23,753 of JAKOPT010000043.1, read as the reverse complement.
CGGGGACGAGACGGCCCAAGCGGCGGCCGCGGGCGACGGCATACAGGATCCAGGCCACGCCGAGAAGGAGGGCGACGACCTCGGTCGATTGCGGCCAGGGGGAGTCGTCGGTGGTCGAGCCGGGGTCGCCGTAGGTGCCGAGCTCGGTGATGTCGGGGTCGTACCAGATCAGGTGCGGGTGATCGCCGAGCAGGCGGACGGCGAGGCCGGCATGGGCGTCGGTGGTGATGAACCGGTTGGTCAACGCCTGCGGGAAACCGACCACGCGGACCTCGGGCCGGTCGGCGGCGGCGGCGACGATGACCAGCCCGGCTCCGCGGTCGGCGGGGCTGCCGTCGTCGGGGGCGGGCAGCGGGTAGCACAGGGTGAGGTCGGGGGTGGTCGTCGCGGTGCTGATCCGGGTCTGGAACATCGCCAGCTCGTCGGCGGGGCGGGCGAACCCGCTCTGACACGCCGGCGTGAGCGGGCTGGCCGGGGACGGGGTGAGGTCCACCGTCAACTGGCCCGGGAGCGCCCTCGCCAGGGCCCGGTTGGGGTCGAGGACCACGACGGCGGCCGCGGTGCCCCGGGCGCGGTCGATTACGTGGCTGAGCACCCCGGCGTCGACGTAGTCGCCGTTGCCGACGGCCACGGTCGTCGGGCCGGGGCTGCGCAACGCGGAGTCGAGGTCGGCCATTGTCGTGACGACCTCGACGCGGATGCCGTGCTGGCGCATCACCTCGAGCAGGGCGCCCGCGCCGGATGGGCCGGTGCCGTTGGGGTCGAGCGCCCGGTCGGGAGTCTTCTGGATGCTCACCAGGGTCAGTAGGACCACCCCGACGAGGACGACGAGGCCGAAGAGGACCGGACCACGCACGCGGCGCGCCGCAGCGACGGTAGTCATCCGCTGATCCCTGCCAGGGCGGCGGTGACGGGTCGCTGCCGGGTCAGGGTCGTGTCCAAGGCCAGCATCTGGTGGGCGGCGTCGAGACTGGCGCGGCCGTGCCCGTAGCGGACCGCATCGAACGCCGCGGCGGCATCGACCAGCGCGCGCGCCTGTTCGGGGAATGCCGGGCCCAGTTCGGCGGCCGCTTCGCGGGCCGTCCGACCCGGAGCGTCGTCGAGAATCACCCGCTCCACGGCCCCGGCGACCACGGCGCGGTAGGCCTCGACGAGGGCGACCGATGCCTCGCCGCGGGCCAGGGCGGCTGCGGCCCGCCGACGGTATTCCTCGGCGCTGACCCCCACTTCGTCGAAGGTGGCGCCGCTGCCTGAACGGCCCGACCGCCCGCCCCGATCCCGGCGCATGATCACCCGGGCCACGAGGACAACGAGCGCGAGCACGGCGAGGAGGACGACGAGCAACACCCACCGGGGCAATCCGGGGCCACCGCCGACCTGGCCGAGCAGGTCCATCAGCCAGGCAAGAAAGCGCTCGATGAGGGACGGTTGCGCGTGATACTTGCTCTTGGCCAACTCCTGGGCCAGCCACTCCTGCGCCTGCGGCGACGTCGGATCGAGCGGGGCACCGTCCCACGGCAGCGTCCTCAGCACCGGCTCGTCCCCCAGCATCTGGTCATGGGGTGGGCCAGGGCGCCGGGGCGACCCCCTGCGCGGCCTGGAGGAGTTGGATGTCCAGGCCCTCGGAGCGGATCCGGGTGTCGACGTAGAGGAGGGCATCGACACCGCTGGTGAAGGGCGTGGTCAACGCGCTGGTGATGATCGAGGCCAAGCCGGAGATTGCGGTCACGAGCGCCATCACCGTGCCGAAGTTGCTCAGGTTGTTGGGGTCGTCGCCGATCAGGACGCCCATGCCGATCATCATGACGAACACGAGGGGGAGGGTGATGATTTGGGCCGCAGTCGACGCGATGAGCCCGGCGAGCAGCCGGATGCCGAAGATCCGCCAAAACGGCACCTTGAGCGGCGAACCGACGAGGCGCCAGGAGCGGCGCAGCGCGGTGACCGGACCGGCGGACTCCAGGACGACGATCGAGGTGCCAAAGCCCCAGCGCACCCCGAGGAGCATCATGACGACGAAGGCGAGGATCAGTCCGAGGATGAGCAGGATGACTCCCACTGCCGTGACGACGTCGTTCGATGTGGCGTTGCCGACGAGCATCAGGCCGATCGGCATCCCGACGACAACGACGGCGACGCCGATCCCGGCGAGAGCGGTGAGCCCGACCGTCCCGAAGAGGGCGAGCAGGCGGCCGCGGGTGCCGGCCCACGTCTGCGCCAGGCTCACCTTGCGACCGAGGACCGCCTGCCCGAGCACCCAGGCCATGACACCGGCCATGAGGATCGTCGCGAAGACCGACCCGATGATGGGCAGGTAGACGCCGAGGATGCCGGTGTCGAAGCCCTCGAACGCCACCGTCGGGTCGGCGGAGTCCGCAACGAGGCTGGGGTTGAAGGAGCGGGCCAGGAAAGTCCCGAGCGCGGTGAACGGGAGCATGAAGAGCAGCGACACGAGGGTGGCCATCCCGACGGTCGCGGCGACGTTGCCGCGGATCGTCTTGAACGCCGCACCGTAGAGGTCGCCGAGCGTGAGAGGGCGCAACGGGATGACCCCGGGCCGGAACTCCATGCCGTAGCGCTGCGGTGACACCGGCATCGTGACGGGCCCCGGCGGCGCCGGGGGAGAGGAACCCATCGGGTATGCCGCGGGCCCCGGTCCCGGCCCTGCTGGCGGGAACGACGGTGTCGGCGGCGGCCCCGCCACGCCCCGGTCCGGCGCGGGGCTGCCCGGTGCGATCCACTGTTGGTCACTCATCGGTGCCTAACATCCCCTCTGGCCGCTGGCGTCGCGCCGGAACCTCGGCGAGACAACGTCGGAACCACCTGCCGAAATGGCGCCTTGGGCTCACCCTAACCGAACCCTCCGACACCTGCTCGGGTGCCGCCGGGCGCGGCGCGCTCGACGGCCTTCTCGATGGTGGGGGCCGTCGCGCAGCGGGCTCCGAGGGCCTGCTGGCGAGCGATCACGGCCGGTTCGGCGCGCAGCAACGCCCAGCCCCGGCGGACCAGGATGAGCGGGGGTTTGCGGTGTTCGCGCAGGTCCCGGGCCAGCCGCCAGCCGAAGGTGAGGAACCGGTGGCGGTGGACGACGCACCAGCCGCTGTGGAGCAGTCCGGCGTTGCGCAGCGGCTCGATGAGTTCGGCGGCGAAGATGCCCTCGGCGACGATGAGCGCGTCCCGGCGAGCCTCGAGGTGCCGCTGGCCCACTGCGCGGGAGGTGCCGATGTCGTACACCGGCATCGTGGCCGCCCCGGAGTCGACGAGTGCTGCGAGAGCCGCCACCGCCCCCGGCCCATCCCAACTGGCCGGGTCGTCCCAGTCGGGGATGCCCAGGTCGGTGAGCAGCGGCAGGGCCGGGTCGTCCTCGTCACGGTAGAAATCGTCGAGGCGGACGATCGGCCAACCGCGTCGCTGCTGCAACCGGGCCGCCAGGCGGGACTTCCCCGATCCGGACGGGCCGGCGAGCAGCACGACGCGGGCCCGGCCAGGACGCCCGTCGGTGCCGTCACCACCAACGCCACCGTCACGGCGGGCACGGGCGGAGGCGGGCGGCATACGGGATCGTCAGCGACCCTTGGGGTGCCAGACGGTCTTGACGTCGACGAACCGCATCATCCGTCCCAGACCCGGCTCCGGCAGCCAGTCCGGTTCGACCGCTTCGGCACCGGTGCCACCGGGGCGGAGCACCCGGGTCAGGGTGTCTGCGGCGCTGGCCTCCAGCGCGCCCCAGTCGACGCCGGCAGCGTCGGCGGCGCCGGTGAGGTCGAGTCCGCCGACATCGCGGTGCGAGGCAAGCCAGGGGGCCATCTCGGCGGGGTCGCCGGTGAGGATGTTGACGACGCCACCGGGGACGTCGGAGGTCGCCAGGCATTCGGCGAGGGTGACGGCGGGCAGCGGCCGGGTCGCGGAGGTGAGCACGACCGCGGTGTTGCCGGTGACGATGGTCGGGGCGAGGACGCTGACGAGCCCGAGCAGCGACGACGCCTGCGGGGCGAGGATGGCGACCACTCCTACCGGTTCGGGCACCGAGACGTCGAAGAACGGCCCGGCAACCGGGTTGACGCCCCCGGCGACCTGAGTGAACTTGTCGGACCACCCGGCATACCAGACCCATCGGTCGATGGCGGCGCTGACCAGGGCCTCGGCGCGGGCCGCGCTTACCCCTTCGGCGGCGCGGACGTCGGCGACGAACTGCTCCCGGCGCCCCTCCATCACCTCGGCGACCCGGTAGAGGACCTGGCCGCGGTTGTAGGCGGTGGCGCCGGCCCAGCCCGGCTGCGCCGCGCGGGCCGCGACGACGGCCTCGCGGGCATCCTTGCGGGAGGCCGCGGCGGCATTGGCGAGCAGTCGCGGCGTGGCCCCGGAGCGGGCGGGCGCGGCATACACGGGGTAGGTGCGCCCGGACTCCGAACGGGGGAACTTCCCGCCGACGTACAACTTGTAGGTCTTGCGAACGTCGATTCGGCTCACCTCTAGTGCCCCTCTCCCTGCAGGTATGCCGCGAGCCCGTGGCGCCCGCCCTCGCGGCCGTACCCGGACTCCTTGACCCCGCCGAACGGGCTCGTCGGGTCGAACTGGTTGTAGGTGTTCCCCCAGACGACGCCCGCCTTGAGCTGGTCGGCCAGCCACAGCAACCGGCTGCCCTTCTCGGTCCAGATCCCGGCGGCCAGGCCATAGGGGGTGTTGTTGGCCTTGGCGACCGCTTCGGCCGGGGTGCGGAAGGTGAGCACCGAGAGGACCGGCCCGAAGATCTCCTCCTGGGCGATCCGGTGGGTCTGGGTGACGCCGGTGAACACCGTCGGCCGGAACCAGAAACCCTGCTCGGGCAGCGCGCAGCCGGTGTCCCACCGGTGCGCCCCCTCGGCCTCTCCAACGTGGGCGAGGCCGGCGATGGTGTCGAGTTGGGTGCGGGAGTTGATGGCGCCGACATCGGTGTTCTTGTCGAGCGGGTCACCGACGCGCAAGGTGGCGAGGCGCCGCTTGAGCCGCCGCTCGACCTCGTCGGCGATGCTCTCCTGGACGAGCAGGCGGCTGCCGGCGCAGCACACATGCCCCTGGTTGAAGAAGATGCCGCCGACGATCCCCTCGATGGCCTCGTCGAGCGGGGCGTCGTCAAAGACGATGTTGGCGCCCTTGCCGCCGAGTTCGAGGGTGGCGCTGGTCCGGGTGCCGGCGAGGGCGCGGGCGATCTGTTTGCCGACGGCGGTCGACCCGGTGAAGGCGATCTTGTCGACGCCGGGGTGAGCGACGAGCGCGGCGCCGGTCGCCCCGGCCCCGGTGACGATGTTGACGACCCCGGGCGGCAGTTCGGCCTCCTGGCAGACCTGCGCGAAGAGCAGCGCGGTCAGCGGGGTGGTCTCGGCCGGTTTGAGGACGATGGTGTTGCCCGCGGCGAGGGCCGGTGCCACCTTCCAGGCGAGCATGAGCAGCGGGAAGTTCCACGGGATGATGCCGCCGACCACGCCGAGCGGCGCCGGGGTCGAGCCACCGGGGCCGGGCGGCACGGCATACGCCAATTTGTCGGCCCACCCGGCGTGGTAGAAGAAGTGCGCCGCGGCGAGCGGGATGTCGACGTCGCGGGACTGGGTGATGGGTTTGCCGTTGTCGAGGGTTTCGAGGACGGCGAACTCCCGGGCCCGTTCCTGGAGCAGGCGGGCGATCCGGAAAAGGTACTTGCCGCGGTCGGTGCCGCTGAGCTTGGACCACACCCGGGTGTATGCCGTCCGCGCGGCCTTGACAGCGGCGTCGACGCCGGCGGCGCTCGCCTCGCTCACCTGCGCGAGGACCTCTTCGGTGGCCGGGTTGATCGTCGCGAACGAGGGGCCGGAGGCGGCGACGAACTCGCCGCCGACGAAGAGGCCGTAGGACGCCTCGAGCCGGACGAGCGCACGCGACTCCGGGGCGGGGGCGTACTCGATGACAGTCATGGGTCGTCCTGGGGGCGTCAGTAGGCGGTCGAGGGGGAGTCGTCGGCGATGTAGGTGACGCTGGAGTAGACCCCGTCGCGCAGCCGCTGGCGTTGGAGGAGCAGGTCACCGAGGAGTGAACTGGCCCCGAACCGGAACCAGTGGTTGTCGAGCCAGTCGGCGCCGGCGGTTTCCTGGACGGCGACGAGATAGCGGATCGCGTCCTTGCTCGTGCGAATCCCACCGGCGGGTTTGACCCCCGCCATGGTGCCGGTGAGGTCGCGCCAGTCACGCACCGCCTCGAGCATGACCAGGGTGACCGGGAGGGTCGCGGCCGGGGAGATCTTGCCGGTGCTCGTCTTGATGAAATCGGCACCCGCGAGCAGGCACAGCCAGGAGGCGCGGCGGACGTTGTCGTAGGTCGCGAGTTCGCCGGTCTCCATGATGACCTTGAGTCGCGCGGGGCCGGCGGCCTCCTTGACCCGGGCGACCTGGTGGAACACGTCGAGGTAGCGGCCCGAGAGGAAGGCGCCGCGGTCGATGACCATGTCGATTTCGTCGGCCCCGGCCGCCACGGCGTCCTGGGTGTCGACGAGCTTGACGGCGAGGCTCGCTCGGCCACTGGGGAAGGCGGTGGCGACGGCGGCCACCTTGACGTCGCTGCCCTGCAGCGCCTCTTTGGCAGTGGCGACCATGTCCCCGTAGACACACACGGCGGCGGTGCGCGGGGTGGACGGGTCGGTCGGGTCGGGGCGCAGGGCCTTGGCGGCCAGGCCGCGGACCCGGTTGTGGGTGTCGGCCCCCTCCAAGGTGGTGAGGTCGATCATCGAGATGGCCAGGTCGATGGCGGCCCGTTTGCTATCGGCCTTGACGCTGCGGGTGCTCAGCGCGCCCGCCCGGGCCTCACAACCGACCTGATCGACGCCGGGGAGGGCGTGCAGCCAGCGGGTGAGGGCCGCGTTGGTCAGGCGGCTCACTCCCAACAGGTCACGGGCGCTGGCCGAGGTCTGCGCGGCGAGGTCGGTGCGGCTCACCCGGCGAGTCTAGCGGCGGCCCGGGGCCCCGCCCGGTTCCGCCGCAGGGCAGGCTCACCGGCGGAGGCGGTCACCAAAGGCCCAGGCAAAGCCGGTGCAGACCGCGGGCACGGCGACCAGCCATTCGGGCATCCCGGTCGAGCCGACGATGATCGCGGTGAGGACGGTGATGAGCGTGAACATCCAGGCGAGGGCGTGGCGGGGTCGCTCGGCGTCGGTGCCGACGGCGTTCGGGTTTGTTTGCCGGGCCGAGCGAGCCTCACGCCGGTTGGCCCGGTCGGCGTCGCGCTGGTCGCGGTCGGTGCGGCGTCCCTGTTCGTGGGCGGCATACGCCTCGGGGAGCAGTTGGCGACCGAGCACCCACCACCCGCCGGCGAGCACGCCCGCGACGGCCACGACCGGCCAGGGCACCACCTTGGCGCCGACGAGGACGCCGGACACTGCCGTGGCCAGGGTGAGCAGGCCGGCGATGAGGGTGTAGGGATTCATTGGCGTCTCCTTCCGATTCGAGGTAAAAACGCCGCGGAATCCGCGCGTTATTACCTCGAATCGCCGCTGGTGGGGGCCGTCTCGCTCGCCCAATACCGATAGAGCAAGTATGCCGCGACCGCGTCGAGGGTGTGCCAGGCCGCGTGCCCCTGGAGCAGGGAGGCCGGCTGGCACCAGATCCGGCCCGTCTGGGCGAGGTTCCAGATGCCGAACGCGAGCAGCAAAGTGGCGACCGCGGCATACCCAAAGCGGGTGTCCCGCAACGAGTCTCGGCGCGCGATGAGGACTCCCTCAAGGGTCACGGCGCCGATGAGCATGACTGCGAACGCGAGATCGGCACCGTTGTGGACCACGGGCACCGACCAGTCGAGGTTCTCGACGACCTCGCCGGCGATCAGGCACGCGGCATACGCGAAAGCGAAGGTGCCCATCCCGGCGCGCCGCACCCGCATGAGGGCGTAGGAGAAGGCGAACCCGGCCAGGAGATACATCGAAAACAAGTCGAGGCGTCCGCCGAGATCGCTCTGGGTCGCGTGCATCGCCATACTCGCCGGGCCGAGGATGGTGACGGCGATCGCGTATGCCGTGGTGAGCCGGGGTGTCGCCGCGAACCTGCCGTCGGGCCGGCCGGCCCGCCACCCGATGGCGAGCCCGGCGACGACGAACGCGAGGTTGGACCAACTGTTGGCCGGCTGCTTGACCCAGCCGTCACCGGCGGCCTCGCAGAACCCGTCGCCGCGCCCGACGTCCGGGCCGAGCCACCCCCACCGGACGGCGGCCAAGAGCGCGCCCATCCCGACGACAGCCACGAGGGCGGTCGCCGCGAATGGTCGCCAGTCACGGGCAGGCAGCGTCACACCAGCGAGTATGCCGCGCCGCCGGTCTTCACGATTCCCTCACCCCGCATCCCCACGGGCTCCAGGGGCGCCGACCTAGCGTGAGCAGCATGAACCGTTGGACTCTCACCGCCGCCATCAGCGCCCTCGCCCTCGCCGTCACCCAGGTGGTCTACGCAAACGCCACCCACCTGGCGGCCGACGGCACCCTGGTCGAGCCCTTCTACCTCGTCCCGCTCGGCTATGTCCTGCTCGTCCTCACCCTGGTTGCCGGCGTCCTCGGCTGGCGCACCCACCGCCGGCAGCACCGGGCCGCGGTCCTCACAGCCGGGTGAGGTCCTCGTATGCCGTCCGCACCGCGGCCAGCCGGCCTGCCGCCCGCTCCCGGGCCCCGCGCAGGTCGCCGCCCGTCACGGGTTCGATGACCTCGAGGTAGACCTTGAGTTTGGGCTCGGTGCCGGAGGGGCGCACGATGATGCGGGTGTCGTCGGCGAGGTACCAGCGCAGCCCCTCGGTGGGCGGCAACCCCCCGGCACCCAGCGACAGGTCGTCGAGGCGAGCCACCGGCACCCCGGCCACCGACTCCGGGGGAGCGGTGCGCAGCCGGGCCATGACGACGTCGATGAGCGCGAGGTCGGCGACCCGCACCGAGAAGGCGTCCGTCGCATAGACCCCGTGAGCGTGCGCCAACTCGTCGAGCCGGTCGAGCAACCCGCGCCCGGACGCCTTGAGGGTCGCGGCCAACTCGGCCAGCAACAGCGCCGCGCTCACCCCGTCCTTGTCCTTGACGTGGTGCGGGTCGACGCAATAGCCGAGCGCTTCCTCGTAGCCGTAGGCGAGCCCGGGCACCCGCCCGATCCACTTGAACCCGGTGAGCGTCTCCTCGTGGGCCACTCCGGCCGCGCCCGCCATCGCCGAGAGCAGCCTCGAGGACACGATCGAGTTGGCGAGCACCCCACCGGTGGCGACCCCTCGCTCCAGCACGTGCGAGCCGAGCAGGGCGCCCACCTCGTCGCCGCGCAGCATCCGCCACCCGCCCGGGCCGGCGACCGCGGCGGCGCACCGGTCGGCGTCCGGGTCGTTGGCGATGACCAGGTCCGGGCCGGTCTGCTCGGCGAGTTCCAGCGCGAGGTCCATCGCGCCCGGCTCCTCGGGATTGGGGAAGGACACGGTCGGGAATGCCGGGTCCGGCTCGGCCTGAGCGCTCACCCAGAGCGGCTCGGCGAACCCGGCCGCGGCGAACGCCGCCCGCACCGTCTCGGTGCCGACCCCGTGCATCGCCGTGTGGACCACGGTCAGGTCCCGCGGCGAGTCGGGCGCGACGACCGCCGCGGCGTCGCGCACGTAGGACGCGATGACCGACTCGTCGACGATTTCCCAGCCCGCGTCGGCGCGCGGCACGTCGGCCACGGCCCGCACCCCGGCGATCTGCGCGGCGATGAGGGCGTCGACGGGCGGCACGATCTGCGAACCGTCGCCGACATACACCTTGTACCCGTTGTCCTGCGGCGGGTTGTGACTGGCTGTCACCATGACCCCCGCGTCGGCGCCGAGGAGGCGCACGGCATATGCCAAGACCGGGGTGGGGAGGGTCCGCGGCAGGAGCGCGGCGCGCCCGCCCGCCCCGACGACGACCGCGCAGGTGTCGCGGGCGAACACCTCGGAGTTGACCCGGGCGTCGTAGCCGACGACGACGAACGGCGCCTCGCGCTCGGTTTTCAGGTATGCCGTGAGCCCGGCTGCCGCGCGAATGACCACCGAGCGGTTCATCCGGTGGGGCCCGGCCCCCAACGCTCCCCGGAGCCCCGCAGTGCCGAACTCCAGCAGTCCCGACATGCGGTCGGCGAGATCGGCGGCCGCGGCGTCATCGCCGGCCTGGGCCCGCCCCACCACCTCGGTCAACTCGGCCTGGGTCACCGGGTCCGGGTCGTCGGCCGCCCAGGCCCGCGCCGCGGCGAGCAGCCCGGCCAGGTCGATGCCCATCAGAGCCTGCTCACCACGGCCGCGAGCAACCGCGAACTGCGCTCCGCCGCCGCCCGGCCCGCATCGAGGACCTCTTCGTGGTTGAGCGGGGTCGCCGAAATCCCGGCCGCCGGGTTGGTCACCAGCGAAATGCCGAGCACCTCCAACCCGCTCTGCCGGGCCGCGATCGCCTCCAGGGTGGTCGACATGCCGACGAGGTCACCGCCGAGGATGGCAGCCATCCGCACCTCGGCCGGGGTCTCGTAATGCGGCCCACGGAACTGGACGTAGACCCCCTCGTCGAGGTCGGGATCGACCTCGCGGGCCAGGGCGCGCAGCCGCGGCGAGTAGACATCGGTGAGGTCGACGAAGTTCGCGCCCTCGATGGGGGAGTGGGCGGTCAAGTTGATGTGGTCGCGGATGAGGACCGGCGTGCCCGGGGCCCACTCGGGGCGCAACCCGCCGCACCCGTTCGTGATGACGATGGTCGTGCACCCCAGGGCCGCCGCGGTCCGCACCCCGTGGACGACCGCGCGGACCCCGCGTCCCTCGTAGAAGTGCGTCCGGGTGCCGTAGACCAGGGCCCGGCGGCCGCTGTCGCCGATGGCCACCGAGCGCATCACCCCCGAATGCCCGGCCACCGCCGCGGCGCCGAACCCGGGCACGTCGGTGTTGTCGATGCGCACCATGGTCTCGCCGATGAGGTCGCCGGTCTGCCCCCACCCCGAGCCGAGCACGAGGGCCACGGTATGCGGCGCCCCCTCCGTGCGCTCGCGGATCACCGCCGCGGCGGCCTCGGCGACGGCGAACGGGTCGGTGCCGGGATCGGACAGGTTGTAGGCAGGATTCGCGCTCACCCCGCCAGCGTAGGGGGCCTTTCGGGTCGCCGTGGCACACTGACGCCGATGTATGCCGCACCCACCCCGTCGCGTCGCGCCCTCCTCGGGCTCGGCGGGGCCGTTGCTGCCGGGGCGCTCGCCGGCTGCTCCTCCGGTGCGCCCACGCCCGCGTCCTCAGCGACGGGGTCGGGCTCGGCGGCCCCGTCGACCGGGGCCCCTACCGCATCCCCGACAAGCGGCTCGCCGGCGGCGAGCGCAAGCCAGCCCAGCGGCATACCGAGCATCGCGCGCACCCCCGGGCCCGACATCGCCCACGGCCCCCGCACCCGCCAGGAAGTGGCCCTCACCTTCCACGGTGCCGGCACGGCGGACATCACCCGCGGCGTCCTCGACGCGCTTGCCGCCGCCAACGCGCCCGCGACCGTGTTCGCCGTCGGGCAATGGGTGGCCCAGGACCCGAGCCAGGTCAAGGCCGTCCATGCCGCCGGGCACGAGGTCGGCAACCACACCTTCCACCACCTGTCGATGCTCACCCTCGACGCTGCGACCGCCCACCAGGAGATCCAGCAGGGCCGCGACATCCTCACCGCGACCCTCGGGTCGCCCGGCCTGTGGTTCCGGCCCTCGGGCACCGACCACAGCAACGACATCATCCGGGCCGCCGCCGTCGAGTTGGGGTACGGGCCGTGCATCTCCTACGACGTCGACCCTGAGGACTTCCGCGACCCGGGGGCCGACCTCGTCCGCACCCGCGCCCTGGCCGCCGTCAAACCGGGCTCGATCGTCTCACTCCACCTGGGGCACGCCGGCACCGTCACCGCGCTCCCCGGCATACTGAAGGGGTTGACCCAGGCAGGGCTGGCGCCGGTCACGTTGTCGACCCTGCTGCGGGACTGACCAGCCACCGGCATCCCGGGCGCGCCAGCCCGACCACCCTCGACCACCTTGGGAGAACCGTGCCTCGCCCCCGCCCGACCCGCCTGCTCGCCCTCGCCTGTGCTGCTGTCGTCGTCGCCGGCTCGGCCGCCTGCGGCGGCGGCACCCCGGCCGTCTCGGGCAGCGCCTCCGCCACCCCCACCCACTCGGCCAGCCCCTCGCCCTCACCGAGCCCGACGACCCTCAACGTCTACGGGCACGCCACCCCCAGCGACATCGCCGACGTCGTCAAGGGCCACAAGTCGCTGGTCTACGTCCCCAACACGCTGAGCAACACGGTCCAGGTCATCGACCCCAAGACCTACCAGATCGTCGACCGGTTCCCCTCGGGCAAGGACCCGCAGCACGTCGTCCCGAGTTGGGACCTCAAGACCCTCTACGTCAACGACACCCAGGGCAACGACCTGCTCCCCATCGACCCGGCGACCGGCAAACCGGGGAAGAAGATCCCCGTCGAGGACCCCTACAACCTCTACTTCACCCCCGACGGCGCCTTCGCGCTCGTCATGGCCGAACGCCTCAGCCGGATCGACGCCGTCGACCCGCACACCTTCGCCGTCGACCACTCCCTCGACGTGCCCTGTGGCGGGGTCAACCACTCCGACTACGACAAAGACCTCAACTTCTTCGTCGCCTCCTGCGAGTTCAGCGGCAACCTACTCGTCATCGACAAGCACGCCACCAAACTCCTCAAGACCATCGACCTCAACGCGATCTCCACCGAGGGCGCCACCAGCCCCGAGGAGGCATGGCACTCCAGCCTGCCCCAGCGCAACCTGCGCCGCGGCTCCTCGGCCATGCCCCAGGACGTGCGACTCACCCCGGACGGCACCCGCTTCGTCGTCGCCGACATGCTCCGCAACGGGGTGTGGGTCATCGACGCCGCGACCCTGGGTTACGTCAAGTTCATCCAGACCGGCAAGGGTGCGCACTCGGTCTACCCGAGCCGGGACGCCAAGCGGCTGTTCGTCGCCAACCGGGACGAGGGTTCGGTGACCGTCCTCGACGCCTCGACGCTGGCGATTCTCGGCAAATGGGTCATCCCCGACGGGGGCTCGCCGGACATGGGTGGGGTCACCGTCGACGGGTCCGAGTTGTGGCTCTCGGGGCGCTACCACGCCGAGGTCTACGTCTTCGACACCGCCACCGGTGCGCTCAAGCAGCGGATCAAGACCGACGCCGGCTCGCACGGGCTCATCGTCTGGCCGCAGCCGGGCCGGTTCTCCCTAGGACACACGGGCAATATGCGCTGACCCGGTATGCCGCTGGTCAGGAGGCGGCGACGGCGAGGGCGGCGTCCCCGCGCGGACGAAGCACGACCGCGTCGCCCGCGGCATACCGGGTGACCTCGGTGTTGCCGACCTGGATGGCGACGTTCTCCTCGCCGGTGGTGCGGACGATGACCCGCCCATGCCCACCAAGGAAACTCGCCGACACGACGTGCGCCAGACCGGGGTCGCTGTCGGCGACGTCGGTGCCCTTCGGTGCGAGCATCACGCCCTCGGGGCGCACCAGGACGACGGCGGGGCCGTCCCCGGCCGACCCGGGCAGGAGCGGGATCCGCCCGCCGAGCACCGCGGCATACCCCTCGGAAACGGTGGCCCGTAAGCGGTTGGTGACCCCGACGAAATCGGCGACGAACGCGGTCTGGGGCGCCGAGTACAACTCGGCGGGCGCGGCCAGTTGCTCGAGGCGGCCCACGCTCATGACCCCGACCCGGTCGGCGACGGCGAGCGCCTCCTCCTGGTCGTGGGTGACGAACAGGGTGGTCGTGCCGACGTTGAGTTGGATGCGCCGGATTTCGTCGCGTAGTTGGGTGCGGACCTTGGCGTCGAGGGCGGAGAGGGGTTCGTCGAGGAGGAGAACCTGCGGCTCGATCGCGAGCGCTCGGGCGAGCGCGACCCGTTGCTGCTGCCCGCCGGACATCTGGTGGGCGAACTTGTCGGCGTGCTGCTGGAGCCCGACGAGGTCGAGCATGTCCCCGGCCCGCGCCCGGCGGGTCGCCTTGTCCTGCCCGCGCAACTCCAACCCGAACTCGACGTTCTGCCGGGCCGTCATGTGCGGGAAGAGGCTGTAGGCCTGGAAGACCATCCCCATGTCGCGTTTGTTGGTCGGTATGCCGGTGACGTCCTTCCCGCCGACCTCGATCGTGCCGCTGTCGGGGTCTTCCAGGCCGGCCAGGCAGCGCAGCGCCGTCGTCTTGCCGCACCCCGAGGGGCCGAGGAGGGCGACGAACTCGCCGGGCTCGATGTGGAGGGTGAGGCCGTCGAGGGCGGCGACCCCGCCGTAGACGCGCCGCAGGTCGGTGAGGTGGACGGCCACCCCGCTCGTGGCGGCGGCGCTGCGAGGGCTGGGAGTGGTGGCGGTCACGAGGAGGCTCCCTTTCGGCGGGTGCCGACGAAGGACAACCCGAAGAGGACGACGAAGGCGAAGACGAGGGCGAGGAAGGCGACGGCGATGGAGATCTTGGGATCGGCCTTGCCGAGTTCGACCATGGCGACCTGGAGGTTCTTGCGGCTGAAGAGGCTGGCGATCGTGAACTCACCAAGGACGAGGGCCACGCCGAGGAAGGACGCGGACAAGACGGCGGTGCGCAGGTTGGGCAGGACCACCCGCCACATGACCTGGAACCAACTGGCCCCGAGCGATCTGGCCGCCTCGGAGAGGGTTTTGACGTCGATGGCGCGCAGCCCGGTGTCCAGGGCCCGGTAGGCGTAGGGCAGGACGAGGACGACGTAGGCGAAGGCGAGCCACACGGTCTGGGCGCCGAGGAGGTACCACACCCACGCGTAGACCGGGGTGAGCCCGACGACGAGGACGATGGCCGGCACGGTCAGCGGGATGAGACAGATGAACTCGACCGTGCGGGTCAAACCGGGCAGCCGCAGCCGCACCCACGTCATCGTCGGGACAAGGATGAGGAGCATGAGGACGACGGTGAGCACCGCGAGGAGCACCGAGGCGACGAAGCCCTCGGCGAGTGCGGGGTAGGTCGTCGAGATGTGGGTGACGTCGGCCAGGGCCGCCCAGGTGGCGGTCGTGTAGTGGGCGCCGCTCACGTCCTGGATCGTGTATTCGAACATGGCGACCATGGGCAGGGCGAAGAAGGCCATGCAGGCGGTGACGACGGCCCACCGCATCCAGTTCTGCCGCCGACGGAACTGCGCCCGACGCCCGCTCATCGGACCAACCACCGGCTGGCGCGCTTGTCGATCCACGCATAGAGCGCCATGACGATCGCGACGACGACGACCATCGCCAACGCCATCGCCTTGCCGATGTTCTCCTGGCCGAGGATGACCTCGGAGGACATGCTGCTCCCGATCATGAGCGGGACGAGCGGGTTGCCCTGGGAGACCAGGACGGCGGCGGTGGCGTAGGCGGAGAACGCGTTGGTGAAGAGGAGCAGGAAGGCCCCGATGAAGGAGGGCATGAGGATCGGCAGCCCGACCCGCCGCCAATAGGTCCAGGTCGTGCCCCCGAGGGTTTCGGTCGCCTCGCGCCACTGGGGCTTCAAGCCCTCGACGGCCGGGAGGAACACGATGACCATGAGCGGGATCTGGAAGTAGAGATAGACGACGAGCAGACCCGAGTTCCACCCGTAGATCCAGTTGGGGTCGAGGTCGTAGCCCACCTTCTTCAGCCAGAGCGTGAGCAGGCCGTTGGAGGCGAAACTCGCCAAGAACGCGAACGCCAGGGCCACCCCACCGAACTGGGCCAGCACCCCCGAAAGGGAGGTGACAAACCGCTTGAGGAGGCCGTCCGGTTTGGCGGTGCTCACGGCATACGCCAACACGCCCCCGATCAGCGCCCCGGCGAGCGCGGTGTAGAGCGAGAGCAGCACCGACTTGCGCAAGGCCTCGGGGAACGGGTTGGGGTAGCCCCCCTGCGGCTCGTACAGCGCCCGGATGTTGCCCAGGCTCGGCCCGTCGGCGCCCCAGAAGGCGCCGATCACCACGACCGCGGTCGGGATGAGCAAGAAGACCGTGACGTAGACGAAGAACGGGACGACGCCGACGAGGGCGCCCGAGGGCCGAAGGCCCCCGAGCGCCCTGCGCGGCCGAACTGGCGTGGCCAAGGTCGGGTCAGGTCAGCCGGCCATGGCTGCCGGCCAAGCGGCGGCCAGCGCCTTCTTGGCGGCATCGGTGTCGGCCTGGCTCGGCATCACCGGGTTGGACACCTTCGGCAGGGCGGCAGCGGCCGTCTTGTCGATGGTGCCGTCCTTCTCCATGGCGGCCATGAGGACCGGGGTGGCGCCACCGCGCAGCCAAGCGTTCTGGCCGTCGGCGCTGAAGAGGTACTCCTGGAAGAGGCGCGCGGCCGCCGGGTGCGGGGCGTCCTTGTTGATGGCCTGGTTGTAGAAGACCTTCATGGCCGCGTTGTCCGGGGCCCAGAGCTTCCACGTCGGCACCTTGGCCGTCACGCCCGTCTGGTTGTAGGACCAGTCGAAGACCACCGGGGTCTGCCCGGACTGGATGGTCGCCGGGGTCGGGTCGACGGAGAGGAAATTGCCGGCGTCCTTGAGCGCCTTGAACCAGGCGATGCCCTTGGCCGGGTCGGCGGCGGTGCCGCCCTGGGCGATGGAGACCATCTGCACGCCCGCGAAGGCGGCGCCGGCCTTGGTCGGGTCACCGTTGAGGGCGACCTTGCCCTTGTATTCGGGCTTCATCAGGTCGGCGAGCGAGGTGGGGGCGGGGACCTTCGAGGAGTCGTAACCGACGGTCATCAGGCCGGCGTAGTCGTTGACCCACAGGCCGGTCTTCTCCTTGTTGGCGTCCGGGATCTTGTCCCAGGACGCGACCTTGTAGGGGGCGTACAGGTCGGTGTTCGCCAGCGCGACAGCGGTGCCGAGGTCGAAGACGTCGGGAGCGGTGGGCTGGCCCTTGAGACGCTTGGCCGTCGAGATCTCGTCGGCGCTGCTCGCGTCGGGCTGGTCGCTGGTGATCTTGATCTCGGGGTACTTCTTGGCGAAGCCCTTGAGGATCTCGTCGTAGTTGGCCCAGTCCGGAGGGAGGGCGATGACGTTGAGTGCGGCCTCTTTCTTGGCCGCGGCGACGAGCGCGTCCATGCCGCCCATGTCGGCGGCCGAGGTCGCGGTCTTGGCGTCCCCCTTGGCGCCGCTGCTGCTCGAGGACGAGCTGCTCGACGGCGAGCAGGCGGTGATGGCTGCGGCGGTCACGCCCACAAGGGCGAGCATCCCGGCGCGGCGGGTGAACGAGCGATTCATTTTCGACAGACCTCCGACGGGGGCAGGGTGAGAAGCGGTGAGGCGAAGTTCCTCGACCCGCAACCGAAACGTACATCGCGCAACGCCGTTGGCCTAGAGGGTGTCAGGATCGTGACCCGTTCGTGAACACTCGTTCCGAGGCTTGGTCATGGCAGGGGCCGTCGCCTGACGATCGAAAGAGCGAGACTCGCCGAGAATCTTTCGATTCTTCGGCGGGTCTCGCTCTTTCGATCGGGGCGGGCGGCCACGGCACGGCCGCGGCCACCGCCACCGGACTGGGTCAGGCGTCCTTGATCTCGCAGAGCACCGCACCGTTGGACACCGTGGCGCCGACCTCGGCGGCCAGGCCCTCGATGATGCCGCCCTTGTGCGCGGTGATCGGCTGCTCCATCTTCATCGCTTCGAGGACGACGACGAGGTCGCCGGCGGCGACTTCCTGGCCCTCCTCGACGGCGATCTTGACGATCGTGCCCTGCATGGGCGCGGTCAGCGAGTCACCCGAGGCCGC
The DNA here is from genome assembly GCA_029778715.1 of Actinomycetes bacterium. Lineage (GTDB taxonomy): Bacteria > Actinomycetota > Actinomycetes > Actinomycetales > Dermatophilaceae > Phycicoccus_A. The sequence continues at coordinate 6,016 of JAKOPT010000043.1, read as the reverse complement.
GGCCCCGGACTTGGCGCCACCGCTGCGACGCGGCGCCTTCTTCTTGGCGCCACCACCGACGCCGCCACCACCGCCGAGCGAGAGGCCGCCGGGCAGGGAGACTTCGAGGCGTCGGCCGCCGACCTCGACGACGATCCGCTGGCGCTCCTCGGCCTCGGGAGCGTCGGCCGAGCCCGCGGCATACGGGGCAATGTCGTTGACGAACTCGGTTTCGATCCACCGGGTGTGGATCTTGAACGGCTCGTCGGCGCCGACCGGGGCGAAGTCGGTGTCGGAGACGACCTTGAGGTGGAACGGGGTGACCGTCGCCATGCCCTCGATCTGCAATTCGGCAAGGGCGCGGCGGGAGCGTTCGATGGCCTGCTGGCGGGTGCGGCCGGTGACGATGAGCTTGGCAATCATCGAGTCGAAGGCACCGGCGATGGTGTCGCCCTCGACGATGCCGGCGTCCCAGCGCACGCCCGGGCCGTGGGGGACGACCATCCGGGACACGGTGCCGGGGGCGGGGAGGAAGCCGCGGCCGGCGTCTTCGCCGTTGATCCGGAACTCGATCGAGTGCGCGTGCGGCTCGGGGTCGGTGAACGTCAGGGCCAGGCCGTCGGCGATGTTGAACTGCTCGCGGACGAGGTCGATGCCGGTGACTTCCTCGGTGACGGGGTGTTCGACCTGGAGTCGGGTGTTGACCTCGAGGAACGAGATGTCGCCCGCCGGGCCGACGAGGAACTCGCAGGTGCCCGCGCCGACGTAGCCGGCCTCGTGGAGGATCGCCTTGGAGGCGCGCAGCAACTCGGTGTGCTGTTCCTCGGTGAGGAAGGGCGCCGGGGCTTCTTCGACGAGCTTCTGGTTGCGCCGCTGCAGCGAGCAGTCACGAGTGGAGACGACCACGACGTTGCCGTGTTGGTCGGCGAGACACTGGGTTTCGACGTGCCGCGGGCGGTCGAGGAAGCGCTCGACGAAGCACTCGCCGCGCCCGAAGGCCGTCACGGCCTCGCGGACGGCCGAGTCGTACAACTCGGGGATCTCCTCCATGGTGCGCGCCACCTTGAGGCCGCGCCCGCCACCGCCGTAGGCCGCCTTGATCGCCACGGGCAGCCCGTGCTCCTGCGCGAACGCCACGACCTCGTCGGGGCCGCTCACCGGGTCCTTAGTGCCCGGCACGAGGGGCGCGTTGGCCTTGAGGGCGATGTGGCGCGCCTTGACCTTGTCACCAAGGGAGTCGATGGCCTGCGGTCCCGGCCCGATCCACACCAGGCCTGCGTCGATGACCTTCTGCGCGAACGGCCCGTTCTCGGCAAGGAACCCGTAGCCGGGGTGGATCGCGTCGGCACCGCACTCCTTGGCGATGTCGATCAGTTTGTCCTGCAAGAGGTAGGAGTCGCCGGGCGTGGAGCCGCCGAGCGCATAGGCCTCGTCGGCCACTTTGACATGCAAGGCATCACGGTCGGGCTCGGCATAGACCGCCACGGACCCGATGCCGTGGTCTTTGCAGGCGCGCGCGATGCGGACGGCGATCTCGCCACGGTTGGCGATGAGGACTTTGCTGATGGCCATGCCCCGGACTCTATCGGTATGCCGTCCGCGCCCGTCGGGCGGTTGACCCACCTCACGCTGTGGAGTCGCTCTCGCTTTCTCTGGGGCGCGTGTGACGGACCCTGCTGTCCGGCTGGTGTTGCTGCTGTGGCGGGTGGGGCAGGTGTGGCTAGGTGGGCATCGAGGGAGCGAGACTCGCCGTTGGGCGGGGCGCCCAACGGCAAGTCCCGCTCCCTCGATTGCGTTGCGAGTCGCTGAATGCGCTGCGCCGAGCGGCTGAACGCTCATCGCCGCGCACCTCCGCGCCGCTCGCCTCTCGCCGCGTCGGCGGACGCCTTCGCCGCGTCGCTCAACGCGCTTCTTCCGGCTGCTCGGTGCCTCTGGTCGAGTGCTGAGGCTGGTTCGCCACGTGGTCGGTGTTCTTCCGCCCCTCGGCGACGAACTGAGTGACCATCGGCAGAGCACTCGGTGCCCTTCGGCGGGACTCATCGCTGATTCGCGCTCTGCGCGTTGAGGCGATGTTGTCGGTGGGACTCGATCGTGTTGTTGTGGCCACTGATGCACCTGTGAACTGCTCTGCAATTGCTCCCCGTGCTGCATACTCTGCGAGGAGTGTTGCTCGTACTGGCTACCCTGCAGGAAGTGGGGTGATCGCAACGCCTACTGCTCGGTAGGCGGCGGCAGGTCCGGACCGGCGCGACCGTGGTCTGACCGTGCTGGACGGGGCCGGACAAACCGCACGTTCGGGTCGATTCGTCTCGCCTGCGCACCTACACGAGCGAGGCTCGGGAGACGAACTGGCGCAGTTGAGCGGCATTGGCGCATTCGTGCATGTCGACGACCTCGGCATACAGGGGAGCGACCGAGTCGCCGGCGCCCCACTGGGAGGGGGTCTCGGGGTTGAGCCAGTCGACGCGCCGCGCCCGGGCGACGATGTCGCGCAGGGAGTCGAGGCGCGGGTCGGTGTTGTTCGTGCGCGCGTCGCCGAGGATGAACACGGTCGTCCGCGCGGTGACGGCGTCGAGGTGGTGGTCGACGAAATCGGCGAGCGCCGTGCCGTAGTCGCTGTTGCGATGCCAGCGCGTCATCCGGGCCGTGTCGTCGAACGCCTTCGACAGGTCGGCGCCCGGTGCGGCCCCCACGACGACGTCGGTGAGTTCGTCGCACACGTTGACGAACCCGAAGATGCGTACCCGCCGGAATTGCCCGGCCAGCGCCTGCATGAGCAGGATCGTGAACCTCGAGAACCCCGCCACCGAACTCGACATGTCGCACAGCAGCACCAGATCCGGGCGATGCGGGGCCCGGTCGCGCATCGCCGGCCGCATCGGCACCCCACCGGTCGACAGCGAACGGCGCAAGGTCGTGCGGATGTCGATCTCGCCGCGCGCGGCCCGCCGGCGCTGCGCCGCCAGTCGGCTCGCGAGCTTCTTCGCCAACGGGTCCACGGTGCGCCGCAACTCCTCGATCTCCAGAGCCCCAGCGAGGACGAAAGGGGTTTGCTCGGCGGGCGAGCGCACGGCATACCGGGAAATCCGTTGCGCCCCACGGGACTCGGCGTTACGGCGGCGCGACTCCCGCTCGACGCGCCGACGGAAGGCGGCGACGGCGGCCCGCAGTTCGTCGCGGGTGAAGCGGTCGGCGAACCCCGGCCCGCCCGGTATGCCGCCCCCGGGCCCGCCGCTGCCCTCGCCAGGCCCGCCGGAGCCGCCGCTGCCCTCGCCGGACCCTCCCGGCGCGTCGTAGGCCGCGTCCCGCAGGCGGGCCAGGGCCGCGGCGATGGCGACCTGGGGGGCGAGGGCGTCGAGGGCCTGGGAGGAGGACCAGGAGCCGGTGGTCGAGTCGTTGGGGAGGCGGCCGAGTTCGCTGAGGACCCGGGCGGCGAGCAGGTCGAGGGCCCGCGCGTCGCCGGCGGCGAGGGCAGCGGCGAGTTCGGCGCGCAGGGCCTCGGCGCGGGCGCGGCGTTCAGCGGCGTCGAGGGGACGGTCGGGGTCATCGGGGAGGCCGGTGCGGGTGCCGAGGGCGGCGGGGAACCAGATGTCGAAGAGGTCGTCGTAGACGGCGCGTTGCCCGCCGCGGCGCAGGAGGGCGGCGGCCAGGCCCTCGCGCAGGCGCTCGCGGTCGGCCAGGCCGAGGACGGTGACGACCCGGGCGGCGTCGACGACGTCGCTGGTGCCCGCGCCGATGCCGTGCTGGCGCAGCGCGTTGGTGAGGCCGACGAGTCGCGGTTCGAGGCTGGTCATGGGGTTGAGTCTCGGGACGTTGGCGGTGAGGGGCGGTCGTCCGGCTACGAGCGGGCGGGGGAGCCGAGGTCGAGCGCGGCGGCGGCGCGGTCGATGTCATCTTGGTGTTTGAGGAGCACCCCGAGGTGGTCGCGGACCAGGGTTTCGGTGAGGTCGGGGTTGCCCAGGGCGATCAGAGTGCGGGCCCAGTCGACGGTTTCGGCGACCGAGGGCGACTTGCGCAGCCGCAACTCGCGCAGCCGCCCGACGAGCCGGACGACCGACGCGGCGACCGCGGCATCCAACTCGGGCACGTGCCGGGTGACGATGGCGATCTCCAACTCCGGTGTCGGATAGTCGATGTGGAGGAACAGGCAGCGCCGCCGCAGGGCTTCGGACAGGTCGCGGGTCGCGTTGGAGGTGAGGACGACAAAGGGCCGGTATGCCGCCCGGATCGTTCCGAGTTCGGGCACCGTCACCTGGAAGTCGGAGAGGATTTCGAGGAGCAGCCCCTCGATCTCGACGTCGGCCTTGTCGAGTTCGTCGACGAGCAGCACGACCGGCTCGGGGGAGCGGATCGCGGCGAGCAGCGGGCGGGGGAGGAGGAACTCGTCGGTGAAGATGTCGTGCCGCAGCGCGTCCCAGTGCCCGTCGCCGTCGCGTTCGGCGGTGATTCGCAGCAGTTGCTTGGCGTGGTTCCACTCGTAGAGGGCGCGGGCCTCGTCGACGCCTTCGTAGCACTGCAACCGGATGAGGTCGGCCCCGGTGGCTGCCGCGACGGCCTTGGCGAGTTCGGTCTTGCCGACCCCCGCGGGTCCCTCGACGAGCAGCGGTTTGCCGAGGGCGTCGGCGAGGAAGGTCGTCGTCGCGATCGCCTCCGACGCGAGGTACCCCGCCTCGGCGAGGGCACGGCCGACGGCGTCGACATCGGCGAACCGGCGGGCAGGGGTGGGGTCGGGTTGGGGACTCACGCGCCCCAGTCTCCGTGACTTCCCCGTATGCCGTCCCGCCCGGGCCGCCGTGACCTGCGCGACACGTGCGTCAGGGGGTTCGGTCGCGGGCGGCTTCGGCGCGTGACGCTATTGCTCGGTCTGCTGCGGAACTACCGTGGGGTGATGGGTGCGCTGAAGCCGTGGCATCTGCTGGTGATTCTCTCCTTTGCGCTAATCATTGCCTCGGTGATGGGGCTTCTTGTCATCGTGATCCGGCTCGCGGTCCGCAGACCTCCGTCGGCGCACTCGGGAGACAACCACCACGCTGGCACGGAATAGCCGCGAGGGTAAGACACGCGGCGGAGCCTGAGAGTCTTTGGCTCCGCTGACCGAAGGACTCTGTGTTGTCGCCCCCTGACAGCCAACGTAATTGCGGCAGGCTGCTGGCGCGCCGCGGTCTCGATCTCGTCTGCTGGATCCGGTCCGCAGGCTTCACCGGGTGGCTCAGCACCGAGGATGCCGCGCTGGGTGGCCGAGATGGCGAGGACGCGCTCAAGGTCAGGGCGGTGGTGCTTGGGCGTGTTCGATCTTCTGCACGCGTTTCACGGGAACGCGTTTCTCGCACTGGCAGTGGACGTTCCGGCCAGTGCCTGGGTGACCCAACCGCTTGTGCCGTTGGCAGTCGTGGTTAGGCGGCGTCGAGGTGGATTTCTAGGCCGCTGTTCGGGGTCCAGATGATGTCGACGAGGGTTGACAGCGGAGGGCCGTCGTCGGCGAGATGAGGGGGCGGGTGGCAGCCGGGTCCGAGCAGCGGCGGCGGGCTCGTGGCATGGGTGTGTCCGGTGGGGGTGCTCCGCCGGGGCTCGGCCTCATTGTCCTGGTTGGGGTTGACGGTGGCATGCCGGCCGGGGCTTGGGATACCGAATCGGTCCTCAGCCTTGTCGTCTGCGAGGGCTGGTTCGGGTGGGTGCCAGCCGGGTCCGAGTAGGGGTGGTGGGCTGGTGGTGTGGCTGTGTCCGGTGGGGGTAGTCCAGGTGACACGCCGGGTGGCGCCGGCCTGGGCGTGGCCGGTCTGGTCGGGGTCGAGGCTGACATGCCGGGTGGCGCCACTTGCCTGGGTGTCGGGGTGGAGGGTGACGTGCCAGCCGGGTTGTTCTTTGGTGTCGTTGCATCGTCGGCATAACCCTTGGCCGTTGACGTAGCTGGTGGCCCCACCGTCCCGGTACGGGTGGGTGTGGTCGATGTCCCGGATGGGGGCGTCACACCAGGGTGCGGCACACGACTGGTCCCGTAACCGGATCATGTCCGCCAGGGCCCCGGTGAACCCCCGGG
>JAKOPT010000042.1 GCA_029778715.1 Actinomycetes bacterium | reverse complement strand
CTAGGAGACTGCTGAGCAATACGGCGGGGGTGCTCGCGTTTGGTGTGGGCGCGCGATAGACCGCGGGGATGCAGGGCAACGGTGATCGTGATCCGGAGCTGCTCGATGCGGCGGCGTTGGTTGGGCATCTGGTTCCGAAGGGGTCGGTGTACGCGTTCTTGGCGGAGCATCGCCGGCGGTTGTTCCCCGACGAGATGTTCAACGACTTGTTCCCGACCCGGCGCGGCCGCCCGTCGGTGCCTGGTGATGTGGTGGCGACGGTGATGCTGCTGCAAGCGCTCGAAGGTCTGTCGGACCGCGACGCGATCGTGTCGTTGCGCACCGATCTGCGCTGGAAGGTCGCGGCGGGCCTGGCGCTGGGCGACGAGGGCTTCCATCCGACGGTGCTGACGCTGTGGCGCAACAAGCTCCGGGCATCGGATCGGCCGCAGCGGATCTTCGACGCGGTCCGCCAGGTGGTCGCCGAGACCGGCATGTTGAAGGGCAAGACTCGGCGGGCGTTGGACTCGACGCTGCTCGACGACGCCGTTGCGACCCAAGACACCGTCACACAGCTGGTGTCGATGATCCGCCGGGTCCGAGCCGCGGTCCCAGCGGCCGCCGAGGTCGAGGTCACGGCACACGACTACACGGCAGGCGGCAAGCCGGCGTGCGCGTGGGACGACCCCGCAGCGCGTGACGAGCTGGTCACCGCACTGGTCTGCGATGCCCGGGCGATCCTCGACCGACTCGACGGAGTCGATCTCGATGAGGACCAGCAGCAGCTCGTCGCCTTGTTGGCGCTCGTTGCGGGCCAAGACGTCGAGCCCGACCCCGACCGCGGTGAGGGGGCGTGGCGCATCGCCCGGCGGGTCGCCCCTGACCGGGTGATCTCCACGGTCGATCCCGAGACCCGCCACATGCACAAGTCCCGGTCGGTCTACCGCGACGGGTTCAAAGCCCACGTCGCGGTCGAGCCCGACACCGGGATCATCACCGGCGTCGACCTCACCCCCGCCAACGCCGGTGACGGCCCCACCGGCGTCGCGCTGCTCGCCGGCGAGGAACCCGGCCTCGAGATCCTCGCCGACTCCGCCTACGGCTCCGGGCAGGTCCGCCACGACCTCGACGCCGCCGGGCACACCGCCGTGATCAAACCCTGGCCGCTCGCCCGCAACCCGAAGCTGGGCGCCGACCAGTTCCACCGCGACGACTTCACCATCGACTACCAAGCCCGAACCGTCACCTGCCCCGAGAACCAGACCGTCCCCATCTCACCGGGCGGCGCCGCCGACTTCGGGCCCCGCTGCCGCGGCTGTCCGGTCCGGGCCCGCTGCACCTCAGCCGTCGACGGCAAGACCTTCAGGGTCACCGACCACGACCAGCACCTCGCCGCCGCCCGCACCAACTGGGCGACAGGCACCGGCCTCGAGGACTACCGCCAGCACCGACCCATGGTCGAACGCTCCCTCGCCTGGCTCGTCGCCAACAACAACCGCAGGGTCCGCTACCGCGGCGTCGACCGCAACCGCATCGGACTGTCCACCCGAGCTGCCGCGATCAACCTGCGACGCATAATCAACCTCGGCCTCCACCACGGACCCGAAGGCTGGACCATCACCTGAACAGGTGGGCCCGGGAGGGCAACAAAGGGAACCACACCTACGGGTTCAACCCAACCAGGGCGGCCAGCTCACACCCTCTTCACGCTGACTCTTCGGTTCGGCCACTTCCCGGGCCCACCACCGATCCTAGAAGCGACTTGCTCAGCAGTCTCCTAG
>JAKOPT010000041.1 GCA_029778715.1 Actinomycetes bacterium | reverse complement strand
TCCTTGAAGTCGACGGCCAGCAGGTGTACTGGGAGGAATGCGGCAACCCGGACGGAAAGCCGGCGGTGTTCGTGCATGGCGGCCCAGGCGGGGGATGCACGCCCGGCTACCGCCGGTTCTTCGACCCGTCCCGCTATCGGGTGATCCTGTTCGACCAGCGCAACTGCGGACGGTCCCGTCCCCACGCCTCGACACCGGACGCGGACTTTGGCCAGAACACCACCTGGCATCTGGTCGCCGACCTCGAGGCGCTGCGCGAGCACCGCGGAGTCGACCGCTGGCAGGTCTTCGGCGGGTCGTGGGGCAGCTCGCTCGGCCTCGCTTACGCCGAGACGCATCCCGAGCGGGTCACCGAGCTGGTCCTCCGCGGCATCTTCACCCTGCGCCGCTCCGAGCTGGACTGGTACTACAACGGTGGTGCCGGCAACCTCGCGCCGCAGTGGCGCGAGGCGTTCCTGGCCCCGCTCGGCGCTGGCTTCGTCGGCGACGCGATCGCCCGCTACCACGACCTCCTCTTCGACCCGGACCCGGCGGTCCACGGCCCCGCCGGGGTCGCCTGGACGACCTGGGAGGCCGCCACGTCCTTCCTCCATTACAAGCCGGACGCGGTCGCCGACTTCGCCGACCCGAGCTTCGCGTTGGCCTTCGCCCGCATCGAGAACCACTTTTTCGTCAACGGTGGCTGGTTCCGCGAGGGGCAGTTGATCGAGGACGCGCACAAGGTCCGCCACCTGCCGGGCGTCATCGTTCAGGGCGCCTACGACCTGTGCTGCCCGCCGGTCACCGCCTGGGACCTGCATCGGGCCTGGCCCGAGGCTCGGTTCGAGCTGGTGCACGCGGGGCACGCGTCCTTTGAGCCCGCCATCACCGACGCGCTGATCAGGGCGACGGACGGCTTCGCGTCCTAGCCATCCTTAGCCGCCGAGCCGGCGGACCAGCGCGTCGGCGTCCCGCTTAAGGGCGGACGCCGCCGCGTCCGTCGCCGCGTAGCCCTCGGCGGTGAGCCCCTGGACGAGAGCGTCCCGGGCATCCGCGTGCAGTTCGGCGCTGACGGCGGACGCCTCGGCGGACGCGTCCTTGCCGGCCGCCAGGGCCGCGTCGTGGGGGGCCGCGCCGGCGGCGTCCAGGTTGGTTCTCGCGACCGAGACGCGCCCCGGCAGCGAGCAGGGGGCCTGGCCGTGCAGGCCGAGACGTCCGGACGCGGCCTCGCGCTGGGCGGCCCGCACCGGCTCCAGCAGCGCGCGCTGACCCCCCACCACCAGGGGAGCGGCGAGCCCGAGCCGGACGAGTTCGGCGTTGATCAGTCGGCCGTCGTTGTCCTGGACGCCGGCGAGGAGGCGTCCGTACCGGTCGTTGCCGTACGTGGTCAGGTGGACGGTCGTGCCGACGGGCGCGAGGCGAGCCAGGGCCTGGGTCGCCTCGTCGGCCAGGCACTGCGCCGCGCTGCCGTCGTGGGCACGTTCGGGCGCATCGATGTTGAGCAGCCGGATCCTGGTCCGGACGCCGTCGATCTGCCCGTCAAGAGTGTCGCCGTCCGCGATCCAGACGACGACCGCGTCCCCGGCCTGCGGGCTGACGGACGCCGAGGGCGGAACCGGGGAGACCGTCGTGGTCGCGGTCCCGCCGCCGCGGGTCAGCAGCCACAGACCCCCGAGCAACAGGACGACGAGCGCCAGCGCCAGCGCGCTGGCGAGGCGCCTGTTGCTCATCGCCTGGTGGGGGTCGCCGATGGGCGGGGTGAGGGCGAGGCCGTGGGCGAGTCCGAATGAACCGGCTCCCCGGTGCCGGTGGTGGTCGCCGCCGACAGCTTCAAGGAGGCCACGTTGCCGATGGCCGGATGCTCGCGGCCCATCGGACCTGCGGCCATCGCGACGAGCAGGTTGTCGGTGACGGTTCGCGAGAACTGGACGGATGCCTGGGTGAGCTTTGTGCCCGCCAAGCGCTCGGAGAGCGCGTTCACCCAGCCCATCGTGCCGACCGAGAAGACGCCGGCACCTGAGGGGGCGGTGTAGTACGTCATGTCCGAAAACGTCTGGCCGCCGTGCGGGCACTGGACGGGGGAGTGGGCCACGACCTGGAGGTTGGCCGGTGTGCCGGCGATGGGGTAGGCGCGGTCGATCTCGAGGCCGATGAGCCCCGGAATGGGCTTCTTCCGCGTCGCGCCGGTGCCGCGGAACAGGAAGAAGTTCTCCTCCTCGACCCTGAGGTCGGCCGTCACCGGATAGCACTCGTAGAGCATCCCGGTGAGGGAGTTCTCGGGCCGCGGGGCCGGACTCTGCCGCCAGAGCGCCGTGGTGGTAGGCCCGACGACCGGGTCCAGCTTGGCTTCCTTGTAGCCGGCCACGAGCCGTCCGTCGCCGAGACCACCGGATTCGAGCCGAACCCGCCAGTACACGGCGTTGGCGCCGAGGAAGGCCAGGTTGGTGCCCGCGTCGCGTGCCTTCTCGACGGCGTCCCGGAGGGGAACGGTCCAGTACTCGTCGTGGCCGAGGCTGACGATGCCGCGGGCGCCCCTGAGCGTGTCGGGGTAGCGGTCGACATCCCACGTCGTCGTGTACGAGTAGTCGAGATCCAACCGCTCGGCCCGCTGGATGATGGGCAGATCGAACTTGAACGTCTCCATGGCCCCGTTGCGGTCATAGGGGCGGTCGAAGCTGACCCGAGAGCTGCGGGTGGTAAAGCGGTTGTCGGGACCGTGGTAGAGGCTGTAGCCACCCCAAGCGTTGTAGGCCTGATTGGTCAAGACCGGCGCCATGAGTGCCAGGCGTCCGCGGTGCTGCGGCGTCCGGACGACGAGCGGCACGTAGCGGGTCTTCGAGCCCTTCTTGGCGGTCATGAGGAAGAGATAGCTGCCCTCGGGCCAGCCGGCCGTGTCGACGGTG
>JAKOPT010000040.1 GCA_029778715.1 Actinomycetes bacterium | reverse complement strand
TGTCATGCCCGCCGACGATCTGTCCGATGAACAGCACTACCTCGACCACGCGCGGGCCGAGCTCGCGCGGATGCGCATCAAGACAGAAGCGTTGCGCGACAGCGCGATCGGCGGCGACAAGGTCTCCACCGAGTTCCTCGCGCTCACCCTCCACCGCCGGGTCCAGTCCCTCGCCGACGACCCCACGTCCACGCTCTTCTTCGGCCGGCTCGACCTCGACCACGCCGAGCACGGATCCGAGCGTTGGTATGTCGGGCGTCGACACATCAACGACGATCAGGGCGACCCGGTGGTCATCGACTGGCGGGCCGAGCTCTCGACGGCCTTCTATCGGGCCTCGCGCGTCAGCCCGATGGGGGTGCGGCTGCGCCGCAGGTTCGGCGTCGACAAGGGGAGGCTCACGGCATACGAGGATGAGCACCTGGCCGACCCGAGCGAGACCGCCGGTCGCAGCGCGATCCTCCAGCAGGAGATCGAGCGGCCCCGCGTCGGCCCCATGCGCGACATCGTCGCGACGATCCAGCCCGAGCAGGACGAGATCGTCCGGTCCGACCTGGGCACGACCGTCTGTGTCCAGGGCGCCCCGGGGACCGGCAAGACCGCGGTCGGCCTGCACCGAGCGGCGTGGCTGCTCTATGCGCACCGCGATCGACTCTCCCGCGCGGGCGTGCTCGTGGTCGGGCCCAACCGCGCGTTCCTCGACCACATCGGGTCCGTCCTGCCGGCGCTCGGCGAGGTCGAGGTGCTGCACACGACGGCGGCGGACCTGGTCGGCAAGGCTCCGGCTCGGGGCCTGGACCCGACGGAAACCGCTGTGCTCAAAGGCGATCCGCGGATGGCTGAGCTGTTGCGGCGGGCGGTGTGGGATCACGTGGGCACCGCTTCGGAGGCGCTCGTCGTCCCGCGCGGGGCGCGCAAGTGGCGGGTCGCGGCATACCTCGTGCAGGACGTCCTCGACGAGTTGCGCGAGCGCGGCGTGCGCTACGGCGCGGCGGGGGCGATGCTCCCGCAGCGGTTGGCGCACCTCGTCCTGCTCGCCATGGAGCGCGCCGGCGACTCCCCCGACGACGTCGTCCAGGACTCCGTCGCGCGCAGCACCGCCGTCCGACAGTATGCCGCGACGCTCTGGCCCACCGTCGACCCGAAGCGGGTGCTCCACGCCCTGTGGACCGACGCGGAGTTGCTCGGCCGGCAGGCTGACGGGCTCATGAGCGTCGAAGAGCAGCGAATCCTGTTGTGGGCCAACCCGCCTCGCACGCGCTCAGCCGCCCGGTGGTCCCCCGCCGACCTCGTCCTTCTTGACGAGTTGGCCGACCTCGTCGACCGCACCCCGAGCCTCGGCCACGTCATCCTCGACGAGGCCCAGGACCTCTCCCCGATGCACCTGCGCGCGGTCGGGCGGCGCTGCTCGACCGGCTCGGCGACGGTGCTCGGCGACATTGCACAGGGCACGACGCCGTGGGCGACCGCGTCGTGGGAGGAGTCGCTGGCGCACCTCGGCAAGCCCGACGCGCTGGTCGAGGTGCTCGACCGCGGCTTCCGGGTCCCCGCCGCCGTCATCGCGTATGCCGCCCGCCTCCTCCCGCACATGGCCCCCGGCCTCGGGGTGCCCGAGTCAGTCCGCGATGAGCCAGGTGATCTCGTCATCGCGTCGGTCGAGGCTCGGGGGCTGGCGGCCTCGGTGGTT
>JAKOPT010000039.1 GCA_029778715.1 Actinomycetes bacterium | reverse complement strand
GGTTGGTGGGGAGTTTGGTGATGGTGTCGGCGATGATGCTGGCCGCGGCTGGGGAGAGGTCACCGTTGGTGAACGCGGCGTGGGTGGCGGGCAGGTCGGTTTCCAACGCGTGCGCGAGCCGCAGGTGTGCGGTGGCGGTGGCGCCGCTGGTGCCGGTGGCGCTGGCGACCCAGGCTGCGGTGGAGGAGTGGGCGGTGGTGGCGGCGGCGTGTTGCCGGTCGGCTTTGGCGATGAGGGCGAGTTTGGTGGCTTCTAACCGGCGGATCACTTTGTCGATGCCGGTGATGTCGTCTCGGGTGACGATCTGCGCGGTGTCGTTGAGGTCTTTGTGTATCCGGTCGATGCCGGAGTTGAGCCACCGCAGGCGCGCGGGCAGACCACCGGGTCGAGGTGAGGGCGGGAGTGTGGTGGCGGGTTGGTCCACCGTGCCTGACTGTGTCCAGGACAGGGCCTGGAGCGGTGCGGCGACGGTGGTGGTCATGCTCCCTATTGTAGTCGTACGGGTGTCGGACTGACAAGGGTTTGCTACAGGTTGTTTAGTTCGGGTGCAGGTAATTACGGGCCTCAGGGTGGGTGCGCAGTTGTCCTAGTCAACCACTCTAGGAACCAGCACTGACAACGGTCGCAACCGGCGCGGGGCGAGGGCATGTCACTCAACCGGTTGAGTGTTGCTGGGTGGCGCGCGCCACTCCCGCTGGCCGGGCACGTGGACTTTCGTGGGTCCCCACGGCGATCCCGTGGAGCACCCCTTGCCGGTAGGGAACTACACCCGAGCGGCGGCGCCGCGGCATACCCACGTCAGGGGAGTAAGCGGTAGCCCAGGCCCGGTTCGGTCACCAGATGGCGGGGCCGGGCCGGGTCGGGTTCGAGTTTGCGGCGCAACTGGCTCACATAGACCCGCAGGTAGTTGGACTCGCGCCCATAGGAGGGTCCCCACGCGGCCTTGAGCAGGTTCTCGTGCGGGACGATGCGGCCGTCGTGGCGGGCGAGTTCGGCGAGGAGGCGCCATTCCGTCGGCGTCAAGTGAGCCTCCACGCCGCCGGCCGTGCACACCCGCTCGTCGAAGTCGAGCGTGAATGCCGGGCAGCTGAAGTCCGGCGTCGAGGGCAGGCTCTCCCCGCCGCGGCGCAGCGCCGCCCGAATCCGGGCCATCAACTCGTCCATGCCGAACGGTTTGGTCACGTAGTCGTCGGCCCCCTCGTCCAACGCCTCGACCTTGTCGTCGCTCTCGTGGCGCGCCGAGAGCACCACGACCGGCACCCGGCTGGTGCTCCGGATGCGGCGCAAGACCTCCACCCCGTCGAGGTCGGGCAGGCCCAGGTCTAGGACGACGAGGTCGGGGGCCTCGGCAGCGAAGGCGGCCAACGCATCCCGGCCGTTGGTCACCGCCTCCACCTCATAGGAACGGGCCCGCAGGTTGATCCGCAGCGTCCGCAGGATCGTCGGGTCGTCGTCGACGACGAGCACCCGCGGGCTCACGACATGCCTCCCGCGGGCAACGCGACCACCATGGTGAGGCCACCTCCTGGGGTATCTTCCGCGGTCAAGGTCCCACCCATGGCCTCGGTGAGTCCACGCGCAACGGCCAGGCCCAGCCCCACGCCGTTGCCCCCGGAGTCGGTATGTCGCTGGAACGGCTGAAAGGCCTCCTCGCGTCGCGGTTCGGGGATCCCCGGCCCGGCGTCGACGACCCGCACCTGGACCTCGTCGCGGATGCGGCTCGTGCTCACCCGGATCGTTTGGTGGGTGACGTCGTGGCGCACGGCGTTCTCGACGAGGTTGCCGAGGACCCGGTCCAACAGCCCCGGATCGGCCTCGGCATACCGGGCCCGTTCCCCGAGCGACCAGGTGACCCGCTCGGCGGCGCCCACCCCCAGGATGGCGGCCGGGACCGCCTCGCCGAGGTCGGTGGGGCGCGGGTGGGCGACGAGGGCACCGACCTGGAGCCGGGACATGTCGAGCAGGTTGCCGATGAGGGTTTCGAGGCGGTCAGCGGAGTCCTCGATAGCCTCCTCGAGTTCGGCGCGATCTTCCGGGCCGAACTCGATTTCCCGGCTGCGCAGGCTCCCGATGGCGGCCTTGATCCCGGCCAACGGGGTGCGCAGGTCGTGCGACACCGCCGACAGCAACGCGGTGCGCGCCTTGTTGTCGCGGGTCAGGTGTTCGGCGCTGCGGGCCTGATCCTGGAGGGCGCGCCGGGCGAGGATGGCACCGGCGTGGGCCGCGTATGCCGCGAGCAGCCGTTTGCGCTGCGCCGACACCGGGCCGCCGGTGAGGATCAGGTCGTGGTCGTCGTCGACCCGCTCCTTGGTGTTGGCGCCGGTGCGCAGGTCGAAGTCGTCGGTGGCGGCGACGATTGCCCCCGGATCCTCCTTCGTGGGCCGGCGCACGACGGCGGCGCCGCTCACCCCGAACATGTCGGTGGCGCGGCGCAGGAGGAGGGCGAGTTGCTCGGTCGAGCCGAGCAGGGTGTGGGTCAACTCCGCCAGCGCGGCGGACTCCTGTTGCGCGGCCAGCGCCGATTCGGCGCGTCGGGAACTGCGATGGACGACGAGCGAAACCGAGGCGGCGACGACGACGAAGAGCACGAGGGCGAGGGCGTTCTCGGGGGCGGCGATGGTCAAGGTGCCGACGGGAGGCGTGAAGAACCAGTTGACGGACAGTGAGGACAACACGGCCGTGACGAGCGCGGGCGCCATGCCGCCGATGAGCGAGGCGATGATCGTGTGGACGAGATAGATCTGGACGATGAGCGGCAGCCCGAGGGGCTGATCGACCCGGGCGTCGATGAGGTGGAGGATCCCGGTGAGCAGCAGACCGCCGACGAGCCCCCAGGCATACCCCTGGACGACCCGGCGCCGGTCCATCGGCGCGCTCTCGCCGGGCCGTCGCCGCGTCCCGACCAGCGCGTGGGTGACGACGTGGACGTCGATATCCCCTGAACCCTCGATGACCGCCGAGACGATGCCCGGGCGCAACATCGCCCGCCACCAGGGGCGGCGGCTGGCGCCGATGAGGATCGTCGAGGCGTTCTCGGCCCGGGCGAACTGGAGGATCGCCCGCGCCCGGTCCTCACCGGAAACGGTGTGGAAACTGCCGCCGACCTCCTCGGCCAACTGACGGACCGCGGCGACAGCCTCCAGGGGCGCCCCGGCGAGCCCGTCGGCGCGGGCGACGTAGAGGACGACGAGTTCGCCGCCGGCACCTCGCGCGGCGATCCGGGCCCCACGGCGCACGAGCGCCTCGGACTCCGGGCCACCGGAGACGGCAACGACGATCCGCTCCCGGGTGGGCCAGGTGGCGTCGATGTCGTGGGCGTGCCGGTAGCTGTCGAGCCCCTCGTCGACCCGGTCGGCGAGCCAGAGCAGGGCGAGTTCGCGCAGGGCGGAGAGGTTGCCGACCCGGAAGTAGTTCGACAAGGCGGCGTCGACCTTGTCGGCGCCATAGACGTTGCCGTGCGCCATCCGGCGACGCAGCGCCTCGGGCGACATGTCGACCAACTCGATCTGGTCGGCGGCCCGCACGACGGCATCGGGCACGGTCTCCTGCTGGACGATGCCGGTGATGTCCTCGACGGCGTCGTTGAGGGACTCCAGGTGCTGGATGTTGACCGTCGAGATGACGTCGATGCCGGCCGCCAGGAGCGACTCGATGTCCTGCCACCGTTTCTCGTGCTCGGACCCGGGGACGTTCGTGTGGGCGAGCTCGTCGACGAGGACGACCTGTGGGTGCCGGGCGAGCACGGCCGGCAGGTCCATCTCGGTGATCCGGGCCCCCCGATGCTCCAGCGTGCGCCGCGGGATCACCTCGAGCCCCTCGAGCATTGCCGCCGTATGCCGCCGCCCGTGCGTCTCCACGACCCCGACGACGACGTCGGTGCCGCGGGCCTGCCGGCGGGCCCCTTCGGAGAGCATGGCGACCGTCTTGCCCACCCCGGGTGCCGCCCCGAGGTAGATCCGCAACCGCCCGCGCGCCATGGTGCCGATCTTTCCGTATGCCGTCAGCGCGCGGTGGTCGCGAGGGCGGCGTTGAGGGTGGTCACGTCGACCCGGTCGGCCCCGAGGAACCCCAGTTCCCCGTGGGTCGTGTGGGTGTCGATGAGGTGCTGGACGTCCGCGAGGCTCAGCCCGCGGGCCGCGGCCACCCGGGGAGCCTGCCACGCGGCATACGCGGGGGAAATGTGCGGGTCGAGACCACTGGCGCTCGCGGTGAGAGCGTCGGCAGGGATCGGGCCGGCGGGCGCCTGGGGGTTCGCGGCCCGCAACGCCGCCTCCCGGTTGGCCAGGTCGGCGGCCAACGGGGGCGCGGCCGGACCCCAGTTCGACCCGCCACTGGTGTCCCCGGCATACTCCGATGCCGACGGGCGGGCCGAGAACCACTGGGGTCCGGTGGCCGCCTGCCCGAGCAGGGCCGAACCCACCGGGTGGGAGTCGACCGTGACAAGTGAGCCGTGTGCTCGGCCGGGGAGGGCGAGCGCGGCGACGGTGACGACGAGCGGGTAGGCGACGCCGAGGAGGAGGGTGAGGGCGAGCAGGGCGCGGGTGGCGGCCCAGAGTTGCTTGGTCATGGTCATGCCAATCCGGGGAGCAGGGAGACGAGCAGGTCGATGACTTTGATGCCGACGAAGGGGGTGACGATGCCGCCGATCCCGTAGATGACGAGGTTGCGGCGCAGCAGTGCGGCGGCGCTCAGCGGTCGGTAGCGGACCCCGCGCAGCGACAGCGGGATGAGGGCGACGATGACGAGGGCGTTGAAGATGACCGCCGAGAGCATCGCCGACTCGGGGGAGTGCAGCCGCATGATGTTGAGGGTGGCCAGGCCGGGGTAGATGCCGACGAACATCGCCGGGATGATCGCGAAGTACTTGGCGATGTCGTTGGCGATCGAGAAGGTCGTCAGCGCGCCGCGGGTGATGAGCAGTTGCTTGCCGATGCCGACGATGTCGATGAGTTTGGTCGGGTCGGAGTCGAGGTCGACCATGTTGCCGGCCTCCTTGGCGGCCGAGGTGCCGGTGTTCATCGCCACCCCGACGTCGGCCTGGGCGAGCGCGGGGGCATCGTTCGTGCCGTCCCCGGTCATCGCGACGAGCCGGCCGCCCTCCTGTTCGGCCTTGATGAGCGCCATCTTGTCCTCGGGGGTAGCCTCGGCGAGGAAGTCGTCGACGCCGGCCTCCGCGGCGATCGCGGCGGCGGTGAGCGGGTTGTCACCGGTGATCATGACGGTGCGGATCCCCATCTGGCGAAGTTGCCCGAACCGCTCGGCCATCCCGGGCTTGACGATGTCCTTGAGGAACACCACGCCGAGTTGCCGGGGGGCCTGTCCGGGCTCCTGGATCGCGACGACGAGGGGGGTGCCGCCGGCGTTGCTGATCTCGGCGACCCGGTCGTCGACGTCGTGGGCCATGTGCCCGCCGTCGTCGTGCACCCAGGCGGCGACCGCCGAACCGGCCCCCTTGCGGACCCGGGTGCCGTCGGGCAGGTCGACCCCGGACATCCGGGTCTGGGCGGTGAACGGGACGAACTCGGCCCCCCTCCGGCCGAGTTCGGCCGCGGACCCGACGTCGCTGGCCAGGCCCTCGCCGAGGGCGTAGTCGACGATCGAGCGTCCCTCGGGCGTTTCGTCGGCCAACGAGGAGAGGTATGCCGCCCGCAGCAGTTCCTCGCGGGTCGCGCCTTCGACGGGCAGCACGTCGGAGGCCCGGCGGTTGCCGAAGGTGATGGTCCCGGTCTTGTCGAGCAGCAGCGTCGACACGTCGCCGGCTGCTTCGACGGCGCGCCCCGACATGGCCAGGACGTTGCGCTGGACCAGCCGGTCCATGCCGGCGATGCCGATCGCGGAGAGCAGCGCCCCGATCGTCGTGGGGATGAGGCAGACGAGGAGGGCGACCAGGGCGACGAGGGAGAGCCGGCCACCGGAGTAGATCGCCATCGGCTGGAGGGCGATGACGGCGAGGACGAAGATGAGGGTGAGGACGGTCAGCAGGATGCCGAGGGCCATCTCGTTGGGGGTCTTCTGCCGGGCCGCACCCTCGACGAGGGCGATCATCCGGTCGATGAAGGTCTCGCCCGGTTTGCTCGTGATCCGCACGACGATCCGGTCGGAGAGGACGGTGGTGCCGCCGGTGACGGCGCACCGGTCGCCGCCGGATTCGCGGATGACGGGCGCGGATTCGCCGGTGATGGCCGACTCGTCGACGGTGGCCACCCCCTCGACGACATCGCCGTCCCCGGGGATGACCTGCCCGGCCTCGACGACGACAAGATCACCGAGGCGCAGATCCTGCCCGGACACTTGTTGCTCGGTGCCGTCGCCGCGCAGCCGGCGCGCCATCGTCGTCGTCCGGGTCTGCCGCAGGCTGGCCGCCTGCGCCTTGCCCCGGCCCTCGGCGATGGCCTCGGCGAGGTTGGCGAAGACGATGGTGACCCAGAGCCAGATCGTCACCGAGATGGTGAACACGCTCGGGTGGAGCACGGCGAGCACGGTCGTGAGCACCGACCCGATCCAGACGACGAAGATCACCGGCTGGCGCACGAGGTGGCGTGGGTCGAGTTTGGTCAGGGCCTGCGGGAGGTTCTCCATGGCCTGGGCCCCGAGGGACTTGTGGCCCGGGCCTGGGTGTCCGTGGTGGTGGGGGAGGTGGTGCGCTGTGGTCGTCATGAGAGAGCCTCCGCGAGGGGACCGAGAGCCAGGGCCGGGAAGAAGGTGAGGGCCGCCAAGACGATGACGATGCCGGTGAGCAAGGTCGCGAACAGGGGCGTGTGGGTCGGCATCGTCCCCACCGTCGCCGGTCGCCGCCGCTGTTCGACGAGGGCGCCGGCGAGCGCGAGCGTGAAGACGATGATGGCGAAGCGGGCGATGAACATGCACCCGCCGAGGGTGAGGTTGAGCCAGGGCTGGTCGGCGGACAGGCCGGCGAAGGCCGAGCCGTTGTTGTTCGACGCCGACGTGTAGGCGTAGAGCATCTCGGAGAGGCCGTGCGGCCCGCTGTTGAGCAGGGCCGCCCGCGCCGCGGGCAGCACGAGGGAGGCACCGGTGAAGAGCAGCACGAGCGCCGGCATCGTCACCGAGGCGAGCGCGGCATACGTAATCTCGCGGCGGCCGATGGTCTTGCCGAGGACTTCGGGGGTGCGTCCGACCATCAGCCCGGCGATGAAGACGGTGATGACGACCATGACGAGCATCCCGTAGAGCCCGGTGCCAACCCCGCCCGGGGAAACCTCACCCAACTGCATGTTGATCATGAGGACGCCTCCGCCGAGGGCGCTGTACGACTCGTGCATCGAGTTGACCGCGCCGGTCGAGGTGCCGGTCGTCGCCGCGCCGAAGACGACCGAGGGGACGATCCCGAAACGCACTTCCTTGCCCTCGAGAGACCCGGCGAGGCCACTGGCGGCGGCCCGCTCCGCCCACGCGGTGAGCCCGACGGAGACGGCATACAACACGCCCATGACCGCGGTGACGACCCCGCCCTGACGCCGATCTCCGACCATCCGCCCATAGGTCCAGGGCAAGGAGAAGGGGATCATGAGGACGAGGACGATCTCGAGGAGGTTGGTCCACCCGTTGGGGTTCTCGAAGGGGTGGGCGGAGTTGGCGTTGAAGAAGCCGCCGCCGTTGGTGCCGAGGAGTTTGATCGCCTCCTGGCTGGCGACCGGCCCACCCTGGATCACCTGCTGGCCCCCGGTGATCGTCGTGATCGTGTGCGGCACGTCGAGGTTCTGGATGACGCCGCCGACGATCAGCAGGACGGCCGCGACGGCGGCGATGGGCAGGAGGACCCGCACACAGGAGCGGGTGAGGTCGACCCAGAAGTTGCCGAGCCGGTCGGTGCCGTGCCGGGCGATCCCACGGATCAGGGCGACGGCCACGGCGATGCCGGTGCCGGCCGAGACGAAGTTCTGGACCGTCAACCCGACCATCTGGACCGTATGACCGGCACCGGTCTCCCCGGCATACGACTGCCAGTTGGTGTTCGTCGTGAACGAGATAGCGGTGTTGAGCGCGGTGTGCCAGTCCTGGCTGCGACCCATCCCCCAGGGCAGCCAGCCCTGACCGAGGATGAGCAGCCAGAGGAAGAGGACCGAGACGACCCCGAAGGCGACCACGCTCGTCGCGTAGACGGTCCAGCGCTGCTCGGAGCGGGGGGCGACGCCGACAACGCGGTAGAGGAGGCGTTCGAGGCGCCAGTCGCGTTCGTCGGTGAACACCTTGAACATCCACTCCCCGAGCGGGACGTGGAGGACGGCGAGGATGACGACGACGGTGCCGAGGTAGAGCAGCGTCTGCACGGTGGGATTCATGGCACCTCAGAACCGTTCGGGGCGGACGAGGGCGTAGAGGAGATAGGCCACGAGGCTCAAGCCGATGAGGAGACCGACGATGTCTTCTGCCATGCCGCCAGTGCATCGGGTCCGGGCGCCGCCGGCGGCGACGTGAAGCCGTTCCTAGCGCATCAATACGCGTTCTTAACGTCTCGCCGGTGACATCGCGATCATCGCCAGGCTGGCCAAGGTCGAGACCTCCGACACCCTGTCCGCCAAGGACAAGCCGGCCCTCGTCGAGCCCTGGGTGCTGCCCGACCCGCTGCTGCCGGTCGCGATCCACGCCAAGAGCAAGGCCGACGAGGACAAGCTCGCCTCGGCCCTGCAGCGGCTGGTGGCCGAGGACGTCACCATGCGGATGGAGCACAACGCCGAGACCAAGCAGGTCGTCCTGTGGGCGATGGGCCAGGCCCACGTCGACGAGTTGCTCGGCCGGCTGCACGAGCGCTACGGCCTACAGGTCGAGGCCGAGTCCTTCCGTGCCGCGCTGCGCGAGACCTTCGTCAAGAAGGTCGTCAAGGGCCGGCACGTCAAGCAGTCCGGCGGGCCACGGGCAGTACGCCGTCTGCGACCTCGAGATCGAGCCACTCCCCCGCGGCGGCGGCTTCGAGTTCGTCGACAAGGTCGTCGGCGGGGCCGTGCCGCGCAACTTCATCCCCTCGGTGGAGAAGGGCGCCCGCTCCCAGATGGAGAAGGGCGTGCTGGTCGGCTATCCGCTCGTCGACGTGCGGGTCACCCTCTTCGACGGCAAGGCGCACTCGGTCGACTCCTCGGACATGGCCTTCCAGACGGCGGCCGCGATGGCGCTCAAGGAGGCCGTCAACGAGTCCTCGGTGGCCCTGCTGGAGCCCATCGACGCGGTCGACATCACCGTGAGCGACGACTTCATCGGGGCGGTCATGTCCGACTTGCGCGGCCGGCGCGGCCAGGTGCTCGGCACCGAGCGCGCGGTCGCCTCGGGCTGGACGGTCATGCACGCCAAGGTCCCGCAGACCGAATTGTTGCGCTACCCGATCGACCTGCGCTCGGTCTCGCACGGCACCGGGTCCTTCACCCGGCGCCAACTGCGCTACGACTAGATGCCGGCGGAGAAGGCCAAGGAGTACGCCAAGGCCGCCAAGGACTGGGCGCCCGGCGGCTCGCGCGCGAAGGTGCGGCGGGGCGGCAGACCTCGGGGTATGCCGCCCCGCCGTGCGTCTCCCTCTCCCAGCGGTCTTCGGCGGAGCCGGTCACGTTCCTCCCGAACCGGTCCGAGGACCGGACATAGAAGTTGACGACGACATGGACGCAAAAGTGTCAAAAAAAATGCCCCGATTAGGCCGCTGCCGGTTGCGCGTCACCATTCGCTCACGTACGGTCGGCTGATGGGAGAAGTCCGCCACCCCTTCATCTCCTTCGAGTTCACCACTTCGTCGGTATCGAGCGACACCTGGTTTTGGCTCGGCGAGGCGTTCAGCAAGTGCCAACACCTGGCCGGATCACCGCTGAAACCGAAGACCGCTGCGGACATGGCGGCCGTGGCCCTTGCGCGAGGTGCACAGGCCACGACCGCCATCGAGGGCAATACGCTTTCCGAGGCCGAGGTCACCGCCATCGTCACCAGCGGGAGCGCCAACGTCGGGCCATCGCGGGAGTACCTCGAGCGCGAGGTCAAGAACATCCTGGCCGCGCTGGAGGACATCGACGCGGCCTTGCACAGTGGACGCGCGCTCCCCATCGACCGGGAGCGACTATGCGCCCTCAACGCCCAGATCCTCGCCGGGATCCCCGACCGGCCCGAAGTGAAGCCTGGACACCTGCGACAGCATGACGTCGTGGCCGGCGCGTACCGGGCGCCGCACTGGACCTCGGTGCCAGCCTTGATCGACCGACTCGTGGCGTGGCTGCAGCAGTTGCGCACCGACGCGTCCGGTTTGCGACCGGAGGACCGATTCGTCAACGCTGTGCTGGCAGCCGTTCTTGCGCATGTGTACATCGCCTGGATCCACCCGTTCGGCAACGGAAACGGGCGCCTCGCCCGGCTCATCGAAGTGCAGATCCTCTCCGAGTCCGGCGTGATACCCGAGGTCTCGACGAACCTCTTGTCCGATCACTACAACAAGACACGAGCGGCGTACTACCTGGCCCTCGAGGAGGCGCAGCGAGACATCAGGGCCTTCATCACCTACGCGGTCCGGGGGTTCGTCGACGAGCTGCGCGCGCAGATCGAGGGCGTGAAGTCGCAGAGCCTGTCCGTCCACTGGGAGAGTTACGTCTACGAGGTCTTCCGTGGGATGCCCACGACGACGGCACGAGACCGCCAACGCGAACTGGCTCTCGCCCTCGCCCACCGGGGCATGGCCGTCACCCGCGACGAGGCGACTGAGCTGACGGCGTCACTGGCGCGCAAGTACGCCCGCACCGGGGACCGTACCCCGGCTCGAGACTTGAACGACCTAGTCGGAATGGGGCTGGCCCGGCGGGTGGGCAGCCGACGATACGAGACGACCCGGGACACCATCCGGGCCTTCATCCCGGCCGTCTCGCACAGCGACGGCGCCCCCCGGGCGTCCCGGTAGGGCATGGCACAGGTGGGGCGGCATACCTCGGGGGTATGCCGCCCCACCTGTGCGTCCCGGGTATCCCGCCGGGGGACTCAGCCGCTCGGCCTACTGCTCGCGGGGCGGTCGTCGCCAGGCGCACCGAGGCCGGGGAGCAGCGCGCCCAGCGCCTCGACACCCGGCGGTGGCTCGCCCATGATCCGCCGGAAGACGAACAGCCCGGCGACGGCGTCGACGAGCACATAGGACGAGAGCCCTCCGGGTAGGGCGCCGGCCTCGACGGCCGCCTCGACGAGGCGGGCGGCCTGGCGTCGGACCGGCTCGATGAAGCGGGCCCGATAGCGCGGGCCGAGTTCGGGGTCGGCCATGACCGCCATCCCGATGGCCGGCAGCTCCCAGCCGACGGGGTTGGCGACCAGGGAGTCGTGCACCCGCTCCCAGAGGACCAGCAGGTCCGCTCGGGCGTCTCCGGTCTCGACGATCGCCCGCTCCCCCAGAGCGGAGTCGACCGCGTCGAGCACGAGGGCGTCGAGCGAGCGCCAACGTCGATAGATCGTCGTCTTGGCCACCCCGGACTCGCGTGCGACATCGTCGATGCGCAACGCGGCATACCCGTGCGAGGCGAGCAGCCGCAGCGTGGCGGCGAGCACACGTGGCCCCGCTTGCGGGTCACGTGGCCGGCCGGTCGGCGAGGCCGATGTCTGGCGCATCACAACGCATCTCCGTCCCGGCCGGATTTCGCTACCGTTCGAAGCGTATCAAACGATACTAACGGTTTCGATAAGGAGCCTCGTGATGCGCCGCCTGACCGCCGTGAGCCTCGGCCTCTTCGCCGCCTGGGCCGTCCACGATGTCGAGGAGCTGATCACCTATCGCGAGACGGTGCGTCGGATCGTCCCCCGGCTGCCGTCCTGGGTCCCCGTCCCCGAGGACATCCGCCGGGACGGCATCCGGCAAGGCCAGGTGACGACAGCCATCGGGATGATGTCGATCTTCATGGGCGCCGCGGCGGTCGACGGGGTCCGCAGCCAGGGTCGAGGCTGGCTCTTCCAGACGGTCCTGCGCGGCTTCGGCTGGCACGGCATCGGGCACCTGGCCGCGAGCGCCCTGGCCCGCAGCTATACGACGGGGGTGGTCACGACCCCCGTCGTCGTCCTGCCGTATTGGCTCTGGGCACGTCGCGTGCTGACCCGCAGCGGCGTGCCGGCCCACGCCGGCTCGACCGCGCCGGTGCTGCTCATGTATCCGCTCTTCGCCGCCGTCCACGCCCTGGCTCGGCGGCTCGAGGGGAGGCCGCGATGAGCGGGACGAGTTGGGCGGTGAGGTCGGTGCCGTACTTCGCGAGCGCGTCGAAGGTCCCCTCGGGGTTGGCCGAGTCGACCTTGCGACCACCGCGCAACTGTGGGATGGCCGCCTCGATCGCGGCCGCGTCCAGCCCGAAGCGGCGCCCTGGTCGGACTTCGCCAACGCCAGCAGCAGATGGTCGGTGGAGACGAAGGAGTCACCCATCGCGGCCATGAGGGTGCGCGCCGACTCCAGCACGCCCATCGCGGCGCGGGACAGCCCGGGCGCGGAGACGCTGGGACCTGAGGCGGACGGCATACTCGCCAGGGCCGTCGCGGCAGCCTGGGAGGCGGCGGCGACCGACGACCCGGCGGCCTGCAGCAGGGCGGGCGTGGTCGTGTCCGACTGCTCGGTCGGCGCCTTGAGCAGGTGGGCGGGCTCGGTGTGCGGGTGCCCGGCGGCGGTCGACGCGGGAACGGCGGCCGAGAGGGCCTCTTGCGCCTTCGTGGTGAGTTGAAGATCCATGCGTATGCCGTGTGCTCCTCGTCGCGTGGAACGTCACCTGTGGCAACCTCGCCAAAGTTGGGTCTATTACGCTCAACTCGGCAGGTGGAGCACCCCCGCCAGCGCCGGCCCGACGAGAGCCCGGATCTCCTCTTCCGGGCGCGGGTCGTAGAGCAGCTGGTTGGCGGCACCCTGCAGGATCGCCAACACCGCCCAGGCCACCACGTCGGGGTCGAGACGGCCGTCGACCTCGCCCTCGCCCTGGGCCCGGCGGACCAGCCCGGCGAGCAACCCGAGCAGGCGCCGGTCGTCGGCGGCGATGACCTGCCCGAGTCCGGAGTCGTAGGCGGCGAGCTCGGCGAAGGCGGCGCCCTGCAGCTCGAGTGCGCGTCGACGCTCGTCGAGAGGCAGCACCCCGGCCACCAGCTCGACGAGCCAGGCGTGCAGGGTGGGGCGGCCCGGCTCGGTCGCCTCGGGCGGACCCGCCGAGGCGCGCAGCCGGGCGAACATCGCCGCGTGCAGGTCGACCTTGCTCGCGAAGGCCTTCTGGACCGCGCCGAGCGACCACCCCGACTCGGCGGCCACCGATCGGAAGGTGACCGCCCGCATCCCCTCCCGGGCGACGATCCGCAGGGCGGCGTCGGCCAACTCGGCCTGGCGCGGCGTGAGGGTCACGTCGTCCACTGTAGACAGGGCGAGCCCCAGGAGCTCCCTGTGCTCCTGGGGCCGCCACGACCCGAGCCGTGCCGGGGCCGTCAGCGCGGCAGCCGTCGCCACAGGTGGACGGCGTAGCCGGCGAGGATCGCGCACTGAACCGCGAGCCCGACCAGGGCGGGCGTGGTGAGGACGTCGCCCCCGAGGTAGGCGGTGAAGTCGTAGAGCGCGTGGATGGCGATGGCCGGCCACAGGCTCCGGGTGTGGACGGTCAGCAGCGCGAAGACGACCCCGAACAGGGCGGCGAACAGGAGTTGGAGCACGGCATACAGGGGGCTCTTGCCGCCGAGGAGGTTGACCAGGTGGAGCACCCCGAAGAGCACCGAGGTAGCGAGCACGGCATACCGCGCGCCGAGGTGACGGAAGGCCGCCAGGACGATCCCGCGGAACCAGATCTCCTCGTTGAAGCCCGCGGCGAGGGCCAGCCAGGCGAACCCGGGCACCAGCGCCCCGCCCACCCCGACACCCGTGGCCGCGAGGACGACGACCGGGACCAGCAGGGCCGGCAGCAGCCACAGCACGCCGCGCAGGTCGCGCGGTGCGCGGAAGCCGAACTGGGCCAGGCTCGGCCGAGCCCGCCACATGACCACCAGGCCCACCAGGGCCGACACCGTGGCGCCGGCCGCGCCGCCCAGGTATTGGACCCGCTCGTCGGCCCCGCTCGCCGCGGCGGCCCCGAAGCCCAGGCTGGTGCCGACGGCGGGCACGAGGGAGAGCAGCACCCCGGTCGGCCATGGTCGGCGGGGCTTGAGCACGGCGACCGTGGTCGGCCCGCAATGGTCCGGCCGGTCGGTGGTGGCCGCCTGGGGCGAGGCGGGCGCCAGGACGGTGGTGGGCTGCTTGGTCATCGGATGTCCCTTCTGAATACGTCTGTATCCGAACCGTAGGATACATTTGTATCCCAGTCAAGTGGGCCGACCTGAAAGCCCACGCGACCGCCGCTCGCCCCGGACGGCATCCGGTGTCCCCGCGCGGATCCGGACCGATGACCCGACCCGCGCCGAGGGGCGGTTCGGACATGACCTCGCCCCGGGGGACGACGACACGGCGTGCGGGACCGGAGGCGGCCACGCTGACGTTCCGCTGTCAGCGCGCTGAGGGTTGCCCGGATGCCGTCATCGCTTCGCTCGGCGACTCCTCCCTGCGAGGGAGGCGCCCGGTCGCCCACCCTGCCTACCCTGGGTGCGTGGTCACCGACACGCTCTCGTATGCCGCCCGCCCCGGCTCCGGCGTGACGGCGCGGTTTCGGGCCTGGTTTGGTCTCGATGACGACTGGGTCCGCCCGCGCCCGCGGATCGAGGGGCGCGACGTGTGGTTTGCGGCGCTCGTCGAAGCCTTCGGCCTGTTCGCCCTGGAGTTGTACCGCAGCCTGGGCGCCATGGAGGGGATGACGTACCCCCGGTGGGTGCAGTGGCTGGCCGTAAGTAGCGGCACGGTGCTGCTCATCGGGCGCCGGCGGTGGCCGCTCACGGTCGCCGTCCTGGCCGGGGCGCACATGTTCGTCGTTGGGGTGGTCATGCCGGTGGTCATGGGTCAGCTGGCGCTCCAGATCGCCTACGGGGTTGCGTTCTTCTCCGCCGTCGCCTGGGCCCGCGACCGCAGGCTCATGGCGATCGTCATGAGCGCCATCGTCGTCTTCATGTTCGGGTGGATCGCCTGGCAACTCGCCCTCGGCAAGGCCGTGTCCGATCTGCTGCCCCCAGGACTTGACAGCCGCAGCCAGCTCGGCTGGTTCGCCCCCGTCACCGCGGTCGCCCTGCTGACCGTGCTCATCAACTTCGTCTTCTTCGCCGGAACCATCGGCGGGGGGCAACTGGCCTGGCGCAGCGCCCGGCAACGGGCGAGCCTGGCCGAACAGGCGGCGACGATCACGGCCCAAGCCCAGGCCCTCCAACGCCAGGCGGTCCTCGACGAACGGTTGCGCATCGCCCGGGAACTCCACGATGTCGTCGGTCACCACGTCTCGGTGATCGGCATCCAGGCCGGTGCCGCCCGCCGGGTCATGACCAAGGACCCGGCCGCGGCCGGCGCCGCCCTCACCCAGATCGAGACCTCGAGCCGCGACGCCGTCACCCAGATGCGCGGGCTCGTCGGCACGCTGCGCGACCTCGAACATTCGGCTCCCGACTCCGACAGCGCCCCCGATCCGTCGGCCACGACCACGCGCGCCCCCGAACCGAGCCTGGCCGACCTGCCCGCCCTCATCGCCGAGCGGCGGGCTGGGGGTCTCGACGCGGCATACGAACTCGTCGAAAACCCGCCGGGAGCAGCGGCGACGCTCACCGGGCCGCAATCCCTCACCCTGTACCGGGTCGCCCAGGAGGCGCTGGCCAACGTCACGCGGCACTCGACGGCGCGCAGCGCCCGGGTCGTCGTCCGGGTCTCGACGGAGCGCGCGCCGCGGTATGCCGAGGTCGAGGTGGTCGACGACGGCCGTCCCCGCTCGGGGACCTCGGGGTCGGGGCTGGGACAGTTGGGCGTCAGGGAGCGCGCCGCCTCGCTCGGCGGCAGCGTCGAGATCGGGCCACGGGCCCTGGGCGGGTATCGGGTGAGATTGCGTATGCCGTTGGGAGACAATCATGAATGAGTCGGCTGAGGCGGGTGCACCGCTGCGGGTGCTGCTCGTGGACGATCAGCAGTTGGTGCGCTCGGGGTTTGCCATGATGCTCTCGGTCGAGGACGACATCACCGTCGTCGGGGAGGCGGCCAACGGGCAGGTCGCGCTCACCCAGGCCCGGGCGCTGCGTCCGGACGTCATCCTCATGGATGTGCAGATGCCGGTCATGGACGGCATCGAGGCGACCGGGCTCATCGTCGCCGAGGACCTGGGCAAGGTGCTCATCCTCACGACGTTCGACCGGGACGACTATCTCTTCGACGCGTTGGCGGCGGGTGCCTCCGGGTTCCTGCTCAAGAACGCCGGGCCCGAGCAGTTGGTCGAGGCGATCCGGGCCGTGGGTCATGGGCATGCGCTGCTCGCGCCGGAAGTGACCCGCCGGGTGATCGCCGCCATGACCGGTGTGGCGGCCGACCCCTCGACCCGTCAACATTCGACCAATAGGGGGGTTATGCACGCGCCGGGACCCGGGGCCGACCCCTCGACCCGTCAACATTCGACCAATAGGGGGGTTGTGTACGCGCCGGGGGCCGGCGGCATACCCAACCCGAGAGCCGAGCAGGCCGCCCGCGACCTCGCCCACCTCACCGAGCGCGAACGCGAGGTCCTCGGCCTCGTCGCCCGCGGCCTGTCCAACGCCGAGATCGCGCGCACCCTCTTCGTCGGCGAGGCGACCGTCAAGACACACGTGTCGAACTGCCTGGCCAAACTCCACCTACGCGACCGGGTGCAGGCCGTCATCTTCGCCTACGAACACGGCCTCGCCGGCCCGTAGCAGCCGCACTCCACCGGCCGGGGGAGGAGTCGGACCCCAAGGCGCGAGCGAGAATCCACCGCGAGGGGGAGGGCACGGCATACCGGCCCGATTAGCGTCGGGGCCATGATCGAGATCGAACACCTCACCCGCAGGTTCGCGGACTTGACGGCCGTCGACGACGTGAGTTTCCGCGTCGAGGACGGCCTCATGACCGGGTTCGTCGGCGGCAACGGCGCGGGCAAGACCACGACCATGCGGCTGATCATGGGTCTGCTCGCCACCCACGGCGGCACCGTCTCCTGGAACGGCACGCCCATCACCGACGCCCACCGACGCACCATCGGCTACATGCCCGAGGAACGCGGGCTCTACCCCAAACAGAAGATCCTCGACCAACTCGTCTACCTCGGTGAACTCGCCGGGATGACGCGCGCCGACGCCAAGGCGAGCGTCACGGCGCACCTCGAGCGGTTCGGGCTCGCCGACCGGGCGGAGGAGCGCGTGGAGAAGCTGAGCCTGGGCAACCAGCAGCGGGTCCAGATCATCGCCGCCCTGATGGCCGCCCCCGCCGCCCTCATCCTCGACGAACCCTTCTCGGGCCTGGACCCCAACGCGGTCGACTCGATGGCCGACCTGCTGCGCGATCACGTCGCCCGCGGCATACCGGTGCTCTTCTCCAGCCACCAACTCGACCTCGTCGAGCGCCTCTGCGACAACCTCGTCATCCTTTCCGGCGGCCGGGTCGTCGCCAGCGGCACGGCCGATGCGTTGCGTAGCGCCGGCCCGCACCGGCACCGGCTCGTGCTCGGCGCCGACGCCGGCTGGCTTCGCGGTATGCCGCACTTGCACGTTCTCGACGTCGACGGGGCCACCGCCGTGATCGAGGTTGTCGAGGGCGCCCCCGACGGCGTGCTGCACGACGTGCTCACGCAGGCGTTGGCGCGTGGCGAGGTCCACGAGTTCGCCCGCATCGTTCCCAAACTTTCCGAGATCTACCGTGAGGTGACGGCATGACAGTCCAGCCGGCACAGGCCGCCCAGCGCCCCGGCGACCAGCGCCCCGGCGACCCCCGCACCGCCCCCTGGCTGATCGTGGCTCGCCGGGAAATCATCGCCAAACTGACCGACCGCACCTTCATCGTCGGCACGGTCCTCTCCTTGGCCCTCATCTCGGGATTCATGGGGATTCAGGTCTATATGACCCAGCGGACCCAGAGTTTCACCGTCGCGGTCATCGCCGCCGACCACGCGATGGCCGACAAGTTGGCGGCCCAGGCGAGTTCCATCGACGACAAGGTCAAGGTGACGGTTCGCGAGGTTCCCACCGCCGACGCGGCCAAATCCGCCGTCATGTCCGGGGCGGCCGACGTCTGGCTCCACCACGACGGCACGCCGCCGACCTGGGTGCTCACCGGACGGGAAGACGTGGACACCAATCTCGCCCAGGCGGCGACCCTCGTCGTGCGCCAGGCGGTGACGACTGCCAACGCCCAGGCCGCCGGCACCGACATCGCCGCCATCGAGCGGGGCGCGACCTTGCAAACCGCGCTGCTCGTCGGTGACGCCGAGAAGCAAGGGTTCGCCAAGGCCATGGGCTTCGTGCTGGCGATGCTCTTCTACATGTCGTCGCTGGCCTTCGGTTTCATCATCGCCGGCAGTGTCGTCGAGGAGAAGGCCAGTCGCCTCGTCGAGATCATCGCCACCCGCATCCCCATCCGGGCGTTGCTCGTCGGCAAGGTCGTCGGCAACACGGTGATGGCGATGGCCCAGATGGCGATCTACGTCGGCGTGGGCCTGGCCGGCCTGTCGGCCACCAAATACTCCGCCCTCATCCCCGGCATCAGCGCCGGCGTCGGCTGGTTCCTCGCGTTCTACCTCGTGGGTTTCCTCCTCCTCGCCTGCCTGTGGGCGGTTGCCGGCTCATTGGCCTCCCGCAACGAGGATCTGCAGCAGGTGAGTATGCCGCTCACCATGTCGATGGTCGCGGTCTTCTTCTCGGCGTTCCTCGCCAAGGGCACCGTGCTCGTGTGGCTCAGTTTCGTGCCGCCGTTCTCCAGCGTGCTCATGCCGATCCGCCTGCTCCAGGGCACGGCGGCCCGGTGGGAACCCTGGGTGGCCCTGGCCATCCTCCTCGCCGCCTCCGCTGCTGTCATCGTCGTCGCCGAACGCCTCTACCGCCGCGCCTTGCTCCAGACCCAGGGCCGGCTCTCGGTGCGGGCCGCCTGGTCGATGGCCGAGTGAGGTCGTTGTCCCGTATGCCGCGCGCTCACCGTGAGCGCGCGGCATACACCGTGGTCGGGGCTCGGGGCTCGGGGCTCGGGGCTCGGGGCTCGGGGCTCGGGGCTCGGGGCTCGGGGCGGCATACCGGGGTGTCGGCGCGAACCCGTAGCGTTGGGCGGGTGAGTCTGACCCCCTATCTGGTGGCCCTCGACATCGACGGCACCACGATCAACCATGCCGGTCACCTCAGTCCCGACGTCCGGGCGGCGGTGCGGGCGGTCGTCGACGCCGGCCATCACGTCGTCATGGCGACCGGCCGCGCGATTGTCGGCACCGTCCCGATCCTCACCACGCTTGGCCTCACCCACGGGTATGCCGTGTGCTCCAACGGGGCGGTGACGCTGCGGTTGGACCCGGCGTGCCGCGGGGGGTACGAAATCCTCGAGGCGGTCACGTTCGACCCGCGCCCGGCGTTGGAACTGCTCCAGGGGTCCTGGCCCGATGCCGCCGTCGCGGTCGAGGAGTTGGGGGTGGGGTTCAAGGTGAGCGCGCCCTTTCCCGACGGCGAACTCGACGGGCAGGTGAGGGTCGTGCCCTGGGCGGAATTGGGGGCTCGGCCGGTCACCCGGTTGACGTTCCGGTCCTCGACGGGGACGGCCGCGGACTTCTTGGCGCTCGCCGAGCGGATCGGGTTGCACGGGTTCAACTACGGCGTGGGGTACACCGCCTGGCTCGACATCAACCCCGAGGGCGTGAGCAAGTCCGCTGCCCTGGAACAGATCCGGCGCAGGCTGCGGGTTGAACCGACCCACACGGTGGCGGTCGGGGATCAGCGCAACGACCTGCCGATGATCCGCTGGGCCGCTCGCGGGGTCGCCATGGGCAACGCACCCGACGAGGTCAAGGCGGCCGCGTGCGAGGTGACCGCTGATGTCGACGACGACGGCCTGGTCCCAGTGCTGCGCTCCCTGCTGCCCTGACCGGCCCGGGGGCGGTCTCGACGGGCGGCAGCGCGCGGCGTGTGGGAGTTTTGACCCGTGTTCTTGTGCTTCGTGGACGAGTCCGAGCAGGGTGACTTCTTCGGCTTCGCTGCGTTGTTGGCCGACGAAGTTTGTACGAAACGCTTGACGACACGACTGAACGAGATCATGGAGCAGGCCGCTGCAGACTGGGGGTTGGAGCCAACAACGGAGTTTCACGCCCACCCCATGTTCCACGGCAAGGAGGACTGGGCCGTCGTGCCCACCCGCGCACGTGTTGGCTTGTTTCACAAGGTTGTCGATGCGATCGTGGACGAACCCGTCTACATCATCCTCAGGTCCGTCGACGGGCGGCGGCTACGCCAGCGACAGGCCGAAAAGGGCATGCTCGCCTTCATCCATCGTCGGTTTGCGACGGTCAAGGAGAGCGACCCCCGCGCTGCCGAAAACATGCGCAAACTCTGGGTGAAGATTGCCGGGTGCCGACTGTACGACCAGGGAAGTTGGCCATAGATGCACGACAGCCCCCGAGTCCGGGGGCTGAAGGCGATGCGGGCGGCGGTTGAGGCGGCCTGCTATCTCAGGATATCAGTCAGTCAGGCCCCCCGTAGGTGAACTCGCCTTGCATGACGGCACCTGGCGCTGCGTGGCTGAGGTCCGATCGACACGAATAGCGTCGGCGACCGGGCCGGCGGACCTGGCATGCTGGCGAGGCGATGAACGACACCAGCCCCGCGGCATACGGCAGCGACCTCCACCTGACCTCGGTGACCAACCCGCGCCTTAAGGCGCTCGTCCGGTTGCGGCGCCGGCGCGCCCGGGACGAGGCCGGGGTGACCCTCGCCGAAGGGTACGAGGAGGTCGCCCTGGCTGTCGGCGCCGGCATCGTGCCGCGCACCCTCTTCTACTGCCACGACCTCATGCTCGACCCCGCCGACCAGAGCAGACTGGTCGACGACGCCCGGGCGCGCGGCGCCGAGACCATCTCGCTCTCACGGGCGGCCTTCGAGAAGGTCGCCTACCGGGAGGGGCCCGACGGTTTCCTCGCGGTCCTGCCGCGCGTGGGCGTCACCCTCGCCGACCTCGACGTTCCCGACAACGCCCTCCTCCTGATCGCCGAGGGCATCGAGAAGCCCGGCAACCTCGGCGCCATGCTCCGCTCGGCCGAAGCCGCCGGTGTCCACGCCGTCATCGCCGTCGATCCGGTCACCGATTGGGGCAACCCCAACGTCATCCGGGCGAGCAAGGGCGCCGTGTATGCCGTCCCGGTCGCCACCGCGACGCTGGCGGAGATGCTCGCGTGGCTGGCGCGGCGCGGCATCCGCCTGGTGGCGACGACGCCCGACACGACCACGCGGCATACCGACGCCGACCTCACCGGGCCGCTCGCGATCGCCGTGGGGACCGAGAAATACGGCCTGACCGGCGCGTTTCTCGACGCCGCCGACGAGCGGGTGCGCATCCCGATGGCCGGCGCGATCAACTCCCTCAACGCCGGGGTTGCCGCGGCGATCGTCCTCTTCGAGGCGGTGCGTCAGCGCTGTCTTTCGGGCTGACGCCGCGGTGTAAAGGCTTACCTTCCTGGGTGGGCTACCCCGTGGTCATAAGCACGCCCGCGGGTGTGTCACGATGTTGCGCATGCGAGTCGATCACGTGGTGTATGCGGCGGAGCAGGACGGTGCCCGCGCCACCGCCCGGCGGCTTGCCGATCAACTCGGAGTGGACCCGGTCGATGGGGGGGTGCATGCCCGATTCGGCACTCGAAACTTCATCCTGCCGCTGGCTGATGCCCGCTATGTCGAGGTTGTTGAGGTCCTCGAACACCCCGCGGCCGAGAAGGCCCCCTTCGGTCAGGTCGTGCGGGCTCGTTCGGAGTCGGGGGGCGGCTGGCTCGGCTGGGTCATTGAGGTCAAGGACATGGCCGCCCAGGAGGAACGTCTCGGACGGGAAGCCGTCGATGGCAGTCGGCACCGCCCGGACGGGGTGGAGTTGCGCTGGCAGCAACTGGGCATCCGGGGGTTGCAGGCCGATCCGCAGTTGCCGTTCTTCGTCAAGTGGGAGGACGACAGCCCCCACCCGTCCCTGGAGACCAACGAAGCGGTGACCTTGGCTGCGCTCATGATCGCCGGCGACCCGTCGCGGGTGCGCAACTGGATCGGGCTGCGTGAAGGCGAAAAGGTCAGCCCCTCGATTGGGCTCAACTTCGTCGCACCGCACGGCACGCCGGGGTTGCTCGCGGTGACGTTCTCGACGCCCCACGGTGAAGTGACGATCTAGCCTTTCGCTGGTCTGCGGGCCGGGGGCCGGCTCACAGTTGTCCGGCCGCGCAGGCGAGTCCGACCGTCACGGTGGCTGCGAGCAGTTTGTCGTCGATGTCCCCCAGGCTTGGCAGGATGGCGCGGAACAGCAGGGGCCCGGTCACGAGGTCGTTGAGCAGTTCGACATCGGCCCCCGCCGGGATCTCGCCACGGGCGACCGCGCGGTCGACCATGTCCTTCGTCTGTGCTCGGCGGGGCGTGAGGAACCGGGTCTGGACGGCGGCGAGTAGCTGGGGATCGGCTCGGACATCGGCGAGGACCCCGAGCATGGCGGCCTGCATGAGCGGGTCGCGAAACATCTCCCCCTGGTGGGCCTGGAGAGCGGTGAGGTCACCCCGCAGCGACCCGGTGTCCGGCACGGGCGCCAACCCGAATCGGTGCCCGAGGACGGCAACGGTCAACTCGACCCGGCCGGCATACCGACGGTAGACGGCGGGTCGGGTGGTGCCTGCGGCACGCGCGACCGCGTCGATGGTGAGCGCCGCGAATCCGTCACGGACGAGCAACTCCGCCGCCGCCTCGACGATCGCTTCGTCCAGGCGGGCGTCGCGTGGCCGTCCCTTGCCTCTCATCCGTTACACACCGTATCGTTAATTTGTGCCCGAATCCGACACCGTCATCATCCCCGCTGCCGACGGCGAGCGCTTGCACACGTGGTGGCAGCCACCGGCACCCGGCGCCCCGACCCTCGTTATGGCCCACGGGATCGGCGGCATCAAGGCGGCCGGGCTGCGCCCGTTCTTCGAGCACTTTGTGCGCGAGGGGTTCGGGGCGGCTTGCTTCGACTACCGGGGGTGGGGTGCCTCGAGCGGCACCCCTCGGGAGCTGGTCGACATCCCTGCCCAACGAGCCGACTACCGCGCGGTCCTGGACTGGGTGCGCGCCCAGCCGGAGGTGGACCCGGAGCGGATCGTCTTGTGGGGCACCTCCTTTGCCGGCATGCACGTCGTGGAGATCGCGGCCGCCGATCCCTCGATCCGGGCGGCGATCGCGCAGTGTCCGCTGGTCGACGGCCTCGCCGGCGTGGCCAACGTGCCCGTGCTGCGCTCGGCCCGGTTGACGTTCGAGGCCCTCGTGGACCGGGTCGGTGCATGGGGTGGTATGCCGCCGCGCTACGTCCCCCTGTGTGTCGATGACGGCGAGTTCGGTGTCATCGCGACCCGGGACTCGCTCGTCGGTCTCGAGCGCCTGCGACCCAAGGACGGCACCGAATGGCCCAACCGGATCACGGCCCGGGCCATCACCCAGATCACGTTCGCCCGGCCGGTGCGGCGGGCGCGCGACATCACCTGCCCCATCCTCATGGTGGTCGCGAGCGAGGACACGATGGCCCCGACCGCTCCCGCCGTCAAGGTGAGCGCCACTGCACCCCGAGGGGAGCTCTATCGAAGCGCGGGCGGTCACTACGACGTCTACGAGGGCGGCATCGACCACGAGAACGTGCTGCGCGTGCAGACCGAGTTCATCCGGCGTCACTGCGGGCCCGGGCCGGCACCGAAGGGTGTGGACGGCACTGACGGAGACGCTTCCGGGCTCGAGTGAGGAGCCCGTATGCCGTCGACGGCGGCACACCCCCGGAGTGAGGTGGCGGCATACTCCCCAATTTGGACGGGCGGCATCCGCCCGGATCCGGAGGGTCGGCAGAGACGCGGATTGAGGCGGCGGCATACGGCCCGATTGAGCCGCTGAGCGTGCCAGTTGGGTGTGGGCCCCCATAGGCCCGGGGGCCGACCCCCACAACCTGGTGACTGGCTGGCTCCGAGGCTGGCGGTTGGGGAAATGTTGAGGGCAGCAGGGCAAACGCCCTCGGCAGGGATAACACCCTGAACGCCAAGACCCCTCCTCAATCCCAACGAAAGGACCTGATCATGTCGATCGGAGACAAGCTCGAAGCCATGAAGGACAAGGCCGTCGGCAGCGCCAAGGAGGCGTTCGGCAAGGTCACCGACAACGCCGAGATGGAAGCCGAAGGAAAGGCCCAGCGCGCCGAGGGCGCCGTCCGCGAGGGCGTGGCCGAGGTCAAGGACGCCGCGAGCCACGGCGCCGACGCGGTGAAGGACGCCGTCAAGGACGCCAAGGACGCCGTCACGGACTGACCCATCAGGCGGGGGCGTTCGTCGCCCGCACCGCACCGACCCCACGCCGGGGACTTCCTCAGGGATGTCCCCGGCGTTGTCGTGTCTCGGGGGTCGCGCTGCTGGTGTGCCCCGGGGTCTTCGAGACTGGTGTATGCCGCGCGTCGCGCCTCCCGAAGGGTGCCGGGTGGTTCGTGGCCCGGGCGGGGGTCGATGGTGCCGGCTACCGTGCAGGAGGTGGGGTGATCGCCCCGCCTTTCGCAGGGTGGGGCGTGGGGAGTGCCGGGCTGGGGCGGTTGTTGGGGTGCCTGCGCGGCGGGTCCCCGCTTGGCGGCCTTGGCTGCAGCGTCGTGGTTGTCGGGACGACCACGACGCTGCAGCGAAGAGTTCCTGCGCGTGCTGGCAGGGTCCTGCTACGGGCTTCCGCGCAGGAGGTGGGGTGGTCGCCCCGCCTTTCGCAGGGTGGGGCGTGCGGGGTGGTTCGTGGCCGGGTGGATCGTGCCGGCTACCGTGCAGGAGGTGGGGTGATCGCCCCGCCTTTCGCAGGGTAGGACGTGCGGGGCGGATCGGGCCTGGCGGACCAGGGCCGGGGCCGGGGCCGATGGTGCCGGCTGCCGTGCAGGAGGTGGGGTGATCGCCCCGCCTGGTGCAGGGTGGGGCGTGCGGGGTGGTTCGTGGTTGGGGTGGATGGTGCCGGCTGCCGTGCGGGAGGTGGGGTGGTTGCCCCGCCTGTCGCAGGGTAGGGCGTACGGTCGCACGCAGGGAGTGTGGTGGTGGGGGTCGGCACCCATGCCGGTGGGGTGGGACATGTAGGTCCCGGGTCCGAGCGCGACGCGGCATCACAGCGACGAATAGCGTCGTAGACACAAGCCCAGCGGACCCCCGCCCCGGGCGAAACCCTCACCGTGAGAACGGCATACCAAACAAACGCCGACTCACCCGGAATCGTCAAGGAGACGGAACATGAGCATCATCGCGTGGATCATCATCGGCGGCCTCGCCGGCTGGATCGCCAGCAAAGTCATGGGCACCGACGCCCAACAGGGCGTTGTCCTCAACGTCGTCGTCGGCGTCATCGGCGGCCTCCTCGGCGGCTGGATCCTCGGCCTGTTCGGCACCAACCCGATGGGCAACGGCTGGCTCGTCAGCTTCTTCACCGCCCTCCTGGGCGCCTGCGTCCTCCTCTTCGGCGTTAAGGCCGTCACCGGCAACCGCACCGTCACCTCCACCCGCTGACCCACCCCACCCTTTCCCGCCTGAACCACCAAACGTGCGCTTCGCACCCCCACCGACGGGGTGCGAAGCGCACGT
>JAKOPT010000038.1 GCA_029778715.1 Actinomycetes bacterium | reverse complement strand
GCTCCCAGCTTCGGCGAGACCGTCATGACCTATGACCCGTTGAGCAGTGGGGCGCTGGCGTATCTCGAAGCCGCCAGTCAGATCGCCCAGCGAGGTGCCGAATCGATGAACGAGGGAGCACATCCGTGAAGGAACGAGAGAAGCGACGCGCGTTGGGCCGGGGCCTGGGGGCGCTCATCCCCACGGCCCCAGCGGGGGAGCGGCCCGTCGACGTCTTCTTCGGGCCGGCGCCGTCAGCAATCACCGTCGACCTTGGCACGAAGCACGCCGCGGCCGACGGCGACCCGAGCGACCTGACTGATTCCGCCGAGACCACCGACCCGACCGCCGCGGCGTCCGCAGCGTCGTCGAGCAGCGCCACGGACGCCCCCTCGGCGGGCACCGGGCCGACAGACGCGGACGACGACGACGCCCTGCGACCGGTCCCCGGAGCCACCTTCGCCGAACTCCCCGTCGAGTCGATCCGGCCCAACCCACGCCAGCCACGCACCGTCTTCGACGAAGACGACATGGCGGAGTTGGTCCACTCGGTGAGTGAGATCGGCATCCTTCAGCCGATCGTCGTGCGCCGGGTCGACGATGGCGGGCCCATCGGCTCGGGACCCGACGCTGCTACTGCGACCTACGAACTGGTCATGGGGGAGCGGCGGTGGCGAGCCGCGCAGGCAGCCGGCCTCGAACATGTGCCGGCGATCATCCGCTCCACGCACGACGACGACCTGTTACGCGATGCGCTCCTGGAGAACCTGCACCGCAGCCAACTCAACCCGTTGGAAGAGGCGGCGGCCTATCGGCAACTCCTGGACGACTTCGGCTGCACCCAGGAGGAGTTGGCCACCCGGATCGGGCGCAGCCGCCCGCAGGTGAGCAACACCCTGCGGCTGCTCAAACTGCCACCGCTGGTCCAGCGCCGCCTCGCGGCCGGGGTGTTGAGTGCCGGGCATGCCCGCGCCCTCCTTGGGCTCACCGATGCCGCGGCCATGGAGCGGCTCGCCCAGCGGATCGTCGCCGAAGGCCTCTCAGTCCGCTCCGTCGAGGAGATCGTCGCCGTCGGGGCGGTGGGAACGGCTCCAGCCAAACCCAAGTCCCCCCGGGCCGGCGGGCGGCGGCCGCAACTCGACGACATGGCCGCCTCGCTGTCCGACCACCTGGACACCCGGGTGACGATCGCCTTGGGACAACGCAAGGGCAAGGTCGTCGTGGAGTTCGCCTCGGTGGAGGATCTCAACCGGATCCTGGACGTGATCGGCGTCGACCGACCCAAGCGCTGACCGGACATGGCCGCGACACCCAAGCGCCGCAAGGGCGGTCCGGAGATTGTGCCGGTGACGGCCGATGACGTGCCCGCCCTCGTCGAGCCGTGTCGTGACTGCG
This sequence comes from Actinomycetes bacterium, assembly GCA_029778715.1. Lineage (GTDB taxonomy): Bacteria > Actinomycetota > Actinomycetes > Actinomycetales > Dermatophilaceae > Phycicoccus_A. The sequence goes on along the minus strand of JAKOPT010000038.1, from coordinate 25 downwards.
CCTTCTGGGAGCGTGGACCCGGCCT
>JAKOPT010000037.1 GCA_029778715.1 Actinomycetes bacterium | reverse complement strand
GCGACGGCAACCCCGACCTTCGCGGACTTCCTCGGCGCCGGGACAGTCTGACGTGGGACGGCTGCGGGACGCGCTGGCCCGGTGGTGGCGGCCGGCGGCGAAGTCACCCGCTCCGAGGACCCCCACCCCGAGGACACCTGCCCCGGGCGCGCCGGCGACGGGCTACCCGGGCGACTTCACCGGCATACCCGACCTGCGGTGGGCTCCGCGCCATGACGGGCGGCCCGATCCGGGTGAGGTTGTCTGGACCTGGGTGCCGTTCGAGGAGGATCACACCCAGGGCAAGGACCGTCCGGTCCTGCTCGTCGGCACCGACGGGCCGTGGCTGCTCGCAGTCCCCCTCACCTCAAAGGACCACGACCGCGACGCCCTCCAAGAACGGCGAGACGGTCGGCTCTGGTGCGACGTCGGCTCGGGGGCGTGGGACCGCCGCGGTCGACCCAGCGAGGCCCGCGTCGACCGGATCCTGCGCGTGGACCCGACGACGATCCGCCGCGAGGGCGCCGTGCTCGACCGGGCAGTCTTCGATCAGGTCGCGGCAGCGATCCGCGCCGCCCGCTGACCGCAGGCGCGCCGGGACAGGCGCACGGCATACGCGAAGGGTCGGCTCCCACACGGGGAGCCGACCCTTTGACGTATGCCGCGTCGTCGCCTACGCGGGCTCGGCCTCCCCCAGCCGCGCACTGGCAACCGACCGCCCAGGGATCGCGGCGATCAACTCCTGGGTGTATTCGTGCGCGGGGTGGTTGAAGAGCTGATCGGGGGCCCCGCTCTCGATGATCTTGCCGCGACGCATGACATGGACCTCGTCGGAAATCATCCGCACCACGGCGAGGTCGTGGCTGATGAACAGGTAGGTGAGGCCCATCTCCCGCTGCAGCGATGCGAGCAACTCAAGGATCTGAGCCTGGACGAGGACATCCAGCGCCGACACGGCTTCGTCGAGGACCACCAGGTCGGGGCGCAGCGCCAGTGCGCGTGCGATGGCGACCCGCTGACGTTGGCCACCGGACAACTCGTGCGGATAACGGTCGGCGACGGCCGGGGGCAGGGCCACTTGGTCCAGCAACTCGAGCACCCGCTGCCGGCGCGACGTGGGGTCGCCGACCTTGTGCACCGCCAGGGGCTCGGCGATGGTG
>JAKOPT010000036.1 GCA_029778715.1 Actinomycetes bacterium | reverse complement strand
GGGGTGCGCGGACGGCATACCTGCGCGGGGTGCGCGGACGGCATACCCTCCTGGGGTGTCCGATCCTCATCCCGTGCTGGCCCTGCTCGACCTCCCCGGCGTGCGCGAGGGCGTCGACCGCGCGCGGGAGGCGACCACCGCATTGCGCTGGCACGAGGCGCTGCGGCGCCGGGTCCCGGAGGCGTCGGCCGAGTCGCGTATCCGCGGTGCGCGGGCCAGTGCCGCGCTGGACGGTGCCGAGTTGCCGGTGGATGTCGTGCGCGATCTGGTCCGGGGGGCGCGCACCTGGCCGGAGCATCCGGATCCGGTCGAGGTCGTCGTGCGGGGAGCGGTGCAGGCCAGTGCCGAGACCGAGCACCTGCGCGGCGTCCTGGTGGCCTCGCCGGCCCAAGCGCTGGCGCGGCTGCATGTGGCTGCCGCCGCTGGGCTGCTGCCGGCCCAGCAGGTGGGGCGACCGCGGGTGGCCGGCGAGGATGCGCGCGAGTTCGTCGATCTTGGGACGGCGCCGGACTCCGAGGTGGTGCGTCAGCGGCTCGCGGGGGTGGCCGATCTCGTCCGGGAGGCGGGCCGGCTCCCGGTGCCGCTGGTGGCCGCGCTGGTCCATGCGGAGATCGCCGTGATACGGCCGTTCGTCCTCGGCAACGGCCTGGTGGCGCGGGCGGTCGAGCGGCTGCTGGTGCAGGCGGCGGGGTTGGATCCGACTGGGGTAGCAGTGCCGGAGGTGGGCTATCTCGACGGCGGCACGACGGCATACCTGGGAGCTTTGTCCGCGTATGCGACGGGCAGTCGCGAGGGCGTGGCGCTGTGGCTGCGACACAGTGCGGAGTCGCTGGTGCGCGCGGCTGCCGAGGGCGGGCGGATCGCCGACGCGGTGCGGGTGGGTCGGCTCGGCGACGGTGACGGGTGACGGGGTCGAGGGGTTCTGTGTCTCGAACGTGTCTCGCGCGTGTCTCGCGGGCTGAGCCGGGCCCTCACGAAGTTCTCACGGTTTCTCCCTGAAACAATGTCCGTTTGGTGTACTTAGCGGTAGTACAGGCCCCCCGAGAGTCCGCTGCTCAAAAGACGCTCCGCCGAGAGTTTGCATTGAGGCCTATCTAGCGTGACAATGGCACTGCTCCCCTTCGGGGTTGAGCGGTTGCGCACTGGCCCCTCCCCCCCGGTGCCAGCGCGCCAGACGGCCCCCGTTGCCCCCCCGACGGGGGCCGTCGCATGTCCCGGGCCGGATGGGGGCCGTTGTCCACATCCTTGTTGTCCACATCCTTGAGGCGCCCGCCCCACTGTCCACAGCTGGTGGGCCGGGGTGCTGCGCTGGAGGCGGCGGTGGCGCACGGTGAGGGCATGGAACTTGGGGACGGGCGGCCGCGCGTGGTCGCGGTAGTCGGGGCGTCGGGTGGGTGCGGCGCGTCCACCCTCACGGCGGCGGTATGCCGTGCTGCCGCCCGCGAGGGGCGCACGGTGGTGGCCGTCGACGGTCAGCCAGGTGGAGCGGGCCTCGATGTCGTGCTGGGCCTCGACCACGTCGCGGGAGTGCGGTGGCCCGATCTGGCCCGCTTACGCGGGGCGGTCGACGGGCCCGATCTCATGCTGCGGCTGCCTTGCAGCGATGGGGTGGCGGTCCTGGCGCATGCGCGCGACGGAATGCCGCCTCCGGGGCCCGAAGTCTTGGCTGCGGTCGTCGTCGGTCTGGCTGCTGCTCGCCGCGATGGCGGGCCGGATCTCGTTGTCGTCGATGCCAGCCGGGAACGCACCATGGGGTCTGATCTCGCCTGGTGGCCATGTGTCGATCTGGTGGTGGTCGTTGCGGGCACGGGCGTGCTCGAGTTGGCGGCGCTGAGCTCGGTCGTCGCGGCCCTGGACGGACTGGATGCCGACATCGTCCTGGTGCTGAGGGGTCCACGCGTGCCCGGTCGATTGTGCGACGACGTCGAGGACAGCCTCGGTCTGCCCGTACTCCTCACCGTGGCTAATGACCCGAAGGTGGCGCGTGACCTGGGCCGGGGGGTGGCGCCGGGCTCCGCATCGGGGCCGATGGCTCGGGCCGCCGCTGCGGTGTTGACCGCGGTCGGAATGCCGGTGGGAAGGTCTGCGACGACTTCGCGGGACGCGCCTCTGGGCATACCGCCGGGCACGCCGCCGGACCGATCGCCAGTTGTCGGCCGGGCGACCGAGGATGAGACGGGGCGCCGCGCGGATCGGCGAGCCCTGTGGCGGGCGTCATGACGCCGCTGCCTCGCGGCGCAGAGAGCGTGCAGCAACGGCTCGATCGGTTCATCCGGGATGGCTTGGCGCCAGACCCACGGCTGGTCGCCGAGGTGGCCGCCGCGGAGCGCGGGCTGCTCGGTGATCAGGGCACGGATGCCACCTGGCGGGCGTTGACATCTGCCGTGCTCGGCGCTGGTCCGCTCGAGGAACTGCTCGCCGACCCGGCGGTCACGGATGTGGCCGTCAACGGTGACGGACGAGCGTGGGTCGATCGCGGTGCGGGCATGGTCGCGACCGCGGTCGTCGTCGGGAATGCTCGGGAGTGTCGCGCACTGGCCGTTCGCCTGGCCGCGCAGGCTGGGCGCAGACTCGACGACGCGGCGCCGTTCGTCGACGGCATCCTTCCCTCCGGGGTGCGGCTCCATGCGATCCTGCCGCCCTTGGTTGCTGGTGGTGCCCACATCACGCTGCGGGTGCCGGCTCGAGCGCCGTTCACCCTGGAGCAGTTGATCGATGCCGGAATGGTGCCGTCCAGCTGGGCTGATGAGCTGGCCCAGCTGGTGCGCAGTCGGGTGTCGTTCGTCGTCACCGGGGGCACCGGCGCGGGCAAGACGACGCTGCTCGGGGCGCTGCTCGGTCAGTCCGATGCTGGCGACCGGATGGTGATCGTCGAGGACGTCCGCGAGGTGCGGGTGCACCACCCCCACGTCGTGCACCTGGAGGGCCGGCCGCCCAACGTCGAGGGGGCCGGTGAGGTCACCATGGTCGCCCTCGTGCGTCAGGCCTTGCGGATGCGCCCCGATCGGCTGGTCGTCGGCGAGGTGCGCGGGGCCGAGGTCCGCGAGCTGTTGGCTGCCCTCAACACCGGCCACGACGGCGGTTGCGGCACCCTTCACGCCAACGCGCCCGGTGATGTCGTCGCCCGGTTCGAAGCGCTCGGGGCACTTGCCGGTATGCCGTCCACCGCAGTCCACGCCCAACTGCGCAGCGCCGTGCAGGCGGTGTTGCACGTGCGGCGTCGGGCTGACGGACGCCGCGTGCTGGAGTCCGTGGGAGTCGTCGCGTGCGCTGGTGAGCAAGGGCTCGACGACGGCCCGGATGGCACGCCGGTGAGCACGCGCGAGCCCGTGGTGCGGACCGCTCTGGCCCTCGGCGGCGATTCGCACCCCGTCGACCCGTGGGCTCGACGCCGTTGGGACGCCCTGCTGCAGGGGCGGCAATGACGGTGGTCGTCGCTGCTTTGATAGCGCTCGCGGTCCTCGTGTGGCCTCGGCGTCCAAGCCCCCTCGATCTCGGGAGGCAGCCTGGCGAGCCGCCGCCTCGTGACGTCGGTCGGGGCGGGCGCCCACTGGCGCGTGACCGCTCGGCGCGGGTCAGGGCAGCTCCGACGCACGAGGCCGCAAGGCTCGGCGCAGGTCGACCCCCTCGTGGCGAGCCGCCCAGGCGCTCGGGCCGGCCGCTGGCCGCTGGCCGGTGGTCGAGGCACCGCCGCAGGTCCAGCCAGGACGACGACCGGATCGTTCACGCTCTTGACTTGGTCGCCGCAGCCGTCCGGGCCGGCGCCGACCCTCAGACCGCGCTTGACTTCGCAACCGCCCAGCTCGGACTCGTCGGCAACCCGCTGGCGCCGAGCGCGATTGTCGGCCTCGCGCTGGACCTTCCGACGACGCTCGACTCGGTCAGCGACCTGCCTAGCGACTCGAGCGGCGACTCAGCTGTTGACTCAGCCGGCGACTCGACTGGGGTTGATGTCGGCGGCGGGATGAGGGCCGGCTTGCGCACCCCCGGCGAAAGCAAGCGTGCTCCGCCGGGCATGCAGTTCGTCGCGCGAGCCTGGAGCCTCTCCGATGTTGCGGGCGTCCCGCTGGCCGATGCGATCGATGTCGGCGTGCACCTTCTTCGGGCCGACCGGGCTGCTCGCTCACGGGTCGACGTTGCCCTGGCCGGGCCACGGGCGACGATCCGAGTGCTCACCCTCCTGCCGCTGGCCGGGCCGTTGCTCGGCGCCGCGCTGGGTGTGCCACCCACGGCCTGGGTGGACAGCCCGATCGCCGTGGCGTCGGTGATCTCGGGGGTGGCGCTCATGGTGATCGGGCGGTGGTGGTGCGCCCGGATGGTCGCGCAGCTCGGGCCGGGGTCGACCCGTCCCGACCCGCTGGAGGTCGCCGCGACGACCGACCTGCTGGCCTTGGTCTTGCGTGGCGGCTGCGGAGTCGTTGACGGTCTCGAGCTGGTCTCCGCCGTGTCGGACGACGACGTGGCGGCTGACCTCGCCTCCGTGGCAGCGGCCGTCCGGTGGGGTATGCCGTGGGCGCGGGCCTGGGCAGCTGTCGGCCCCGGCTGGTCAGCTGTCGGACGTGCCCTGGTGCTGGCCGATTCGCTGGGCGTCGCTCCGAGCGATCCCTTGGCTCGGGCTGCGGTCGATCAGCGACGTGACCATGCGCATCGGCTCGAGATCGGCACGGCCCGCCTCGGCGTGCGCATCGTGCTGCCCTTGGGGTTGGCGTTCCTGCCGGCCTTCGTCTTGCTGGGTCTGGTGCCACTCGTGCTTGCGTTGGCCGGTGAACTCTGGCGCGGGTGACCTCAGTCGGGCGCACTGGACACACCCGACGCGGGACGGGGCACCCGATGCGCGGGACGGGCTCATAGCCGGCGCGCCCGTTCCGACGGGGTCCGAGGCGGTCCGTCGAGATCAGTCGGTGGTCAGTCGGTGGTCAGTCGGTGGTCAGTCGGTGGTCACCAATTGCGGTTGGAGCACCGCGAGGGAGGTGAAACCACCCGAGACGTTGGCGGACGGCATACCGGCTGCTGCGAGCGTGCGATGGGCGAGGTACGAGCGGAACCCCGATGCGCAGTGGACGACGATCGGGCGGCCGGCAGCCAGTTCGCGCACCCGGTCGACGGATTCGGCGACCTGCGGTTGCGGGATGAGCGTGGCTCCGGCGATATGGCCGCGCTCCCACTCGCCGGGATTGCGCACGTCGAGCACGAACTGCTGCTCCGGGTCGATCCCGACCGCGGGATCGTGCTGGGTCAACGCTCCGTGCAGCACGTTGTCGGCGATCATGCCGAGCATCATCACCGGGTCCTTGGCCGAGCCAAAGGGAGGTGCGTAGCTGAGGTCGAGGTCGACCAGGTCGTCGGCGTGCAAGCCGCCGCGGGCGGCGGTCGCGATGACGTCGATGCGCTTGTCGACGCCGGCGCGTCCAGCGCCCTGAGCGCCGAGGATGCGCCCGTCGGGGGCGAAGTGCAGCAGCAGATGCATCGTCTCGGCGCCGGGGTAGTAGCCGGCGTGGTGGCCGCTGTGCGTCCGCGCGGTGTGGAACTGCCGCCCTTCCAGGGCGCGGCGCGAGGCGCCGGTCATCCCGACGACGAGGTCGAAGACGCGCACGATCGCGGTCCCGAGCGGCCGCGGTGACCGGCGGTGGCCAGCGTCGAGCGCGTTGACGGCGGGGTGCGGCTCGGCCGAATCCGTCGACTCCGAAGGCTGGTCCGACGTGCCGTTCACGCCAGCCGTGGCGACGCGGGGCGTGGCCCACCTCGCGATGATCGCATCGGCAGCGACCCGACCGCCGCGGTTGGCCGGGGTCGCCAACGCCACCGGGGCGACGACTCCGGTGACTGCGTGGACACTCGCCGTCGCATCGCCGACGGCCCAGATGAACGGGTCCGATGTCTGCTGATCTGCGTCGACGACGATCGCGCCACCGTCGGTGAGGGCCAAGCCGGCCGCAGCGGCAAGCTCGCTGCGGGGCTTCACGCCGACCGACAGCACGACGAGGTCGGTCGGCAGGACCGTGCCGTCGGCGAGGGTGACGACCGGTCGGCCGTCTCGGTCGGCGATGGTCGTGGCGGCCACCCCTTCATGTACGGCGACGCCATGGGCCTCGAGTTCGGCACGCACATGGTGGGCGATCTCGGGGTCGACGACTGGCAGCACATGCGGTGCGGCCTCGATGATCGCGACCTCCAGCCCGGCGTGGCGCAGGCCCTCGGCGGCCTCCAGCCCGATGAACCCGGCCCCGAGCACGACTGCGCGCTGAGCGCCCTCGGTGACCCAGCCGCGGATCACATCTGCGTCGGGCACGGTGCGGAGGGTGCGCACCCGCGGGTGGTCGATGCCCGGGATCGGGGGCGTCACGACATACGCGCCGGGGGCCAAGACGAGGGCGTCGTAACCGACCACCTCGGTGCCACCGTCGGCCGCTTCCAGGGTGACCGTCCGGGCAGCCCGGTCGATCGAGGTCGCGGTGGTGCGGCTGCGGACCTCGAGCCGCAAGGTGCGCGCGAGCGAGGTCGGGGTGTGCAGAAGCAGGCTGCGGCGCGCCTCGATCTCGCCGCTGACGTAATAGGGCAGGCCGCAGTTGGCGAACGAGACCTCCTCGCCTTGCTCGACGACGATGATGCGCGCGCGCTCGTCACGTCGGCGCAACCGCGCCGCGGCGCTCATCCCTCCGGCGACTCCACCGACGACGACAACTGTCCGCATTGCTCCACGATCCGCGCTCACAAGTCCACCATCCTATACCCCTAGGGGTATCGCTTTGTGCACATCCTCCTCGTGATCGTCCCACCGTCCACAGCCCGGCGTGCATGGCTGGCGAGGTGATCCCTGCCGCTCACAGGATGGCTGCGATGACAGTAGCCAGAGCTTGAGGAGGACGACATGGTGTGCAGGTGTTGGGCGCGGACGGTGGGCCCGGTGCGGGCTCGGTTGCGTCGAGTGCGGTGCCGGCTCGACGCCGGGATGACGACGGCGGAGTATGCCGTGGGGACGCTGGCCGCCGTAGCGATGGCCGTGGCTCTCATCGCGGTCGCTCGCTCGGATGCGGTGCGGGGCGCCCTCGCGCGGGTTATCCAGACTGCATTGGGCGCTGGTGGCTAAGGTGCGGGTCGGGCTGCTGGGGATCTGCGGCTCGCAGGGCTCCCGCTCCGGTGCGAAGGGTCAGCGCCGCGATCGCGGGATGGCCAGCGTCGAGGTGGCCCTGGCTCTTCCCGTGGTCGTGACCCTCCTGGCGGTGTGCGTCGGCGCCGTGTCGTTGGGCGTCGACCGGGTCCGCTGCGTCGATGCCGCGCGGCTGGCTGCGCGGGCGTTGGCTCGCGGCGACGACTCGGGCACTGCGCTGGCTCTGGCTCGGACCGCAGCACCGCCGGGTGCCGCTGTCGCGGTCAGTTCGTCGGCCGATCGGGTGACGGTCACCGTGACGAGCGTTCGATCGGTGGGTTGGCTGGGTCGTTTCGAGGTGGCGGGGAGTGCGACCGGGCAGCGCGAGGCTTCCGGAGCGGCTGACCCGTGAGGGGCGCTGCGCGCCGGACGCCAGTCCGTCGGGACGGTGGGCGCGGGGCTCGGGGCGTGCGGCATGGTGCGACGGACGCCAGCAGGCGAGGCCGTAGGCATGTCCGTCGGCGGGCCCGGCCGGACCCCTTGTATGTCGGGCCGGGCCGTCGGTATGCCGCGCGGGGCCGTCGATACGTCCGGCAAGTCCCACGGCGCGACCGCGGGAGTGTGACCGTGCTCGCGGCTGCCATCGCGGCGATCGTCGTGGCGCTCAGTGTTGGCGCGGCTGCGGTCGTCACGGCAGTGGCTACTGCGCATGCGGCGCGCAACGGGGCGGATCTCGCGGCTCTGGCGGTCGCTTCCCAAGCACTGTCGGCGGACCCTGTCACGGCGTGCGCCACGGGCGCCGGGATCGCTGCGGCCAATGGTGGCGTGATGACCGGCTGTTCGGTCTTGAGTTCGGGCGTGGCTCAGGTCGAGGTGACGGCCACCTGGCACCGGGGGCCGTGGCGGCTGTCCTCGACCAGCACTGCCCGCGCCGGTCC
>JAKOPT010000005.1 GCA_029778715.1 Actinomycetes bacterium | reverse complement strand
CTGACCGGTCCGCGGCTCAGGCAGCTCGTCTCGCAGCTCGCCGAGCACGACATCCGGGGTGGCGCGGCCTACGACGCACTCGTCGGCGCCACAGCTCGGCAGCACGGGGCGCTGTTGCTCACGCGCGACCGGCGCGCCCGGGTCAGCTATGACGCCGTGGGCGTCCGCTACCGACTCCTCTGACCTCGCGCCGGCCCGAGAGGTCAGGATCGGATGCGAAAGTCGGCGAGTCGGAAGGTTTGCTGGCAGCTGCGACCCGGCCATCACCGGGCCGGCGCACCAGCGACCGCCGCGACGACGACATCGGCAGGCAGTGAGGGGACGCAGGAGCGCGCGGACCCAGCCGGACGGCATACCCTCTGCTGTTGAAGCGGGAGTGACCGAGAGGACGCGCGATGGCGGCTGGCTTGACCCTCAACGTCGGCGTGGCCACGCACGTCGGGCGGGTGCGTGAGCACAACGAGGACTCCGCCTTCGCGCAGGCCGGGGTCTATGTCGTCGCCGACGGCATGGGCGGGCATGCGGCGGGTGAGGTCGCGAGCCGGATCACCGCCGACACGCTCGGTGAGCTGGCCGGGCGCGACGGGCTCAAGGTCGCCGATTTCGTGCGTCAGATCGAGACCGCCAACTGGCGCATCCTCGCTGCCGCCGGGCAGGACCCCGCGAAGAACGGCATGGCCACCACGGTCACCGGCGTCGCGCTCGTCACTGTCGGCGGGTCGCCGCACTGGGCGGTGCTCAACCTCGGGGACTCGCGGGTCTATCGCTACCTCGACGCCGCCCTCGCGCAAGTCACCGTCGATCACTCCGAGGTCCAGGAGCTCGTCGACGCCGGCTTCCTCACCGATGCCGAGGCGCGCGTGCACCCGCTGCGGCACACGGTCACCCGCTCGCTGGGCCGCGAGCCGCTCCCGCCGGTGGACACCTGGGTCTTTCCGCCGTGCCCGGGCGAGCGGTTCGTGGTCTGCTCGGACGGCCTGACCAACGAGGTCGGGGACGACGAGATCCAGGCGATCCTCGGCGCCGGCCTCGACCCGCAGGCCTGTGCCGACACGCTGGTCGAGCGCGCCGTCGACAACGGCGGGCGCGACAACGTCACCGTGATCGTCGTCGAGTTGGCCGATTACCCGGCGGCGGAGGTCGACGAGGACACCACACCGCGAGGTATGCCGTGACCACGCCCGCGTCGGGCCTTCCCGAGCTGCGCACGGCCGCGCTGCCCGCCGGGTGGGAGATGGTGACCGGCCCCGGCATCGCCATCGCCGCCGAACTCGGAGCCGGCGATCCCCGCCTTCCCCACCTGCAGGCAGCCGTCGGCAGCGGCCGGTTCGCCGACGCCCTCACGGTGCTCGGGCGCCTGGGCGGTCCGCCCTCCTGCGCCGCCGCCGTCGTCGGCGAAGGCTCCGGTGAAGGCCCCACCGCAACGCGGGTTGTCGTGGCCAAACAGGCCCACGCGGTGCTCACGGTCGCCGGTCAGGTTCGCGAGGTCCGGCCGGTGCCGCCCGGCGACTGGGCTCAGGTCGTCGTCCACGACGTCGAGTCGGTGCTGCTCGTGCCAGGACTCGGTATGCCGTCCGCCGCACCTTCCGCCGCTGCGGCCGCCGCTGCGACCGCCGCCCCCACGCACGCTGGGCCGGTCGCACCCGATGCATCGGTGCCGCCCGTCTCTCCCGCGCTCGTCGTGTCTCAGCCGGGTTCGCCAGTGACGGGCAGGCCGGTCGCAAACCCCCCGGTGACGGCGGCCGCGGTCGCTGATCCTGTGCTCCCGGGACCGGTGCCACCGCTCGCCACCCCCGCACCCCGGACGCCTGCCGCTGCCCAGCCAACGCCGCGGACGCCGGCTGAGCCCGGTCATCGCGCACCGATCGATCACGTGCCGTGGGCTACCAGCCGTCCGATCAGCCCACCGTCGCCGGCGACGTCACCCGGGTCAACGGTTCCGACGGTGCCGCCGGCGGCGCCTGCGGGTTGGGTCGGAGGCTGGGTCCCCACCGCGCCACCGCGGCCGGCCGGCCGGCAGTTCACCCCGTATGCCGCCCCGCTCCCGCCGCTCGCTCCAACGGTGGCTCCCGAGCCGGCTGTGCCGATTGCTGCCCCGCTCCCCCCGACGGCTGCCGAGCCGGCTGCGCCGCTCGCTGCCGCGGTTCCCGAGTCGGTCGCCCTGCTCACCCCGACGGCTCCCGAGCCAGCGGCGCCGTTGGCCCCGGTGGCGCCCCTCGTTCCACCGGGCCCGCCCGAATCCGGGTCGGAAGCTGCCCAGTTCGCACCGCCGCCCGCTTCGCACCAGATCGAGCCGGAAGAGGTTGCCGCACAACCGGATTCGCCTGTACGAGCAACACCTGCAGCCGCCGAATGGGCGGATGTTGTTGTCGAACAAGAAGATTCACGCGAGGGCGGCGTGCCCGTCAGCCCGGACGAACTGACCGAGCTGGACGAACTGATCCGGCCGGACGATGAACTGCCCGTCATCGCGGCGCCCGACTTCGACGTGGACCGCCCAGTCGATCTCGGGCCGGCGGTCGATCTTGGACCCGCCGTGGATCTCGGCGTATCACCGATCCTGGCGGCTGAGGCACGGCCGCGTCTGGAGCGGGACCCGGCGCCGATCCCAGGGTCGGCCCTGGACATGGGCTCAGACCGTGTCCCAGTTCCGCTGCCAGAGTCGGCCTCGGACATGGGCGCGGACCCAGCGCCGCTGCCAGAGTCCTATCCGACGCCCCACCCGCCGCCGCCGCAGCCGATGACCCCCCCGCCCGACTCCACCGGCCAACCCAGCCAGCCGAGCCTGACCGGCCAGCCAAGCCAGCCACCCGCGGTGGCGACGGGCACGGCATACCCGAGTGCCGTTGTCGACGACCCGGATGCTTTCGATGCGACCGTCGACCGCTCGGCCCTGCTCGCCGAAGCCGGGGCTGCCCCGATCGTCAGCGCGGTCTCGGTGCTCGCCGTGCTCTGTCCGGCGGGGCACGTGAGCCCGCCGCATGCCAGCACCTGCCGCACCTGTGGGCGCGAGGTGCCGCCGCAGGAGCCGTTCTCGACGCCGCGACCGCCGCTCGGGGTGCTGCGCCTGTCGACCGGCGACGTCGTGACCCTCGACCGAGGGGTGCTCATGGGCCGCGCACCGACCGTCGACGCGAGCATCCCGGTGGCGTCGCGCCCACACGTCGTCAAGGTCGCCAGCCCGCTGCGAGATGTCTCGCGCAACCACCTCGAGGTCCTCCTGGAGGGGTGGCACGTCCTGGTCCGCGACCTCGGCACGACCAACGGCACGACGGTCACCCTGCCCGGCCGCGGCCCGGTGCGCCTGGTCGCGCACGATCAGCAGGTCCTCGAACCGGGCACCCTCGTCGAACTCGCCGACGAGGTCACCTTCTCCTTCGAGATCGGCTGATGTCGCCCGCCCCTGCCGGCAACGCCCACGCCGCGCCGAGCTTGCCGGGGCTGGTCTACGTCCAGCCGCTCGGGTCGGGGGGGTACGCCGACGTCTACCTCTACGAGCAACAGAGCCCTCGTATGCCGGTCGCCGTCAAGGTGCTCAAGGCCGGCACGCTGAGCGACAAGGTCCGGGCCGAGTTCATCGCCGAGGCCGACACGATGGCGGCGCTGGGCGACCACCCCTACATCGTCCAGGTCTTCCGGGCGGGCACGGCCGCCGACGGCCGACCCTTCCTCGTGATGAAGTACTACCCGCCGCCCAACCTCGCCCAGCGCTCACGGGCCGAGCGGTTCGCCTTGGGCGACGTGTTGCGGATCGGGATCCAACTGGCCAGTGCCGTCCAGACTGCCCACCAGGCGCAGGTCGTCCACCGCGACATCAAACCGGCCAATGTCCTGGTCAGCGCCTATGGCGCCCCCGGCCTCACCGACTTCGGCATCGCCGGTCGCGGCCTGCGCACCCGGGCCGACGCGGTCGTCCAGGGGGTCAGCGCCCGCGAGGAGATCGGGGTCTCGGTGCCGTGGTCGGCGCCGGAGGTCGTCTACGGCGAGAGCGACGGCGACGAGCGCTCCGACATCTACTCCCTCGGCGCCACCTTGTGGCAGCTGCTCGTCGGGCGCTCGCCGTTCGAGGTGCCCGGTGGCGACAACACGGCATACGCGCTCATGCCGCGGATTCGCACCCAGCCGGTGCCGCCCACCAAGCGCCCCGACGTGCCCGCGTCGCTGGAACGCCTGCTCACCCAGGCGATGGCCAAGGACCCGGCGCTGCGGCCGCAGAGTGCTCTGGAGTTCGCGCACGGATTGCAGGCCATCGAGCAGGAATGCCGGCTGCCGCGCACCCAAGTGCTCGTGCTCGATGACCGGGGGCGCGCTCGCCTTTTCGGGCCGGGTGCGCCGGGCGCCGGGGCGGATGCGCTCCCCGACGCCGACCAGAGCACACACGTCAAGGGCCCGCAACGGGTCGAGGCGCAGCGCCCCGCCGCGTCGGCCCCGCCAGTGCCAGCGACAACGGCACAAGCGACGGGTATGCCGTCCGCGCCCGCCACCCCAGCCGCGCGGGGTTACCCACCCGTGCCGCCCCCGCCCCGGCTGCAACCGCCCACGGCAGATTCCGGATGGCCGACCGTGCCACCGCCGCCGGCTCCCACGGCCGCCGCCTCAACCTCCTCGGCCGCATCAGCGGCGCCATCGTCGCCGGCGGGGGCGCCGACCGCGATCCCCGATGCTGCAGCCGACTCCACGCCGCTCACCCGCTGGGAGCCGGTCGAGGTCGACCCCGGTATGCCGTCCGCCGACTCCCAGCCGGGCCGTGGGTCGGTCGGGCGCCGGATCGGCATGCTGGCCGCAGGCGTGGCGACGGTTGCCGCGAGCTGGTGGTTGGTGTCGACGTTTGCGCTCGGTGGTGGGCGCACTGCTGACGCCGGGCCGACTCCGACGGCCGTGCAGACCCTCAAGCCGACGACCGATGGGTCGGCCATTGGTGACGGGGTGTTCGTTGCCCCGTCGGTGCAGGCGGTGGGGGCCGCGGGAGTCGTACGTTTCACGTGGAACTATGACGGCCCGAGCTCGAAGGACACCTACCGGGTCGGCGTGGGCGCCACCGCCGCCGAGGCCCTCGCGGCCGCGCCGACGACGGTCACCGGCGCCCGGGCCAAGGAGGTCGTAGCCCCGGCCGGCACCCAGGTGTGTGTGGTGGTCTCGGTGGTGCGCAGCGGTCAGATCAGCCCGACCTCGGTGCCCAGCTGCGCCATCGCAGGCTGAGGCGCTCTGGCTGGCACTGTCAGGCCGCCACTGTCAGGCCGCGTGGGGTCGTCGGTGGGCGCGGTCGTATGACCCTGGGGTGCGATCCCAGTGGACGGCGGGTTGGGTGGGATCGCCGGGCGGGGCGAGCACCCGGGCGGTGAGCCGATCTCGGTGAACGATCTGATGATGTCGGGCGCAGAGCAGGGCGGCGTTGGCGAGGTCGGTCGTTCCGCCGTCAACCCAGTGGACGATGTGGTGGGCGTCGCACCAGTGCGCCGGGACGGTGCAGCCGGGGAAGCTGCATCCGCCGTCGCGAAGCCAGAGCGCCCTGGATTGGGCCGGGGTGAACAACCTCACCCGGGTGCCGAGGTCGAGGACCTCACCACGTGATCCGAGGACGACCGGCACGATCTCGGCCTGGCAGGCGAGTTGCCGCACGGTTTCCGGCGCCAGGAGCACCCCGGCTGCTGGCGTGCCCACGACAGTGCCGGCCCCGGTGAGCCGGTCGCGCAGGTCGCTCAAGGCCATCGTGACGAACAGCGTCGTCTTGGCGCCCCCGGGCAGCTGGTGACCCGCGGCGGTGGCGCGACGGCATACCTCGATCAGCGCGCAGGCGCGGCGTTGCCCGGCGGAGCGGAGGTCACGTTCACCCGTCTGCGGATTGGGTGCCGGCGCGGCCAGTGGCCCGATGGCAGCTTCCAGGGTCGCAGCCGATTGTGGGTCGAGGACGAGCCGATAGGCGGTGAGCCCGTCCTCGACGATGGGGCCGCTCAGCGTCACGCACCGGGCGAGGGTGTCGTGATCGGACTGCAACTCTCCCGGCATCCCGTATTCGGCCAACAGACGTGGGCGCAGGCGGCGCACCTGTGCGCTGCCCCAATCCCGCCCCAGCGACACCAACGCCGACACGACGGTCAGGTGGGTCTCCGGGCGCAGTCGCCGCTCGAGCCGGGCCATCTCGGACAGCACGCTCACGGCCACGGATGGCAGCAACTCGCCCCGCAAGACCGACCGGCTCACCACCTGCCCCGGTGTGGACCCCGCACCTTCCCCGAGCTGCTCGGCACCGTCGCCCCTCGAGGCGTCGGTGGCGCCGAGCTCGCCTGCGGCAGCGTCCGCGGGGTCAGAGGCGACGACACCGGACGCGAGCACCTCGAGGGCGCCGAGTCCACGGCATTCGCCAGCCACCAGTTGGACACACTCCGCCACCGCCTTGGCCCCGCCCTGACGCAGCGAAGGAGCGTTGTCCCACAGCCAGGCCACGAGACTGCCGCTCTGGGACGACTGCGTCTCCCCCCG
>JAKOPT010000035.1 GCA_029778715.1 Actinomycetes bacterium | reverse complement strand
GCGGACGGCAGTCGTTCTAGATATCCCAGGGTCGTAACGTGTCAAGCGGCCGCGGGTTGGCGGTGGCCCCAGGCGGTGTGTTCGTCGTATCGGGTGTGGTGTTTCAGGCAGCCGTGCAGGATGCCGACCCACCTGTTGCCGAGGGCTCGCAGGGCTTGGTGGTGGGAGTCGCCGGCGGCTCGGCGTGTGTCGTAGTGGTTGCGGGCGCCGGGGCTGGCTTGGAGGGAGCAGAAGGCCCATTGGTCGATCGCGTCATAGAGCCTCTGGTTGCGGGCGTGGCGGGCCAGGACGGCGCGTTTCTTCCCGGAGGCGATCGTCAGGGGTGAGGTGCCGGCGTAGTTCCTGCGAGACTTGGCGTGCGCGAATCGTTCGGGGTCATCTCCGAATTCGCCGAGCACCCGGGCGCCGAGGATGTCTCCCAGGCCTGGAAGCGACAGGATGATGTCGGCGTCCGGGTGCTGCTCAAAATGTGACTCCAGTTCGGTCTCAAGGGCGGCGAGCTGGGTGTTCAACGCCGTGATCACGCGGACCTGCGCGGACACGACCGCGGCGTAGGCGGACGCGACTGCGGCGGGTGCGTGCAACTGTTCGGTCCGCAGGAGGGCTTGGATCTTCTCAGCAGTGGTGTCGAGGTTTCGTGAACGTCCACCCGCTCGGAGTGCGGCCTTGACCTGGGAAAGTGTCAACCGGGCCGCGGTGACCGGATCCGGGGCTCTGGTCAAGACGGCGAGAGTGTCTCGGTCGTGCAGGTCCTGGAACGTCACTAACGCGGCGGGATAGAACTCCCGCAACGCGTTCCGTAACCGGTTGTTCTCGCGGGTGCGGGACCACACCAGTGCCTGATGGGCGCGGGCTAAGACCTTGACGGCCTGGACGTGGTCACTGTCGCCTGCCACGACCCGGTGATTGTGGGCGTCGGTGCGGACCAGGTCCGCGAGTACCTTGGCGTCGCCGGCGTCGGACTTCCCGCCGCCGACATGGTGGCGGTCTCGGTAGCGGGCCACCGCTTTGGGGTTGATCGCATACACCCGGTACCCGGCCGCGACCAGCGACGTGACCCACAAGCCGTGGTCGGTCTCGATCCCGACCGATACCTCCTCAGGGTTCTCGGCATGCTCGGCGACCAACGCGTGGAACGCGCTGACGCCGGCCACGCCTTCGGGGAACCGGCGTGCGGCCAGCTTCTTCCCGTCCGCGGTCATGACATGAATGTCGTGATGATCCTCAGCCCAGTCATTCCCGACGAAGATCAACCCGCTCACCTCCTCGACTTCGATGATGAACACCTTCGATGAGCCGAGACCGCCCACGGCAGCGACCTAATGGATCAGTGCTCACCCAGCACGCTCGGGGCACGACATCCCATCAGCACTCAACGGGCGACCTACCCACCGGCCGGGACACGATCTAGAACTAGAGATCCGAAGGTCTCAGGGTGACGAAGTGTTCACCGACCGATGGCTCGGCCCACAGCCTCCCACCCCGGACAAGGCCCGGAACGAGACGATGCAGCCCCATTAGAGTGGCCCGGTGCGGATCGCGAGATACACCACAGGTGAGGACCCGGCATACGGGATCGT
>JAKOPT010000034.1 GCA_029778715.1 Actinomycetes bacterium | reverse complement strand
GTCCCGCTCCTCGGCCGGGGTGACGGCGTCGGCTCCAACTCCTGGGTCGTCGGGCCCGAGCTCACCAAGTCCGGCAAGCCGCTGCTGGCCAACGACCCGCACCTCGGCGTCTCGATCCCCAGCATCTGGAGCCAGGTCGGGCTGCGCTGCCGCACCGTGAGCACCGACTGCCCGTTCAACGTCAGCGGCTTCGCCCTCGCGGGCGTCCCCGGCGTGATCATCGGGCACAACGGCTCGATCGCCTGGGGGTTCACCAACCTCGGGCCGGACGTCACCGACTTCTTCCTCGAGCGGGTGACGGACACGGCATACCAACTCGACGGACGCCAGGTCGCGCTCCAGGTGACCACCGAGACGATCAAGGTCCGCGGCGGGGCGGACGTCCCCCTGACAGTCCGCGCCACCGGCCACGGACCGATCGTCAGCGACGTCATGCCCGGGGTTGCCGAGGTCGGCAAGTCACCGCTGCCCGGGGCCACCTCCGCGCTGGAGACGTATGCCGTGTCCCTCGCCTGGACCGGGCTGGTCCCCTCGACGAGCGCGGATGCGATCTTCGCGCTGGACGCGGCCGGTGATTTCGAGGAGTTCCGGGCAGCGGCCAAGCTCTTCGCGGTGCCGTCGCAGAACCTCGTCTATGCCGACACGTCGGGCAACATTGGCTACCAGGCACCGGGGCTCATCCCGTTGCGTCGCTCGGCGACGGCGGGCCTACCTGCGGGATTCCTCCCGAGCGCCGGGTGGGTGTCGCAAGCGGATTGGCGCGGCTGGGTGCCGTTCGAGGACCTGCCGTGGGCGCTCAACCCCGAGGAGGGGTTCATCGTCGCGGCCAACCAGCAGGTCACCGCGGCGACGACCCCGTTCCTCACGACCGAGTGGGATGCCGGCTGGCGCAGTCAGCGCATCCGTGAGCGGATCCTCGCCGCCGGCGCGGGCACTCTCACCGCTGCCGACCTCGCCTCGATCCAGGGCGACAGCACGGACGGGTTCGCCGAGAAGCTCGTCCCCGCGCTGCTCGCTGTCGACCTCACCGACGACCCCTTCACGAGCGGCGCGCAAGACCTCCTGCGTTCCTGGGACCTCACTACTCCCGCCGACGGCTCGCCGGAGTCTGCGGCGGCGGCCTACTTCTATGCGGTGTGGACCAAACTGCTGCAGGCGGCCTTCGATGACCAAATGCCCGTCGACCTGCGCGCCGATGGCGGAGCGCGCTGGCGGTTGGTCATCTCGACCCTCCTGGCCGACCCGCCCCACCCGTGGTGGGACGACACGCGCACCCCGGCGATCGTCGAGAGTCGCGACGGGGTCCGGCGCCCGTCGCTCGTCCAGGCCCGCCTCGACCTCACCAAGTCGCTCGGCTCGGACGTCCCCGGCTGGGCCTGGGGGCGGGTCCGCACGC
>JAKOPT010000033.1 GCA_029778715.1 Actinomycetes bacterium | reverse complement strand
GGATGCTCCTATGGATGTCAAGCGGCGGTGGTGAGGGTCGTCGGTGTGGTGGCGTGGGTGGTGAGGGCGTAGAAGACCTCGCGGGCGACGAGTCGTTTCAGGCAGCGGATGATGTCCTTGGTGGACAGGCCTTCGGTGGTGCGGCGGGTCATGTAGGCCTGGGTGCGGTGGTCCCAGCGCAGCCGGCAGAGCACGATCCGGTAGAGGGCGGCGTTGGCTTGGCGGTCGCCGCCACGGTTGAGGCGGTGCCGGTGGGTCTTGCCGGAGGAGGCGGGGATCGGCGCGGCCCCGCAGAGCATCGCGAAGGCGGCCTCCGAGTGCAGCCGGTCGGTGTTCTCCCCGGCGGTGACCAGCAGCTGGCCGGCGGTGTCGGGGCCGACCCCGTTCAGGGCGAGCAGGGCGGGGTTGAGGGCTGCGACCAGGGGTTCGATGAGCGCGTCGAGCTCGTTGATCTCCTGGGTCAAGGCGGCGTGTCGTCGGGCCAGGGCGCGCAGCGCGACCTTGGTCGCCTGGGTGGGGTCGGCGATCTGCTCGGTGTCCGGGCGCAAAGCGGCGCAGGTGTTCAGGAGTTCACGCTTGGGCAGGCCCCGCAGTTGGGCTCGCAGGTGGTCGGGGGCGGTCACGATCAGTGTCTTGATCCGTCGCTGGCAGTCGGCGCGCTGGTCGACGGCGCTGCGCCGGGCCACGCGGATGTTGCGCAGCGCCTCGACCTTGCCGTCGCGGACCTTGGGGACACCGGTGCGGACCCGACCCAGCGCGGCCCGGGCGGCCGCCTCGGCGTCGATCGGGTCGGACTTGCCGGTGCTACGCCGGGTCTTGCGGTCCGGGCGGTCCACCTCGACCAGGTCAACGCCCGCGGTGCGCAGGTGCTCGGCCAAGCCGGCACCGTAGGCGCCGGTGCCCTCGACCCCGACGACCTCCACGGTGCCCCACGAGCGCAACCACGCCAGCAGGGCGCGGTAGCCGGCGCCGGTCGCCATGAAGGTGCGGTGGCCCAGCAACCGGCCGGTGCCGTCGATAGCGGCGGCGGTGTGGGTGTCCTGGTGGGTATCGACCCCGCCGACGACATCGACCGGGTCCATGGTGTTGGTGTTGGTGTTGCATGCGATGGTGGTCATCGCCGTCCTCTCACTCGACTGGTCAGGGCGGCACGCACCAGCCGAGCGAGCGGACAAGACAGTGATGGGTGCCTGCTGGCACAGGCTCCTATGAGGTCACAACCCTCGAACGGTGAGTGCAAAGCGAGCCCCGCAGCGGATAGACCGACAGATCCGGTTCAAGACCTCAAGGTCAGTCAGGCGTCGGGTCAGGACCACCGCTGCGGGGCCCGCCTACATCATCACTGTCAG
>JAKOPT010000004.1 GCA_029778715.1 Actinomycetes bacterium | reverse complement strand
TGAGTCTGTCAACCGGTGCTGGCTCCGGTGTGACGGTTTGATTCGGCCCCACTCGGCACCCCTGGTTGCGACTTCCTTTCGTTGTGGATCCGGACTTGGTAGGGCGGGCGGGCCAGGTACGCCTGCTTCGCTGTCGGGTCGAAGCCACAGGCGCGGTAGTAGGCGTGGGTGCTGGGGGTCTTTGAGCCGGTCAGGAGCATCACCTTGTAGCATCCGGCTTTCCATGCGGCTTCCAGCGTGGCTGCCATGAGTCTTTTGCCCAGGCCTTTCCCTTGCCAAGCCTTTGCGACGACGACGTTCTCGATCACCGCGTAGGGTGCCGCGCCTCGTGTGAGGTTGGGGATGATGTTGAGGTAGGTCGTTGCGACGGGTGAGCCGTCGACCTCGAGCAGCAGAATTGTCAGGTCTTCGCGGCTCAGGATGGTGGCGAACACATCGGCTGCGTCCGGCGCAGCGTCTTCTTGGGGGTGCAGGTCGCGATAGAGCGCCAGCACGGCGGGTAGGTCGTCGGGGGTCGCTGGCCTGATCACGGGGAAAGTCAAGCATCAAGTTTCTGGTTGCCCGTCGAGCCTCATGCCCGAGCTCAGTGGCGTGTGCTGTGCCGCGCGTGGCTGAGTCGGTAGCTGGCGGTCCCGGTCTCGATGATGGTGCCGCCATAGGTGAGGCGGTCGACGATCGCAGCGCACAGGCGCGGGTCGGTGAAGGTCTTGGTCCACCCGCCGAACGACTCGTTGCTGGCGATCGCGATGCTGTTCTTCTCCTCGCGTTCGGTCATAACTTGGAAGAGGAGCTCGGCGCCACGGGTGTCCAGGCTCATGTAGCCGAGCTCGTCGATGATGAGTAGGTCGACCCGCCCGTACCGGTTGATCGTCTTGGTGAGGGTCTTGTCGTCGGCGGCTTCGACGAGCTCGTTCACCAGCCGCGTGGCGAGGGTGTACTTGACCCGGTATCCCTTCATCGCCGCGGCCGTGCCGAGGGCGATGAGCAGGTGGCTCTTGCCGGTGCCGGAGTCCCCGATCAGGCATAGCGGTTCACCGCGGCGGATCCAGTCCCCGGCGCCGAGGGTGTTGAGCAGGGCGGGGTTGATGTTGGGGTTGGCGTCGTGGTCGAAGTCCTCGAGGTACTTCTCCCTGGGGAACCCTGCGGCCTTGACGCGTCGGGCGGTGGAGCGGCGGTCGCGGTCGTCGACCTCGGCGAGCAGCAGCTCGGCGAGGAACCCGGAGTAGGTGAGCTGGTCCTTGATCGCGGCCGCGACGGCTTCCTCGACGACGGCTCGGATCGTCGGGAGCCGCAGGCGTCGGCAGGCGGTGTCGACCGCCGCGGCGGCGGCTTCCTCGGTCATGCCGCGCCGCCGGCGCAGCGCCGTCGTGGCGGACGTGGTGGCGGTCATGAGGTTCCTTCGGGATCGGCGGGCGTGGGGTGGTCGGTTCCAGTGGCCCGGCCCAGGAGTTGCCGGTCATAGACGCCCAGGTCGGGCAGCGGTCGGGTGTCCGGTGGGAGACCGGCGATGACCGCGGCCGGGTCCAGAAGGCGACGCATGGTCAGCGACACCACCCGCTCGGGTCGTCCGGCCTGTTGCTCGCTGTTGTCGTCGTGAGCAAGGAGGTGACGGTCACCATTGGCCCCACCCGCGGCCGCGGCGTGGCGGCGGGTCTCGACCGCGACCACCTCAGCGGTGACCGCTCCGACCGCCAACGCCGCTCGGATCCCGGCCACCACGTCGGTAGCGCGGTGGGATCGGTGCAGGAGCAGGACGTCGATGAGTTGCCGTGTGCCATCGGTGTCGCCGTTGACCCGACGGGACGCGATCCAGAAGTCCTCATGCGCCGTGGTGAACACGCCAGCTGCTCTCGCTTGCGCCAACGCGGTCGACCCAGGCAGCGCACCGGGCTTGAACGCCAGGACCTCCAGGTAGTGGTCCAGGTCGACGACCGAGCCGGTGCGGGCGATCCGCCGAGGGTGGTCCGCGACGAGTCGGCGGCCGTCGAACACCTTCACCCGGGAGGCATGCAGGGAGACACGCACTCGTCGGCCGATGAGGCGGGCGGGGACGGAGTACTTCACCATCCGTACCGTCACTAACGCCGACCGGTCCACGCGCGGGGTCAGCACGAGGCCGGGGTCGAACCCGTCCGCCGGCAGCGGAGCCAGCAGGGATTGCTCGGTGGCCAGGTCGTGCCCGACGGTGTGCAGGCGGCCCTCGATGCGGCGGTGGAGGTCGCGGGCCTCCCAGCCTTGGATCTTCTCGTTGAGTTCATCGAGGGTCTTCACGTCGGGCATGGGGGTGAGCCAGGTGCGGCGGAACCGGCCGACCTCGCCCTCGACGCCGCCCTTCTCGTGGGCGCCTTCGATGCCGGGTTGGCAGTAGAACGGGTCGAATCCGTAGTGGGAGCGGAACAGCACCCAGCGCGGGTTCTCGCTGCGTCGCCGCCCGGAGCCGTACAGGACCTGGGAGACGGCGGAGGTGAGGTTGTCGTAGCGGATGTGCCCGGTCGGGATCCCGCCGAGAGCCTCGAAGGCTTCGATGTGGCCCTGGAGGAACGCTTCCTGCCCGCATGTGGGATAGACGCGGTGGACCGCGGCACCGGAGTGGGAGAGCCGGTACACGAACAGGTGGCACTTGGTCTTCACCCCGTCCAGGAGGACCCACACCTCGCCGAAGTCGACCTCCGCCTCAGCGCCAGCGGCATGGTCTTGCGGGATCATCGCGACCGCCGCGACCTTGCCGTGCTCGACCGCGATCCCCGGTCGGCGTCGGCGCACGTAGTCCCGCACCGTCGAGTACGACACCAGGGCGTCGTGCTCGTCCAGGAGGCGGGCGTGGACCCGGCGCGCGGTGTGCCGCTGCTTCCTCGGCGCATCCAAGTCGGCCACGAGCATCGCGTCGATCGCCTCGACGTACGGGCCGAGCTTCGGTGCCACCCGCTCCGGGGTCTTCCGCGGCGGTGGGTCCGCCGATGCCAGCGCCTGCCGCACCGTGCGTCGGTGCACCTGATGACGGCGCGCGAGCTCCCGGATCGAGCAGTCCTCGACCCGGGCATCCCTGCGGATCGCCGCGAACAACTCCACCCGAGACCCCGTCCCGGACACCACCACCTGTACGTGAGTCGCCATGACGTTCACGCTGGCGC
>JAKOPT010000032.1 GCA_029778715.1 Actinomycetes bacterium | reverse complement strand
TACCCGTGGCCGTCGAGAGTCGCGGAAGAGGAGTCCGACGGCGAGGGGCTCGGCGACGCCGGGGAGGGGTTCATGATCTCCTTGACCATCGCCTGGATGGCCGGCAGGTCGACGATATTGACGTCCTGTCCACCGATGTTCTGGAACTCCTTGACCGGCAGCGTGTAGAAACTGAGGTTGCCGCCCTGGACGGCTTGGGCGGTGCGCACGAGGGAGAGCGGATCGAGGCCGTCGTCGATCGCCGTGTTGCGTTTGGCAACGTCGATGATGCCGTTGACCTTGCTCGGGTTGGTCAAGGTTGACGACGTCTTCAACTGGGTGAGGAGGGAGACAATGAACGCCTGCTGGCGCCGCGACCGGTCGAGGTCGGTGAACTGCAGTCTGGAGTTCCTCGTGTCCCGCCGCTGCCGCACGAACGCCACCGCCTGCTCGGCGCTAATCTGCTGCTGACCGGCCTTGAAGTCGGCACCGCTGAAACTATCGACGGTGTCCTCCTTGACGCACACCGTGACCGGTTGAACCACCTTGGCGATCTCGAAGAAGGCCACCATGGTCACCTCGACGAAGTGGTTGATCGTCACGCCGAGGAACTTCTCGACCGTCTTGATCTGTGCCTTCCGGCCGGCGTCGCGCGCCTGCTGGTAGTAGTCCTTCACCCCCTGCTGGGCCAGCCGCCGACTTGCCTGGTCGAACGCCAACCCGTAGGCCGTCTTGATCTTGCCCTTGCACACCTTGTCGGGGCAGCCGTCGAGATCGGCATAGTCATCGCGGGGGATGGAGAAGGCGACGGCACGGGACCCGTCGGCCGGGACGTGCAGGAACATCAAGACGTTGGAGTTGAGCCCACCATCGCTGGCATCACCCGAGTGCAGCGCGTCGTAGAGGTCCTGGGAGAGGGGTTGGCCATTGATGTCGAGACGGCTGTCGAGCCCCATGAGCAGGATGTTGAGTTCCTTGCCGTCCGTGGGTGGCTGCCCGTCGAGGACATTGGAGCGCTGGATGCCGAACCCGAGCCGGGCGACCTGCCACACGGCATACCCCGCAATGACCAGGACCACGGCGACGATCCCGGCCAAGGTGCCGACCACGATGCGCCGGCGCCGGTATGCCGCGGACGTCACCGTGCGGACCTGCTCCGATCCACGGTCGCGCCCCTGGGCGCGAGTGCCCTGGCGCCGTCCGGTCGGGGGGCGTCTCGGGGGACGCGCCGGTGCAGCGTGGTCGTCGCTGGCTTGCTCAGGAGTGCGGTTGCCGGGCTCCCCAGAGCGGCCGTCACCGGGTGGAGTCTGCTCGGCCCGACGATCCGCGGGCAACCGCAGCAGAGGGCGCCGGGGAGGCCGGGGCGGATCAGTGGGCGGCTGCGTCACTGTTCCAGTGTCACCCAGACGCGCCACGAGAGCACATCGGCCACGCCGTCGCAGGCCGAGCTGCGCCCCTCCCCCGGTGTCTCCCCTTTCCCGCCTGAACCGCCCAACGGGCACTTCGCACCCCAAATGTCGGGGTGCGAAGTGCCCGTTTCCCACCGGAACTACACGTCCTGGGCCCTGCCGGACCCAGCCCGTCCGTCGGCGGCGGTCAGCCCTGGCCGAGCTCGCCCTTCAGCGCGACGAACCAGTCGACGCTGATGTCGAACTTCTTGTGTCCCTTGATCCGCGGGAACTCGATGGCGCGCAACTCGTCACCGGCCTCTTCGTCCTGCCCGACGACACCGGACACCCCGGCCAGCGCGGAGTCGACGGCCAGGTGAGTGCAGGCCTTGATGAGGGCAAGGTCCTCGGCGTTGGCCGGGGCCGAGCGGGAGAAGTAGCCCGACTTCTGGACCATCGTCTTCTCGGCGCCGAGCAACTCGGCGAACTGCTTGGCGAACCACGCGCCCGGGTTGACCTTGTCCAACTGGACGTGCCCGAACGGGTCGATCGGCACCTCCTGCCCGGCGGCCTTCATCTCCTCGACGATCTCGGCGACGCCGGCCCCCTCGGAGAGGAAGATGTTGACGCACCCGATCTCGTCCATGAGCGCCTTGAGCCGGTCGGCCTCGGCGTGCAGGTCGATGTGGTCCTCGGGCACGAACACCGCGTGCACATCCCAGCAGCGCGGGTCGTTGCCGAAGCCCTCGACGAACTCCTGTTGCCCCACCCAGGTGTGGTAGCGGCGCGCGGTTTCGGCGGTGAGCCAGCCGCAGTTGCGGCCCATGACCTCGTGGACGATGAGCATCCGCGGGTTGGAGGAGTGCTCGGCGATGATGTTCTGGGCGTACCGGCTGCCCTGCTCGGCGGCGGTCCAGGCGCCGAGGGACTGCCGGATCGGCACGACGTCGTTGTCGATCGTCTTGGGCAGGCCGACGACGGTCAGTTCGTAGCCGTTGTTGTGGAGGTATGCCGCGAGGTCGGCAGCCGTGGTGTTGGTGTCGTCACCGCCGATGGTGTGCAGGACGTCAACGCCGTCCTTGGTGAGTTGCTCGGCGGCGACCTGGAGCGGGTCCTGGCCTTCTTGGACCAGGCCGCGCTTGACGGCGTCCTTGACGTTGGTCAGTTTGACGCGGGAGTTGCCGATCGGGCTGCCGCCGCGCAGGTGGAGCAGGTGCGCCTTGGCCCGCACCTGCGGGGTGACCTCGATCGAGCGGCCGGTGAGCAACCCGGCATACCCGTCGAGATAGGCGATGATCCGCACATCCGGGGCGACCTCGGTGTAGCGCTCGATGAGGCCACCAACGGCCGACGACAAGCAGGGGGCCAGACCCCCAGCGGTGAGCATGGCAACGGTCTTCACGGTCATGTCGCCAGCCTATCGACCCGGCCGGTATGCCGTCGCCCGCGGTTCGGTGTTTGCGCCTAGAGGTCGGCGCGGACCAACTCGGCGATCTGAATCATGTTGAGCGCGGCGCCCTTGCGCAGGTCGTCGCCGCTGAGGAAGAAGTCGAGGGTGCGCGGCATATCGGGCGCCTGCCGGATGCGGCCGGCGAAGCGCGGGTCGGAGCCGACGACGTCGGTCGGGGTGGGGAACTCGGCGTGCTCGGGGTCGTCGAGAACGACGACCGCCGGGGATTCGATCAGAGCCTGGCGGGCCTGCTTCACCTCGATGCGGCGCCCGAAGCGGGCATGGACGCTCACGCAGTGGCTGGACACCACGGGCACCCGAACGCAGGTCGCCGCGACGGGCAGGTGGGGCAGGCCGAGGATGCGGCGGAGTTCGTCGCGAATTTTGGCCTCCTCGCTCGTCGCGCCGTCTTGGGCCAAGTCACCTACCATGGGCAGCACGTTGAGCGCCAACGGCCCGGGAAAAACGCTCTCCCCCAGTTCATGCTCGATGAGCCGGCGCACATCCCCGGGTCGCTGCCCCAGCTCGCGGTGCCCGGCGACGACCTCGATCTCGTCGTAAAGACGCGCCATCCCCCGCCGACCCAGGCCCGAGGCGGCCTGCAGGGTCGTCACGACGAGCATCTCGAGTTCCCACCCGGCATGCAGAGTCGCCAAACAGTCGACCATGGTCAGCGTGATCGCCCCCGGGTTGGCGATGATGCCGCGGGGCCGGTCCTTGACTCGCAACGGATTGACCTCGGCCGCCACGAGGGGCACGTCGGTGTCGAGGCGGAACACCGGGGAGTTGTCGATGACCACGACACCGCGGCTCGCGGCATACTCCACCCACCGGCGCGACAAGGGGGTCGGGATATCGAAGACCGCGACGTCGACACCCTCGAAAAACTCCTCGGTCAACTCCTCGACGACGGCGGCCCGGCCCCCGATCGAGATGGTGCGCCCGACGTCCTCGGGTGCCGCCGCGAGCCGGATCCGTTCCCACACCACCCCACGGGTGGGCAACACCCGTGCGAGCACCCGACCCACCGCGCCCGTCGCACCCACGACCGCGAGGGTGAGGTCTTGGCCCGCAGGGCTCAACGGCCCGTCCCGGCATACACGACGGCTTCACCGTTGCTCGAGTCGAGCCCGAACGCGGTGTGGACCGCCTTGACGGCCTCGGCGAGCCGCTCCTCCCGGGTGACCACGGAGATCCGGATCTCGGAGGTCGAGATCATCTCGACGTTGATGCCGGCGTCGGCGAGCGCCTTGAAGAAGGTCGCCGACACCCCGGTGTTGGTGCGCATCCCGGCCCCGACGAGAGAGAGTTTGCCGACCTGGTCGTCGTACTGGAGCGAGTGGAACGCAACCTCGCCGCGGATCGCCTCCAACGCCTGCAGGGCCGTCTTGCCGTCGGCCTTGGGCAGCGTGAAGGAGATGTCGGTGAGCCCGGTCTCCACGGCCGAGACGTTCTGGACGATCATGTCGATGTTGAGACCCGCGCGGGCGACCGCCTCGAAGATGACCGCGGCCATCCCGGCTCGGTCGGGCACCCCGACGACGGTGACCTTGGCGTCGCCGTTGTCGTGCGCGACACCGGCGATGAGGGGGGCTTCCACGGTTTCTCCTTCTCGGGGGTCCGCGACGATCGTGCCCGCCTTGTCGGTGAAGGTCGAGCGTACGTGGATGGGCAGGTGGTAGCGGCGGGCATATTCGACGCACCGCAAGTGGAGGATCTTGGACCCGGCGGCGGCGAGTTCGAGCATTTCCTCGCCACTGATCCGGTCGAGTTTGCTGGCGGCCGGGCAGATGCGCGGGTCGGCGGTGAACACCCCGTCGACGTCGGAGTAGATCTCGCAGACGTCGGCGTGCAGGGCCGCCGCGAGCGCGACGGCCGTCGTGTCCGAGCCGCCACGACCCAGCGTCGTGATCTCCTTGGTGCTCTGGCTGACCCCCTGGAACCCGGCGACGATGACGACGTGCCCGTCGGCGAGGGCCGAGGTGATCCGGCCCGGGGTGACGTCGATGATCTTGGCCTTGCCGTGCGCCTCGTCGGTGATGACGCCGGCCTGGCTGCCGGTGAACGAGCGGGCCGTGAACCCCAGGTCGTGGATCGCCATCGCCACCAGGGCCATCGAAATCCGCTCGCCCGCGGTCATGAGCATGTCGAGTTCGCGCGGCGGCGGCAGCGGGCTCACCTGTTCGGCGAGGTCGAGGAGTTCGTCGGTCGTGTCGCCCATCGCGGAGACGACGACACACACGTCGTTGCCGG
Source organism: Actinomycetes bacterium (assembly GCA_029778715.1). Lineage (GTDB taxonomy): Bacteria > Actinomycetota > Actinomycetes > Actinomycetales > Dermatophilaceae > Phycicoccus_A. The sequence goes on along the minus strand of JAKOPT010000032.1, from coordinate 43,528 downwards.
CCCGCTTGGTCTCGGTGATCCGGCGGGCGACCCGCTTGATGCTTTCGGCGTCGGCGAGGGAGGACCCGCCGTACTTCTGGACGACGATGGGCACGGGTGAAGACTCCTGGTCAAGGGTGGGGGCGCCCGCGGGCGCATCGGGTCATTCTACAAAGTTCCGCTGGGCGGCCCGCGAACCCGCTCGCGTCAGCCGTGAGTGACCACCGGGGTGCCGACCGGCGCCCAGTCGTAGACCTGCTTGGCGACGCTCACCGGCAGGTTCACGCAACCGTGCGAGGCGGCATACCCGAACGAAGACCGCCAGTAGGCGCCGTGCAAGGCGTAACCGCCAGTGAAGAAGGAAACCCATGGCACGTCGGGCGCTTCGTAGTTGGTGCCGTCGGCGTTGGAACCGCGCATCGTCATCAGCGGGGTCTTGGAGTAGATGTGGAACGTGCCCTGCACGGTCGGGGTGGCCGGGGCGCCGTTGACCATGGCGACCGGGCCGATGACGGCCCTGGCCCCCTCATAGGCGGTCATCGTGTGCGCCGAGAGGTTGACGTCGACCCACTTCTCGCCGTCGGTCGCGGGGTAGGCGAGGTTCTCGGCTCCAGCAGCCACACGGCGCTCGGTCCAGGTCGCCGGGGTCGTCTTGACGTCGAACGTGCCGGTGTATGCCTTCGCGCTCCCCAACGCGCTGGCCAGGGCGGTCGAGATCGCTGCGGCGTTCGTGACCTCGCTGCCGTCCTGGGCCGACGTCGTCACCTTGAGCACCGCACCGCTCGAACTGACGTTGCGCACGCCGTTGCGGACGTCCACCTTGACCGCGGCCGCCTGGGCGTCCACCCACCCGGTCAACTTGGCCTTGTCGAGCGACGGTGCCGTGGCGGCCTTGCCCTCGGCGGAGACGGGGAAGGTGATCCACGAAGCCTTGTCGGCGGGAGTGGCGGTGAACGTCTTGGAGCCCGCGTTGACGGTCACCGGCAGGGCGACGAGGGCGTTGGCCTTGTCGGCAAGGCCCTGAGCGGCAGCCGTCGAGACCGCCGCCTGGCTTTCGATGAATCGGACGGTCGCCGTCGGCGACGTCAGCGTCTCGGCCCCCTTGGCGACCACCTGCTGCAGACTCGCCGGATCGACGGTCAGACCGGTCGTCGCCGGCGTGACCGTGAACGACGAGGCTCCCTCGCCCCACGCGACCTTGGCGTTGACGGCCGCCTTGCCGTCACTGGCGACCAGCCCGGCGACGAACTTGTCGAGAACCTTCTGGTCCACCGTCACCTTCGCCTTGATCGAGCGCGACGACACCAACGCCTTGGGGTAGGAGGTCCAGCGGGAGTTTGCGTCGAAGACGGCAGCGACGGTCGCAGGCACGTCCACGGCATACCCGATGTCGGCCAAGGAGGCCGAGCGCGAACCCGACCGGGTGGTGACGGTGACCTTGATCTTGCCCGCGCGCTCCCGCACATTGGCGGCGACCTCGTCCTTGGTCTTGCCCGCCACGGAGACCCCGGCGACCGAACTGCCGGGCAGCGCCAAATCGCGGTAATGGGCTGCGTATGCCGTGCCTCCGACGCCGACAAGCAGCGCCACCGCCCCCGCGGACGCCACGATGATCCTGGTCGACTTTTTCATGCCCGAGCGTGTCCCTCCAACGAACGCGACGGTCCACCGCCGCGGCAAACAACCCCCATATCATGCCGCATCCACCTGTGTCTGCGTTTGTATCGCTCACCGCGCGGACCATTTCCGAGGGCCGGAAGGGTGTTGACGGGGTGGCGAGTCAGCAGTTGAGGGCGTCGAATTCGGCCTCGGCGACGACGTCGGCATCGGCGTCGAGACGCACATGCGCAAGAAGGGATTGGAGGACCCGCAGCGCCATCGCGGCCCGCTCTCCCCAGCCGGAAAGGTAACTGAATTGCCACCACCAGAGGGCCTCGAGGATGTCACCCCGGTCGTAGTGCGCCAACCCGTGAGTGAGGCAGGAGGCGATCTCGGACAGGTCGCCGACGAGACTCCCGGAGGTCGCGGTGGGATCGGTCACCGGATCGGTGACATCGGCATACTCGTCCAAGCCCTCGAAGACGACGGCCAACCCGGCGCGTAGGTCGTCGAGTTCGGCGTCGGGGCCGGAATCGGGCTCGAAACGTTCAGCGGGCACGACGTCCTGGATGGCGCCGAGGCGGGCGCCCATGAGGAGCACCTGGGACAGGGCGAGCAGGCCGAGCGGCAAGGCTGCGTCGGGGGCGCTGCCGCGGGCGACGTCGGCGATCGTGTCGACGTACATGCGGGCATCGGCGGCGCAGTCGTCGGCGAGCGGGCGCAACTCGTCGGCCTCGCCGGGGGCTGATGGCGGCCGGGGGCTCGAAGCGGAGCGCACGTCAGACATGGATCAGCGTCCTTCCCTCGAAGGCGCGGCCCAAGGTGACCTCGTCGGCATACTCCAAGTCTCCCCCGACGGGCAGCCCCGAGGCCAGGCGTGTGACGCGCAGATCCATGCCCTTGAGGAACCGCCCGAGATAGGCCGCCGTCGCCTCGCCCTCGAGGTTGGGGTCGGTGGCGATGATGACCTCGGTGACCTGCCCGTCGGCGAGACGGGTCATGAGTTCGGCGAACCGCAGATCGTTCGGCCCGATGCCGTCGATGGGGCTGATCGCCCCGCCGAGCACGTGGTACGTGCCCTTGAACTCGCGGGTGCGTTCGATGGCGACGACGTCCTTGGGTTCTTCGACGACGCACAACGAGCGCGGGTCACGGCGCGGATCGGCGCACACCCGGCACAGGGCCGCCTCGGCGACGTTGAAGCACCGCTCGCAGTAGCGCACCTTCTCCTTGACCGCGATGAGGGCGTCGGCGAGGCGTTGGACGTCGATGCCGTCGGCTTGCAGCACGTGGAACGCGATCCGCTGGGCACCCTTGGGCCCGACCCCGGGCAGCCGCCCGAGCTCGTCGATGAGGTCTTGGACCGCGCCCTCGTACACGCGCGCCTCAGACGAGGGTGTAGTTGCCGGCCTCGTCGAGGGCCGCCTGGACCTCGGCGTCGCTGAGGTCGCGGCCCGCCTCGATCGTGATGGTGGAGGCCCCGCCCTTGACGACCTCGACCCCGACGGAGTTGACGTCCTCGATCGCGGAGAGTTCGTCGACGACGGCGTTGGCGCAGTGGCCGCAGGTGAGGCCGGTCGCGGCGAAGGTCTGGGTGTGGGTTGCGCTCATAAGGGTCACCTTGGTTGTTGGGGCACGTCGGCCTTTAGGGTATGCCGTCCCGCCGGGTTGGTCTTGCGAGTCACGCCCGCGCGTCTAGAGGCCGATCGGGGCGCCGTCGCCGGGGAGGTCGTTGTAGGTGTCGGCGCGTTCCTGACCGGACAAGGCGGCGATCGCGGTCATGATCTCGTCGGTGAGGTCGCGGCGGGCGCGGCCGGCAGGCAGCGCGGCATACGGGGCCGGGTCGATGGGGGCACCGAAGGCGACTCTCACCTTCGCCAGCGAGGGCAGCCGTGAACCGACGGGCTGGACCTTGTCGGTGCCGACCAACCCGACGGGCACGACCGGGACGCCGGCGGTGAGGGCGAGCCAGGCGACCCCGGTGCGGCCGCGGTAGAGGCGGCCATCGCGAGAGCGGGTGCCCTCGGGATAGATGCCGAAGGCGTGGCCAGCCCGGAGCACCTCGAGGGCGGCGTCGAGGGACTCCTGGGCGGCCCTGGCGGAATGCCGATCGACGGGGATCGCCCGCGACCCGGTGAAGAAGGCGCGTTCGACGGTGCCCTTGAGGCCGGTGCCGTGCCAGTACTCGGCCTTGGCGAGGAAACTCACCGGGCGCGGGGCGGCGATGGGGATGGCGATGGAGTCGATGAAGGAGAGGTGGTTGCTGGCGAGGATCACCCCGCCGGTGCGCGGAATGTGGTGCCGCCCGGTGATGGTGGGCCGCCACAGCCCGCGGGCGATCGGAACCGCGACGACCTTGCCGACTCGGTAGAAGGCGCTCACGTGATTTCGTCCTTGATGATGGTGCCGCCGAGGAGGCGTTCGACGACAGGGACGCCGACCTCGCCGAGGGCTTCGATGTCCTCGTCGTCCTCGCTGACGGCGGAGTCGTCGGCGATGTGCTCGTCGGGGTCGGGGTCGTCGGCGGCGACCCGTTGGGCTCGCTGGTAGGGGCTCTCGTCCTCGGTCGCCCAGGATGGTGCCGACTCGGGGTGGGAGGGGGCCTCCGCCCAACTCGGCCCCGTGTCGTAGCCGCCCGGGCCCCCGTATGCCGCGCCGCTGGGCCGGGGGGTAGGCGCCGGTCGCGAGGGGGGCGGCTCGGCGGTGGACGAGGGGGGCGCGGGGGAAGCCGGGGGCGCCGATCTCGGCGCGCCGCCGGGCGAGTGGGCCGAGGGTGAGACTCTCGGGGGGTAGCGGGAAGCCGACGGCGCGCCCGGGTCGGGGGGCCCGACCGGTGCAGGCATGACCGGGGCAGGACCGACACCCTCGGCGCGCGCGGCGGCGCCCTCGGCCGAGACACCTTCGATCTGTGCCTCGACACCAAGCGCGTCGATGAGCGCCTGGCGCAGGTAGTCGGCGTGCGGCCCGCGCCGGAAGGTCTGGGTGAGGCCGGTGGTGGCAATGCCCAAGACGATGCGCTCGCCGTCGTAGTCGATGACCTGGGCGTGCTGCGACACGAAAGTCCAGGTGGTGCGGCGCAACTCGAACAGTTTGGCGAGGACGTCGGGCCACGCGCGGCGCAGTCCGGCGACGTCGAGCCCGCCAGGCCCCTTGGGCGTCGGCGGCGCAGCGGATGGCGCAGGGGATGGCGCAGGCGGTGAAGCAGGCGGCGCGGACGGCGCGCTCTCCGCTTCTCCCCCTGATTCGAGGTATTCCCGCGCGGATTCCCGAGCGCTATTACCTCGAATCGACGAGGGGGCGCCGCCGACGTCGAGGCGGCGTTCGAGACGGTCGAGGCGGGCGGCATACCCGGCCTCACCGGCAGCGCCCGGGAGGAGGATGCGGGCGGTGAGCAACTCCAAGTGGAGGCGCGGGGCGGTGGCGCCGGTCATCTCGGTGAGGGCGGCGTTGGCGATGTCGGCGGCGCGGGAGAGAGCGCCGACGCCGAAGGCCGCGGCTTGGGCGCGCATCCGGTCGAGTTGGTCGGCGGGCAACCCTCGCAGGACGGCGGCGGTGCCATCGGGGATGGCGGCCACGATGATGAGGTCGCGGAGGCGCTCAAGCAGGTCCTCGACAAACCGGCGCGGGTCGAGCCCAGACTCGATCACCCGCTCGATGGCCGAGAAGGCGCCCCGCGGATCAGCGGCGGCGAAGGCGTCGATGGTGGCGTCGAGGAGTTCGCCGTCGGTGAAGCCGAGGAGCGCGGCGGCAGACTCGTAGGTGAGGCCCTCGGCGCCGGAGCCGGCGATGAGTTGATCGAGCACCGAGAGCGAGTCCCGCACCGACCCGCCACCGGCGCGGATGACGAAGGAGAGCACGCCGGGCGCGACGGTGACACCCTCCTGCTCGCACAGGTGCTCCAGGTAGGTCTGCAACTGGCCCGGCGGGACGAGCCGGAACGGGTAGTGGTGCGTGCGCGACCGGATCGTGCCGATGACCTTCTCGGGCTCGGTCGTGGCGAACACGAACTTCACATGCTCGGGGGGCTCCTCGACGATCTTGAGCAGGGCGTTGAAGCCCTGCGGCGTCACCATGTGCGCCTCGTCGATGATGTAGATCTTGTAGCGGCTCTGCGCCGGGCCGTAACTCGCGCGCTCGCGCAGGTCACGGGCATCATCGACGCCGCCGTGACTGGCCGCGTCGATCTCGATGACGTCGACGGTGCCAGGGCCGCCGCGGGCCAGGGCCACACAGGAATCGCAGTGCCCGCACGGGGTGGGCGTGGGGCCCTCGGCGCAGTTGAGGCAGCGCGCGAGGATGCGCGCGCTCGTGGTCTTGCCGCAGCCGCGGGGGCCGCTGAACAGGTAGGCGTGGTTGACGCGCCCGGTGCGCAGCGCCTGCATGAGCGGGCCGGTCACGTGCTCTTGCCCGATGACGTCGGCGAACGTCTCGGGGCGATATCGGCGATAGAGAGCAACAGCCACGGTTCGACCCTAACGCCCGGGGCCGACAGCCGTTGTCGCGTTCTCCCGTTGCGCGTGGTGACTGCGGCTGATGCGGTGCGCCCACCACAGGCCACCGAGCGCCAGCGGGATTTCGAGGAAGATCGCCATGAGCAGCGCCGTGGTCGGGTCGTCGTGCCGCCACCCGGACCGCACGTCGACCCAGGCGTCGAACAGCAGCAGTCCCGCGGTCACGCGAGCGGTCCACGCGGCATACCGGGACTGCCGATAGGCGAGGTATGCCGTGAGCAGCAGTCCCGCGGTCTCGGCCAGGTCGAGGCGCACCCAGAACCCGACGCGATGGCGCAAGGTCAGCGCGAGGTAGATGGTCCATGGAATGAGGACGAGCCCGGCCGTGAGCGCGACCCGGCGGCTGACGTGATGGCTCCGTGAGGGCACTGGCCCGGGCGAGCCTGTCGACATCGGCCCGCCTTTCTGATCGCAGCGGATGCGTCGTGCTTCAGTATGCCGCGACCATGCGTGCCAAGGGTGCGGCATACGACACCCTTGGCACGCACGCGGGCGAAGAACACCGTGCTCACGCCGGGTCGGGGGCGGCATACCCTGTCGGGGTGCGTATTGACGTCTGGTCCGACTTCCTCTGCCCCTTCTGCCACCTGGGACGCCGCCAACTGAGCCTCGCGCTCGACCAGTTCGAGCACGCCGACGAGGTCGACGTCATCTGGCACAGTTTCCAACTCGACCGCACCGCCCCGGCCGAAATCGAGGGCCGCAACGTCGATCTCGTGGCCGCGAAGTACGGCGTGAGCATCGAACAAATGGAGGCCACCCACCGCGCCATGGCCGACGCCGCGGCCGAGGTCGGGCTCGACTTCCAGTGGGAGAAGACCGTCGGCGGCAATTCGTATGCCGCGCACCGGCTCCACCACTACGCCCGGTCCGTGGGGCGCGAGGACGAGTTCGTCGACCGGCTGAGTAGGGGCTGGTACACCGAGGGCGCCTCCATCGGGAATGTCGAGACCCTCGTGTCGCTGGCGAGCGATGCCGGGCTCGACCCGGTGGCCGTGCGCGAGGTGCTCGATTCCGACGATTTCGGGCATGAAGTCCGCACCGATCTGGCGCTGGCGACCTCGATCGGCATCACGTCGGTGCCGACGTTCGTGCTCGACCAGAAATACGGTGTGTCGGGGGCCCAGGGCGTGGACGCGATCCTGCAGGCGCTGCGCTACGCCTGGGAGGACCAGGGCAATCGCCCCGAGCCGGTCGCCGGCGAGGCCGATGGAGGTGGCTGCGGGGGCGGCTGTTGCGGCGGCGCCTGCGATGGCAGCGGCGGTGGCGGAGGCGGTTGCGCTCCGGCGGCGACGGACGAGACGGCCCCCGGCGAGCCGGCGCCCGCCGATGCCTCAACGACAGTCGAGTGAGGAGTTTTTGTCGCCTGGTCGGGCTGCACGCGACAAATACTCCTCACTCGACTGTCTGCCCCGGTCGACTACGTCACGTAGGGCATGTTCGTCCCGTTTCGGTATGCCGGTCACTACCGAGATCGCCGTGCCGCGTCCGATGTTGTCCGGACTGGGGTCAGGTGTGCGCGTCGTCGATGCGCAGATCCGGCAGGCCGCTGCCGTCCCAGCTGGCTTTGGTGAGCTGACCGAGGTCGGCCGTCGACGGCATCGAGGGGTAGGCGACCTCGCCCCCATGCGCGACAAAACCACCCCCGCGGCGCTCATCGGAGAGCATGGGCTGCACATACAGGACGCCGCCGACTCGATCGAAGGACACGGCGACAGCCCCGCGCGCGAAGTCCCGTTCACCGCTGACGCCAACAGCGGCATACACGGGGGTGAGCAGGTCGGGACAATCGGGCGACAAGGGCGGTCGGCCAAACCCGAAATGCCTCTCGCCCTCGTCGAGAGCAGCCGCGACGACCTCACCCAGAGCGACTGCCGAGAGCCCCGCGGCATCGAGCACGCGGAACCAACCGTTGAACTCCCCGAGCCCATTGGTCGAGATCGACGACGATGTGACGACGACCATCCCCCCGCGGCGAATGGCATCGGCTAGTGACCTCATGGCGCCGCCCTTCGTGTTGATTCCTCGCCGTGGGGCATCCTGCACCGCCCGATTCACCGGTGCCAGTTGTTCAGGCGCCCGGACCACATTCGGCCTCCCCGCCGGCCCGAGCACCACGATGCCGCAGCACGAAAGGACACCCCGCGTACCTGGAAGAGCTCACCTGCCCTTGCTGCATTCCTGCCCTGGGGGGGTTCAGTGAGGTACCACCACGCGGGGTGCCACCCACCACCCTAGGCGCGCACACGGCATACTGGGAAATCGTCCACGACCTTCGGCCCGGAGGCTGTGGCCCTTTGTTATTGCCGCCACCCAGCCCGAGGACACCATGACGCCGAAGAGACTCTTCACGGCCCTGGCGCGGGCGGAGGTGGTCACCTGGAGCCTCGTGGCGGTCGGGGTCGCGGCAAGCGTGGCCACCCGGCGCCACCACCTGCTGGTTGCCTTCGGGATCGTCCATGTCATCGTCTTGGTCGGCTATCTCCTCACCACGGCCGCGGTCGCGATCAACCATCGGTGGCTCGATCGGGTGACATCCCGAGCCCTCCTCGCCGGGGTCATCCCCTATGCGACGCCATGGTTCCTCCGCTGGGTACGTCGGCGCCGTGAACTCGATGGGGACTGGCGACTGCGCCGCAACGGTTCCATCCCTCATTCGCGGAAGGAGCAGTTGCTCGCGTGGACGCTCCGGCGCCCCGCTCAGGCGGCGGCGTTCGGGGTAGCCGCCGCGGTTGCCGTGGTTTCCGCGGTCGCGTGGTCCCTTCCGGAGGTCCCCTGGGCCACGCCTTGATCGTATGCCGCGCGCCCGGCTCACGCTTGGATGAAGCGTTCTGGTCGCGGGGACGACCACGACGCTGCAGCGAACGAGTCACGGGGCCGCTCGCCCGGGGTAGCCGCCGATTCGGCGCAGCGCCCAGACTCGGGTAACCTCCTGCGCTGGAGGATTCGCATAGTGGCCTAGTGCGCACGATTGGAAATCGTGTTGGGATAAAACCCTCGGGGGTTCAAATCCCCCATCCTCCGCCCAAGCGAACGGCTCCGCGTCAGCGGGGCCGTTTCGCTGTGGTGGAGGTGGGTGGTGCAGGGAGGTGGAGCGGGCGCGGCGACGAAGGAGCAGCGCGCGCGACACCGGGTCCCCGCGGTCACCCAATCAATACTCGCCACAGCACCCAGGTAGCACCGCCGAGCACCATCGCGAAGGTCGCGTTCCACACCAGGGCCGGTATGCCGGTCAGTTGCCGGAGCGCGCCGGGGTCACTTCCCGGCCCGCTCCCCGCGGCGAGGACCGCCCCGAGATGCCGCCAACCGCCCACGAGCAGCACCCCAGCAACGCCCAGGAGCACCTGCGCCTGCACTCGGTCGACCCGCCACCACCACAAGGCCGCCAGCCCCGCACCGACGAGAGCGACGACCACGAACGTCAGGCCCGAACGCACCCGCGGCAACGCCACGACCAACAGGACGAGCGCGACCGCCACCGCGAGCGCGGCATACCCGGTGCCGGCCACCCACGCCAACAACGCCGCGACCAGGCCCGGCATCGGGTACCCCGCCCACGTCGTCGCGACCCGGCCGAACCCCCGAGCCCGACCCACCGTCACCGCATGCCCGGACATGTCGCTGCGCAGCACAAACCCGGTGAATCGGCGCCCACATGCGACCCCGACAAACGCGTGACCCAACTCGTGGACAAGCGTCACCCCCACCCGGACCAGCCGCCAGGCGACGGGCACGAACACGACGACGACAACAGCAACGCCCACGACGAGCACCTCACGACCCGCCACCTGCGGCGGCCCGGTTGGCGCCAGCCGCGACCACAGCGCTCCCCATACCCCGCCATCGACACCTTGCCCCGTCACGACGCCCGTCATGGGCCGGGACTGTAGCCCCCGCCGCTGTGGTCGCGGTCCGCCGATGGGGCACTCGGCACCCGGCCGGCGCCACCGGGACCCCGCGTGCGGCCCCCTCGTGGCATCCCCGGCGAACCCGATCCGTGCTCACCCGTTGGATCCATTTCCGTCGTCCCCACCATCAACGGCGCAGATGGTGGCGACCACCACCCCGCCTGCCCGCTCGGCGCGGCATACGGAGCGCTCATCGCACCCCCGATGGCGCGCTGTCAGACCCGCACGCCACCATGGGGGGCATGACAGACGGGGCCTACGCGGCGGCATACGAGCAATCCATCAGCGACCCGAACGCGTTCTGGGGCGCGGCGGCGACAGGGATCGAGTGGATGACTCCGCCCCCGGTCGTTCTCGACGACTCGCGCCCGCCGTTCTATCGCTGGTTCACCGGCGGCACCCTCAATACCTGCTTCAATGCGCTCGACCGGCATGTGCGCGACGGCCGCGGCGACCAAGTGGCCCTCTACTACGACTCACCGGTCACCGGGGTGACCAGCAGTTATACGTATGCCGCGCTGCTCGCCGAGGTGGCCCGGTGCGCCGGGGCGTTGCGCTCGTTGGGCGTCGGCAAGGGGGACCGAGTCGTCGTTTACATGCCCATGATTCCCGAGGCGGTCATCACCATGCTCGCCTGCGCGCGGCTCGGTGCGATCCACTCGGTGGTCTTCGGCGGGTTCGCGCCCGCCGAGTTGGCGGCTCGGATCGAGGATGCTACGCCCAAGGTCATCGTGAGCGCGAGTTGCGGCATCGAGCCGAGCCGGGTCATCCCCTACAAGCCGTTCCTCGACGGCGCCATCGAGCGCAGCAGCCACAAGCCGGAGCGGTGCATCATCTTGCAGCGCCCCCAGGTCGAGGCCGAGATGGGCCCGTGCGATGTCGACTGGGTCGAGATCATGGCCACCGCCGAGCCCGCCGACTGTGTCGAGGTCGCCGCGACCGACCCGCTCTACATCCTCTACACCTCGGGCACGACCGGGCGCCCCAAGGGCATCGTCCGTGACAACGGCGGCCACGCGGTCGCGTTGACGTGGTCGATGAGCAACATTTACGGCATCGGGCCAGGTGATGTGTGGTTCACCGCGTCCGACGTGGGCTGGGTCGTCGGCCACTCCTACATCGTCTACGCCCCGTTGCTCGTCGGCGCCACGACGATCGTCTACGAAGGCAAACCGGTCGGCACTCCCGATGCGAGCGCCTTCTGGCGGATCATCGGCACCTACGGCGCGAAGGCGATGTTCACCGCGCCCACGGCATACCGGGCCATCAAGAAGGAAGACCCGGACGCCGTCCTGCGCGCCGGGCACGACCTGTCCGGGCTGGAAACGGTGTTCCTCGCCGGGGAGCGCCTCGACCCCGACACCTACGAGTGGGCCAGCGAAATACTCGGCATCCCGATCGTCGACAACTGGTGGCAGACGGAGACCGGCTGGCCGATTGCCGCCAACCTGCGCGGCCTGGACCCGATGCCGATCAAGCCCGGGTCGCCATCGGTGAGCGTGCCGGGTTACAACGTCCAGGTCCTCGACGAAATGGGCGCCCAGGTGCCCGCCGGCGTCGAGGGCGCGATCGCCATCAAACTCCCGCTCCCGCCCGGGACCCTGCCGACCCTGTGGCAGGACGACGACCGCTACGTCGCCAGTTATCTCTCGGTTTACGACGGCTACTACCTCACCGGTGACGGCGGGCTCATCGACGCCGACGGCTACGTCTACGTCATGGGCCGCACCGACGACGTCCTCAACGTCGCCGGCCACCGCCTCTCCACCGGGTCGATCGAGGCCGCGTTGGCCGGTCACCACGATGTCGCCGAGTGCGCCGTCATCGGCGTCGCCGACGACTTCAAGGGTCAGGTGCCTCGCGGGCTCGTGGTCCTCAAGGCCGGCGTTGACGCCGAAACGCAGGGCGAGCGCATCCGCCGCGAGTTGATCCAGCGGGTCCGCGACGAGGTGGGCGCGGTCGCCAGCCTGCGCCAGGTCGACATCGTCGCCGCCCTGCCCAAGACCCGCTCGGGCAAGATCCTGCGCAAGACCATGCGGGAGATGGCCGACGGCAAGGTGCCCTCGGTGCCCGGCACGATCGAGGACGTCTCGGTGCTCGACGCGCTCCAAGGGGTGCTGCGCCCGGAGTGAGACCCCTGCGGGCGTCGGTCGCCGGCACGGCATGATCGAGGCGTGCTCCACGTCCTCGAAGGCTTCACGACGATCGGCATCGTCATCGCCGTCGGGGCGTTCATCGCGCACATCGGCCTGGTCGACCTGTCGGCGCAGTGCCTGCTCAACACGGTGGCGTTCTTCGTCGCCTCCCCGGCCCTGCTGCTCACGACGATCGCGCACGCCGATGTGCGGGACGTGCTGTCCGGCAACCTGATCGCCACGGCGTGCGGGGTCGCCGTCCCCGTCGTGGTGTATGCCGCGTCGGCCCGGTTGGGCTGGCGCCACGGCGTGGGGCACACGGTCATCGGGGCCTTGTCGAGCGCCTACGTCAACGCCGGCAACCTCGGCATCCCGGTCGCCGTCTACGTCTTGGGCAACGCATCGTTCGTCGCGCCCACCCTGCTGCTCCAACTCCTCGTCCTGCAGCCGTTCGCCTTGGCGCTGCTCGACGCCGACCGCGGGGGTCACGCGCCCCGAGCGCGCGACATCGTCGTGCGGCCGCTGACGAACCCGATGACCATCGGCACATTGGTTGGACTCTTGCTCTCGGTGACCGGCTGGACGCTCCCGACGCTCGTCGCCCGCCCGGTTGACCTCGTCGCGTCCCTCGCCGTGCCGGGGATGCTCCTCGCTTACGGCATTGCCCTGCGGCTGGGCCCGGGCATCGGTGGCGAGAACCGCGCCGAACTCGCCCTCACCTCGGGCCTCAAACTCGTGGTCCAGCCCCTCGTCGTCTGGGCCGTCGCCGACCTAGTGCTCGGTGTGCAGGGTCATGCCCTGCTGGCTGTCGTCGTGTGCTCGGCGCTGCCGACCGCCCAGAACGTCTTCGTCCATGCTTCGCGCTACGACCGAGCCCCGACGCTGGCGCGCGACACGATCCTGATCACGACGATCGGCTCGGTCCCCGTCATTGCCCTGATTGCCCTGGTGCTGCAGTGAGCGTGGCGGCAGCGCCGAGCGCCGGCCGAGGCGCTCCCACCGCACGGGGTCCGCGTCGGCCTCGCTCTCAGCGGCGGCGAGCGGTGCCGAAGATCGAGCGGGTGATCTCGCGGCCCAGCGCAGACCCCGCCGAGCGCATCATCGAGCGCACCGCCGGGTTGCTCAGCACCTGCTCGAACATGCCCGGCTCCTCACGGGCCGGGCGACCCCGCGGAGCCGGCGGCTCGCCCGCAGGCGCCGGTGCCGGGGCTTGCTGAGCCTGCTCCTGGGCCTGTTGGGCGGCCGCAGCGGTGGCCTGCGCCTGGGCCGTCAGCATTTCGTAGGCCGACTGCCGGTCGAAGGCCGCGGCATACTTGGCCGCCGCCGACGACGAGGCGACGGTGGCATCGATGAGCCCGTCGGGGGCCGGCGCCATGAGCGACTGCGGCGCCCGCATCCGCGTCCACGCGACCGGCGTCGGTGCGCCCCGCTCGGACAGCACCGTGATGACGGCCTCGCCGATGCCCAACTGGGTGAGCAGCGCCTGGAGGTCGTATCCCGATGTCGGGTAGGTCGACACGGTTGCCTTGAGAGCCTTGGCGTCGTCGGGGGTGAAGGCGCGCAGGGCGTGCTGGACCCGGTTGCCCAACTGGGCGAGGACGTCGGCGGGCACGTCCTTGGGGGTCTGGGTGACGAAGAAGATGCCGACGCCCTTGGACCGGATGAGCCGGACGGTCTGCTGGATCTGGTCGAGGAAGGCCTTGCTCGCGTCGTGGAAGAGCAGGTGCGCCTCGTCGAAGAAGAAGACCAGCTTCGGCTTGTCGAGGTCCCCCACCTCGGGCAGGTCGTGGTAGAGGTCAGCGAGCAGCCACATGAGGAACGTCGAGAACAACTGCGGCCGGTCCTGGACAGCGGGCAGTTCGAGCATCGAGATGAGGCCCTTGCCGTCCGCGGTCTGCCGGAGCAGGTCGGCGGTGTCGAACTCGGGCAACCCGAAGAACACGTCGGCGCCTTGGGCCGAGAAGTTGACGAGTTCGCGCAGGATGACACCCGCGGTCGCGGCGGACAGCCCGCCAAGATCCTTGAGGTCGGCCTTGCCCTCGTCGCTCGTCAGGTGTTGGACGACGGCGCGCAGGTCCTTGATGTCGTCGAGCCACAGTTGTTTGGTGTCGGCGTAGTGGAACACCAACCCCAGGCTCGACTCCTGGGTCGCGTTGAGCCCCAACACCTTGGCGAGCAGCGTCGGCCCGAAGGACGACACGGCCGCCCGCACCGGGATGCCCTTGCCCTGACCGCCGAGGGAGTAGAACTCGGTGGCGTACCCCTTGGCCTGCCATTCCATGCCGATGTCGCGTGCCCGGGCGGTGATCTTGTCGTTGGGTATGCCGGGGCTCGCGATCCCGGACAGGTCCCCCTTGACGTCGGCGAGGAACACGGGGACGCCGTCCTCGACGAGTTGCTCGGCCATGAGTTGGAGGGTCTTGGTCTTCCCGGTGCCGGTGGCGCCGGCGACCAGGCCGTGGCGGTTCATCACGGCAAGCGGGATCTTCACTAGGGCTTGCGGGTATGCCGCACCGTCGAGCACTGCGGCCCCGAACTCCAGCGCGGGGCCGGTGAAGGCGTATCCGGCGGCAATTTCGGCGATCTGGTGCGGCAGCGGAGCTGCGGGCGAGGCAGCGGCAGATGTGGTGGCGTCGGTCACGGCCACCAATGTATCGGCCCACTACAGTGGCAGTCGTGATCTTCAAGGCCGTGGGTGACTCGCGCCCCTATCCGGACCACGGGCTGACCGCCCGCCAGTGGACCGATGTGCCGCCACGCCTGGTCCGGCTCGATGACCTGATCACGACCAAACGCACCCTCGACCTGCAGATGCTCCTCTCCGAGGACTCGACCTTTTACGGCGATCTGTTCGCCCACGTCGTCGAATGGCGCGGCGACCTCTACCTCGAAGACGGTCTCCACCGGGCCCTCCGAGCGGCGCTCCACCAGCGGCCCACCCTCCACGCGCGGGTGTTGATCCTGTCATGAGCAGCAACGAGCGAGACCGGCACCTCGACCACGAGGGTAACGAGGCGGCATACGAGGACCCGGCCTACGACGAGCCCGACTACGACGACGGCGAGTACGACTACGACGACTACGACGAAGTCGAAGGCGCCGCGGTCCAACAAGCGCGCCAGCGCAAACGCAAGGCGCTCATCACCGTTGGGGTGCTGCTGGGCATCCTCGCGATCGGGTTGGGATGGGCCTTCATCTACTCGCGGGGGTCGACGGGGTCGGCGACCCCGGCACCGACGTGTGTGCCCGCCGATCAGGCGGCGGTGTCGCCGGCCAAGGTGACCCTCAACGTCTACAACGCGACGTCACGGGCGGGGTTGGCGGCTTCGACGGCGAAGGAGTTCACGGCACAGGGCTACAAGGTCGCCAAGGTCTCCAACGATCCGCTCAAGAAGACGATCACCGGGCCTGCCGAGATCCGCTTCGGGCCGCAGGGCAAGGTGTATGCCGCGCTCGTCGCCACCTCGGTGGGGACCGGCGCGATCCAGGCGCCCGATGACCGCAAGGACGCCACCGTCGACGTGGCTCTCGGCCAGGGGTTCGTCAACCTGACGCCGCTCCCCAGCGCATCGGCGGGGTTGCCCGCGTGTCCCGCTCCAGTTGCTGGCTCACCGACGCCATCCCCGTCGAAGTCATGACGGTGCGCAAGGCGGCCCCGGTCGACCTCGACCCTGGGGCACGGACGAGTGCTGCGTTCCTCGCCATCACGAGCGAGTGCATCACCCATTGGCGCCTCAATGTGCCCGATGTCATCGACGAGCGGGCGATGGAGTCGCTGCACCAGACCCGGGTGGGGATTCGCCGGTTCCGGTCAGCCCTGTCCCTGTTCCTGCGGGTCATCGACGACCCGCAAGTGGGCTGGCTCAATGACGAGATCCGCGAGTTGGCCCTGCCGCTGGGGGAGGCTCGTGACCTCGACGTGTTCCTCGCCGACGACGTCAGCGACTGCCTCAGTGAGGCCCAGCGGGCGGTGCTGCGCGAGCGGCGCGAGGCGGCATACGACGACGTCATCGAGGTGTTGGGGTCGCAGCGGTGGGCCGACGCGTGGGCGCTCGTCGACCGGTTCCGCGCCCACGCCCCCTGGGGGCTCGACCCCGATCCCCCGGCCGTCGACACCGCGACCGAGGCGCTCGAACGACGGTGGCAGCGGGTGGTGCGCCGGGTGGGGCGGCTGGCCGAGTTGAGCCCGAGCGATCGGCACCGGGTGCGGATCCAGGCCAAGAAGTTGCGCTACGGCGCCCAGTTTTTCGCCGGGCTCTATCCCGCGGCGGGGGGCTATCCGGTGGAGTTCGCGGGTGTCGTAGGCGGGTTGCAGGATGCGTTGGGGCTACTCAACGACGCCCACACCCGGGGCCTCATTCTCAAGTCCGTGGGCGCGGAGGTGCCTGTCATCGACGAGGCGGCGCTCGTCGGCGAGGCCGCGACCGCCCTGTCCGCGGTGGCCTCGTTGCGCCCCTTCTGGCGCTGACGGCATCCGGGGTCGCTTGCGCCCCAGGTGATCGCTACGGTATGCCGCCCGCCGCCGGGTCGATGACCCGCACGTGCCGCGACGACAGGTGGCGGACCGGGCGGTTCGGGAGGCGCGCACGCCAGTCCTGCACCGGCGTGGCGGGCAATGAGTGGGCGCCCATGGGTCCGAACCAAGCCTCGGCGACGCCGTTCGGCGACGGATCGAAACGCGGCAGGTAGCGGATGCCGGCCCACCCATCCCTGCGGAACGCTCTGGCCCACTCCTGGCTGCGGGCGTAGGAGTCATCGGTCGAGGTCTCGCGGGTCACCAACCCGACCGCATCCTCGTGGAAGAGGTGAACGTTGGGTCCGCGGTCGGGCCGGTGGCGCGGCGACAGCTGCGCCACCGCGATCGTGTCGAGGAGGGCCGCGGGCAGGTTCCGATGGCTCAGGCCCAGGTGACCGACCTTTTCGCGGACGGCCGTCTCGACGGTGCGCGCGACGTAGCACGTCCCCTCGGGGCTATCGAGATCGAAGCGGCCGCCTGATTCCCGGTCGCTGGGGTGAGCGGTGGCGAACCACCAGGGGCCAAGACCGATCGCGTGCGCCCGCACCCAGGTGCCTCGGGAAGCCACCGAGGGCCACTGCCGGGTATCGGCAGGGGCAGGCCCAAGCGCGGACCCGGATCGTGGCCGTGGCCCGGGGATCACTGATGGAACCAGCGGTCGAGGTCGGCGCGGAGGTTGCGCAGGACGGTGTCACCGCCGCCGTGACGCAGCCCCTCGATGGGGGGTTGACCCAGGCGCGGGTCGAGCGCGGTCAGCCACATGGCGCAGGTGAGATGGTCCGCGCCCGCCTCGGTCACCGCCCGCACGATCTCGCCAACCCCTGGCAGCACTTCGGCGGTGCCGGCGCGGAACTGGAATGTCGGGTAGAGCAGCCGCCCGGTCTCGTCCGGAATCGCGAGCAACGAACCCGCCGCCACCCGCGACGCCAGTGCTTGCCTGGTGATCTTGAGGCGTCGACGCAGACCGGCCGTGTCGTAGAACGGGCCGAGGGCCTCTTCGAGTGCGCCCGTGTCGACGTCGGGAAGGGCATCGACGATCGCGTGCGCCACCACCTCAGGGGAGACGTCGGCGAGCCGGTCGAGGTCGTCGTCGGTGAGCGCCTCCGCAAAGGCACGCACCAGTCGCGTGAAGGTCGCGTTGCGACCCTCGTCGCCGGCTCGCGGCATACGCACCGGCAGCGCGGCCGTCACAGTCGTCATGCTCCAAGTGTAGATCATAGTCAAGGCAGTCAAGGCGCCTGGGGAGCGAAGAAGGCCGGTCAACACGGGGCGGTTTCGGAGGGTTGCGGGCACTCGTCACGAGGACCCAGAGCCACCGCCCCACCAAGGCGTGACGGCGATCCTGACATCCACAGTCCGGGATCGCGACACTCGCAGAGCGCCCTGGACGGAAGCAGCCCCGCTGCCGCGGGGCTGTTTCCCTATGAGCGGTGGCGGTGGGATTCGAACCCACGGTGGAGTTGCCCCCACACACGCTTTCGAGGCGTGCTCCTTTGGCCGCTCGGACACGCCACCGCCGGACAGACTACCCGAGGGCGTGAGCCTCCCCGAAATCCGTGCCGAGCCAGCACCCCACGCGTGCGGTCTCCCCTTCGCCGCAGCATGCCTACCCTGGCGCCCAAGCCCGCTCCCTCGATCCCGACCCCCGCCTACCGGCGCGCCGCAAAGAACTCCCGGAGCAACGCCGCACTCGCCTCCGCCGCCCCCGCCACTCCCCCGATGACCTCCATCCGATGCAGCGCCCGCGAGTCCCGGGCCAGGTCCCACACCGACCCGCACGCTCCCGCCTTGTCGTCCCACGCCGCGAACACCACCCGCTCCACCCGCGCCTGTTGCGCCGCCCAGCAGCACATCGGGCACGGTTCCAACGTCACCACCAATGTGGCTCCGGTCAACCGCCACGACCCCGTATGCCGCGCCGCCGCCCGCAGCGCCACCACCTCCGCGTGCCCCAGCACGTCCCCGCCGCCCCCACCCGCGCCGCCCGACCCGCGCTCCCGCTCGTTGGCCCCCCGTCCCCATTCGAGACCGTCCGGCCCCAGGACCACCGCCCCCACCGGCACCTCCCCGACCCGGCCCGCAGCGGCAGCCAGCTCCAACGCCGTGGCGAGCGCAGCGGCATACACCGGATCGAGCGCGGCACGGCGAGGTGAGCCCACGGGGTAAGTTTCGCGTATGCGCGTCCACGTCGCCGACCACCGTCTCATCGCCCACAAACTGACCTACCTGCGTGACAAGCGCACCGACTCCCCGACATTCCGGCGCCTCGCCGAGGAGCTGATGACCCTCCTCGCGTACGAAGCGACCCGGGACGTGCGGGTCGAACCCTTCGAGATCGAGACGCCCGTCGCGCCGACGACCGGCATCAAACTGTCCAACCCCAAGCCGCTCGTCGTGCCCATCCTGCGCGCGGGCCTCGGGATGCTCGAGGGCATGGTGCGCCTGCTGCCCAGTGCCGAGGTGGGGTTCCTCGGGATGCAGCGCAACGAGGAGACCCTCGAGGCCATCACCTACGCCAACCGGCTCCCCGACAACCTCCACGGGCGCCAGGTCTACGTCCTCGACCCGATGCTCGCCACCGGGGGTTCCATGGTCGACGCGATCCGGTTCCTTCTCGACCGCGGCGCGGACGACATCACCGCCGTCACCCTGCTCGCGGCCCCGGAGGGCGTGGCCCGGATGGAGGCCGATCTCGCCGACGTCACCCCGCCGATCACGCTGGTCACCGGGGCGATTGACGAGCGCCTCAACGAGCACGGCTACATCGTCCCCGGTCTCGGTGACGCCGGTGACCGGCTCTACGGCGTCGTCTGACCACCCGGTATGCCGCGGGCGAACGCCGACCTCGCGGGCGCCACTTCCCGCCTGGCTCATCTGCCGCGCACCCCGACACGCCGCTACGCCTCACACGTCACACCCGTCACATCCGTCATGATGGGGCCGGGTGTGACGACGCGCGCCCTGCGACCTGACCATCGGGAGTGACCATGCCGCCCATCAAGAAGCTCGTCTTGTGGCTGCTCGTCATCTTCGTGCTCTACGCGATTTTCACCTCACCGACCAACGCCGCCGCCCTCGTCGGCAACGCATGGGACATCCTCGGCAATGGGGTCAAGAACATCGCCGCCTTCTTCGACGCCCTCCTCAAGCGGTGACCTCGTGAGCGTCGCCGCGCGGGGCGGGGGCCGCGGCCGCGTCGCGTCGGCCCGTCACGTCCGCGAACTGCGCCGCTACATCCTCCCTGGCGAGCATGTCGTCGCCGTTGAGCGGCAACACTGGATCTCTCAGTTCTGGCCGATCCTCGGCATGGTCCTCGCCACCATCCTGGCCTTTACCGTCGATGTGAACGCCCCGGAGACGCCCTCGGGGCAGATGCTCGCCAGTGCCATGTGGCTCACCTGGCTCGTCATGACCGGCTACTTCGCTTGGCGGATCGCCAGTTGGCGCCACGACTTCTTCGTCGTCACCGCCCGGCGCCTTCTCTACTTCGAAGGGTTCATCCACCGCCGGGCCTCGATGCTCCTCATGACGAAGGTGACCGACCTGCGCTTCGACCGCAGCCTCATGGGCCGCCTGCTCGGCTACGGCTCCTTCCACATCGAATCCGCCGGTCAGGAACAAGCCCTTTCCACCGTCGAACACGTGCCCAACGCCGAGCAGCTCTACCAGGCCATTTGCCGTCAACTCTTCAACCTCGCACCCCATGCAGGCGAGGACCGCTGGGACGGCGACGACCGCCTGGACGATGACCCCGATCCGCAGGGGGGCCCCGACGATCGGGATCCCGATGATGACACTCGCTCGCCCCGGCCGGGCTCGGGCGACCCGTATGCCGGCCCCGCGCCGGAGGGGGGTCCCGGCACCGGGTATGCCGCAGACCCACCATCACGCTCCCCGTCCTCGCGCGGTCGCCGCGACGGGGGCGGCGACGGCAGGGCTGGTGGGCGCGGCAGCGGCATACCGGGGGGACGGTCCGCAACGCCCGACCGGCACAGGCCGTGGGAGCAGGTGTATCGCAGCGAAGACCTCGAACGCGACATCGACGACACCGACGAACTGCCGGTCATCGTGGCCCGACCGGCTCGACCCGCCCGACCGGCTCACCCCGCGCGTCCCTATCACCGTCCGCACCAGCCCTGATGTTGAGGGGCTCAGGG
The DNA here is from genome assembly GCA_029778715.1 of Actinomycetes bacterium. Classification (GTDB taxonomy): domain Bacteria; phylum Actinomycetota; class Actinomycetes; order Actinomycetales; family Dermatophilaceae; genus Phycicoccus_A. Next base: position 22,723 of record JAKOPT010000032.1, on the reverse strand, counting down.
GTATGACAGTCGGAAACAGGGAATCAGCCCAGCACCTCACCCAGCTGGGAATCCAGGTCATCGGGACGGCGGACTCGCCGCGCACCGACGACCCCAACGCGTTAGGTTGCCTCATCCACATCCGTCGACGGGAGAACACCGCATGAGCGTCATGCGTACGAAGTCCATCGAGCAGACCATCCTCGAGGGCGACGAGCCGGAGTACCAGCTCAAGAAGAAGCTCACCGCGCTCGACCTCACCGTCTTCGGGGTCGGGGTCGTCATCGGGGCCGGCATCTTCACCGTCGCCGGGCGGGCTGCCCACTCCCTCGCCGGGCCGGCCATCATCGTGTCCTTCATCGTCGCCGCGCTCTGCTGCGGCCTGGCCGCCCTGTGCTACGCCGAGTTCGCCTCCGCGATCCCGGTGTCCGGGTCGGCATACACCTTCTCCTACGCCTCACTCGGGGAAATCGTCGCCTGGATCATCGGGTGGGACCTGCTCCTCGAGCTCATGCTCGGCGCGTCCGTCGTCGCCCAAGGGTGGTCGGCCTATCTCGGGGTGTTCCTCGACCGGCTCGGGATCACCATCCCCGCCTCGGTGGCCTACGGGTCGAGTTTCGACCTGCCCGCGTTCGGGCTGGTCGCGGTCCTCACCGTGCTCGTGACGATCGGCATCAAGGAGTCGATGCGCGTCAACATGGCGCTCGTCGCGCTCAAGGTGTTCATCGTGCTGTTCGTCATCATCGCCGGCATCGGCTACATCAACACGGCCAACTACAGCCCGTTCGTGCCCGAGGCCGTCGCCACCCAGGGGGCCGCCTCGACCTGGGAGGCCCCGCTCATCCAGACCCTCTTCGGGCTCTCGCCGACGGCATACGGGATCGGCGGCATCCTCGCCGGCGCCTCCCTGGTGTTCTTCGCCTACATCGGTTTCGACGTCGTCGCCACCACCGCGGAGGAGGCAAAGAACCCGGCCCGCGACCTGCCCCGCGGCATCATCGGCTCGCTGCTCATCTGCACGGTGCTCTACTGCGCGGTGGCGCTGGTCATGACCGGCATGGTGCGCTACGACAAGCTCTCCTCGGAGGCCTCGTTGGCCAAGATCTTCGTCGACGTGGGCAAGCCGTTCTACGCCACGCTCATCTCGGCGGGCGCCGTCGCGGGTCTGACGACGGTCGTCATGACGCTGCTCATCGGCACCTCGCGGGTGGTGTTCGCGATGTCGCGGGACTGGCTGCTGCCCTCGGGGCTGGGCAAGACGAACCCCCGCACCGGCACGCCGGTCAAGATCACCGTCGGGGTCGGGGTCATCGTCGCGCTGGTCGCCGCGTTCACGCCCGTCGGCAAGCTCGAATACATGATCAACATCGGCACCCTCACCGCGTTCTTCCTCGTTTCGCTCGCCGTGCCGGTGTTGCGCAAGCGGCGCCCCGACTTCGACCGGCCGTTCAAGGTGCCGTTCTCGCCGTGGCTGCCGTGGATCTCGGCCGCGATCTGCGCCTACCTCATGCTCACCTTGCCGTTGGAGACGTGGCTGCGGTTCGCGATCTGGATGGCCCTCGGCTTCGGCATCTACTTCGCCTACGGCCACAAGGAGTCTCGGCTGGCCAAGGGCGCCGCGCCGGCGGTCTCCCCGCCCCAGGGCTAGCCGCCACGGAGCAGGACACCGGTCGAGAGCGGCGCGCACCGTCACAGGTGCGCGCCGCTTCAGTATGCCGCGGGGCTGGGTCGGTCACGAACCGCGCGTGCTCGTCACCCCACCTCCCATCGCCGAACCGCTCACACCCGTGCCACCGATGACCCCCGATTGGGTGCCGCTCTGGCTGCCGAACCCCTGCGTGCCCGGCCCGCCCTGTTGACCGGGACCGCCCTGGGTGTTTTGCCCCGGGCCGCCGCCCTGCTGCCCCTGGCCCTGGCCCTGGCCTCCCGGGCCACCGTGACCGCCCCCCTGGAACTGGCCGCTGTGGTCGCTGCCCTGCATCAGGCTGACCGCTGCCGCGCCGCTGGCCGCCCCCACCGTGGCAATCCCCAGCGCCGCCGCAGCCGCAATGGCCGTGGTGCGCGCCGACCAGGGCCAGCGCCGCGCCGTGGGCGCCGGGCTCACGGCATACGCCGCGGTCGGGAAGACCTCCGGGGCCGGATCCGCGGCCATCTCGGGACTGGACGCGGCAGCGGCGGGCGGGTCCGCGGCATACACCGGGGTTTCGACGGTGGGGTCGGCGGACGACGGGACGTCGGGGTGGCGATCGGGCATTGCGGACTCCTCAGCGGGAAGGGAATGACTCCGTCACGATCGGCGCCGGCGCTATGGGGAGGCTGTCAGCGACCCGTGCCCGGGCTAGGATCTGCCCACCAGACCGGGGCGGCACCTCACAGAAATCACACAGCGAACACATGGCCGGCACCGACCCAGCCACGGTTGACTAACGACCATGAACAGCACGCACACCGCCCCTCAGCTGCAGCGCCTCGACGGCAGCCCCGTCCGGGTCCTCGTCGTCGACGACGAGGCCAACCTCACCGAGTTGCTTTCCATGGCCCTGCGATACGAAGGCTGGGAGGTCCAGACCGCGGGCACCGGGCTGAAGGCGGTGCGCGCCGCCAAGGAGTTCGAGCCGGACGCGGTCGTCCTCGACATGATGCTGCCCGACTTCGACGGGTTGGAGGTCATGCGGCGGATGCGAGCCGACACGCCCAACGTGCCGGTCCTCTTCCTCACCGCCAAGGATGCGGTCGAGGATCGGGTCGCGGGGTTGACGGCCGGCGGCGACGACTACGTGACGAAACCGTTCAGCCTCGAGGAGGTCGTCGCCCGGCTGCGAGCGCTCATGCGCCGCACGGCGATTGTCGCGGACGACGCGTCGAGCCTGCTCGTGGTCGGCGACCTCACGATGGACGAGGACAGCCACGAGGTCACCCGCGGTGGCGCTTCCATCACGCTGACGGCGACCGAGTTCGAGTTGTTGCGCTACCTCATGCGCAACCCCAAGAGGGTGCTCTCCAAGGCCCAGATCCTCGACCGGGTGTGGAACTACGACTTCGGCGGGCAAGCCAACGTTGTCGAGCTCTACATCTCCTACCTGCGCAAGAAGGTCGACGCCGGGCGGGCCCCGATGATCCACACGATGCGCGGCGTCGGGTACGTTCTCAAGCCCGCCGACTAGCCAGCCTCACCTCCTCGCCCGAAAGGCCCGCCCCATGCCCGCCACGTTGCTCCGCCCCTCGACGTGGACCTTGCGCTCCCAAGTGCTGGTGTCGGTGCTCGCGTTGTTCACCGTGGTCATGCTGACGACCGGGGCGTTCACCGTCGGCTTCACCAAGCGGCACCTCGACGGCCAACTCCACGATGAACTGGCCGGCGCCCAGAACTCGGCGATCGGGCCGGGCCCGACCCGCGACTCTCCCGTCATCGGCAGCGGCGAGGAGGGGACGGGGCGACACGGTCCCGGTCCGCGCAACTCCTCGGCGGTGTTGCGCGTGGTCATGCGTTCCGATGCGGTGGTGCTCGACAGTAGTGGGCAGCCGATGGCGATGATCACGTCCTTCGGCACCAATCGAGAAAGGTTGAGTTCCAGCCAGATCGCGACCCTCGTGGCAGCGAGCAGCGACCTGCAGCAACACGAGGAGCGCGTCGACCTCGGCCAAGGCACGGGCACCTACCTGGTGGCCGCCCGCAGCGATGGGACGACCACGACCATCGTCGGGGTGCCCACCGCCGCCGTCGACCAAACCCTCGCCAACCTCCTCGAACTCGTCGCCGGCGGCACCCTCCTCGGCCTCGTCATCGTCGGCGTCGGCGGGAACTGGCTCATCCGGCGCAACCTCGCCCCGCTCGTCCGGGTCGCCGACACCGCCCGCCAGGTGAGCGACCTCAAACTCGACTCCGGCGCGGTCCGCCTGCCCGCGCGGGTGGCGGCCGCGGACGCCGATCCGCACACCGAGGTCGGCCAGGTCGGCCACGCCCTCAACACGATGCTCGACAACGTCGAGGACGCGCTCAAGACCCGGCAGGCCTCCGAGACGCGGGTGCGCCAATTCGTCGCGGACGCCTCGCACGAGTTGCGCACCCCGCTCGCCTCGATTCGCGGGTATGCCGAGTTGTCCCGTCGCGAGCCCGACCCGGTGCCCGCGTCGGTCACCCACGCACTGTCCCGAGTGGAGTCGGAGGCGTTGCGGATGCAGGGACTCGTCGAGGACTTGTTGCTGCTGGCGCGCTTGGATTCGGGGCGCCCGTTGGAGCAGGCGCCGGTCGACCTCACCCTGCTCGCGATGGATGTCGTCAGCGATGCGTATGCCGCGGCGCCCGATCACGTGTGGGAGCTCGACTTGCCCGACGAGCCGGTCGAGGTGCCGGGCGACCAGGCCCGTCTCCACCAGGTGCTGGCGAACCTGCTCGCCAATGCGCGTACTCACACCCCGGCCGGGACCCGGGTGGTCACGCGGGTGCGTCCCGAGGCGGACGTGGTCCGGGTGACCGTCGAAGACGACGGGCCCGGCATACCGGAATCCTTGCAGCCCAACGTGTTCGAGCGGTTCACGCGCGGCGACGACTCGCGCAACCGGGCGTCGGGGTCGACCGGGCTGGGGTTGTCGATCGTTGCGGCGGTCGCGGGGGCCCATCAGGGGCGCGTGGAGTTGGATAGCCAACCGGGGCGGACGGCGTTCTCGGTGTTGCTGCCGACGTCACCCGAGGTGCGTGCTGCAGTCGCCACTCCCCCGTCGAGAGAGTGAGACACGCCGAGAAAACCCCGATTCCTCGGCGTCTCCCACTCTTTCGACCGCAGCGGCCGGGCCGCGGCTCTGCCGTCACGCACGACGCGCAGGCCCGGGTTGGGGGTCGACTTTGCTCGGAGAGGGTCGGGACGGTTACCCTAGCGAGGCTTGTTGGAGGCGTCGCCTAGTCCGGTCTATGGCGCCGCACTGCTAATGCGGTTTGGGGTAGCCCCCATCGAGGGTTCAAATCCCTCCGCCTCCGCCACCTGAAGGATGGGGTCCCCGCTTTTGCGAGTGGGCCCCATCCTCGCTTTCTGGGTGCGCTGGAGGCTCTCTCGGCGCAGCGTGGGCGGCGCGCACAGGGCACCCGGAGAGGCCGCCGGTGCCGTTGCCCCCGGCCCGTCACGCCCGCCGGACCTCGTCGCTCGGCGCGCCAGGCCGGTCCAACCGGACGGCGCCGTGCTCGCGCAGTAGGCGAACGCTCCGTCGTCGTTGGTACCTCGTTGCACAGGATGATGACGTGGTCGACGAACGTGATGGCGAGGGGCTTGAGGGACGCGTTCTCGACCTTGGTGAGCGGAGCACCGAGTTTGTCGAAGACTGGGCCCACGCGGGTGGCGAACTGTCCCTGAGGCACGTGACTGAAGAGGGTGGAGATGTTCGCAGCTTCAGCCAGGTCGCGGAATGGCACGAAGAGGGCGACGCCTGTGGGTGCCCGTTCGGCCGATCATTCCCCACGCCTCCCGCGTCCGCCGCACATGCCGCCCGCCCCGGATGCCGTTCGCCGTCTCGCCCCGGTCGGCGCGTACGGCTGGTCGCGCGAACGAGGTCAGGGGGCCCGATGGAGGAGATAGCGAATGCGGTTGAGGTAGGCCTCGTTGAGTCCGTCTTCGCGGCGGTAGAGGCCGTGGTCCTCGGTCACTTGCACCAACGACCAGCCCTGTTCCTCATACTCATTGAGCACCTGGGTGATCCACTGCAAGGGCGCTCCGTGATCCATAGTCAGGAAGGGCCAAGCGAGTTCCTGGGATTCCCCGTCTTGGATTAAATTCGCCTTCCAGTATACGCCATAGGCAACTCGCGACTTGGGCCGCGCCGGAACCTTCTCCATTACAGCGTCCGGGAATTTCTCTTCGGCCACTTTTTCCAGGTAGGCGCGGCCGTGGCCAGCCGCGCATTTCTGAGGCACCCCGTCCAGTGTGAAGGAATCATAACTGAGTTCTGCTCTCTTGGGCCCCACCAAACGTTCCGGGTACTGGCGCTCGCGCAACTCGCATGAGGTCAGCCAGGAGTCTCTCGCCTTATGCACCGCTTCTGTTGCTCGAAGGTTTCGTTGCTCAATGCGGCGACGCTCCTCCTCGCACTCTTCAAGTCGCCGATCAAGTTCGGACGGAGAGACCTCAAATTCCTCACCATCGAACGTCACTACTTTTTTCTCCTCAATGGCTCGGCCGAAGGCGAGATAGGCATAGGGCATTTCATTTCTCTCTCACTGGAGTGGCCTGCTGAACGCGACGTTGAGAGGCGGGACCGGACTGACTCGTACACAGCAGCAGGAAACCCGCCTCGAGTTGTTCCTGCTCTTGCGCCATCTGTTGTTGCTGGGCCACCACGGCCCCGATGGGGATCAACGTCCCCGGCAGGTGGAATCCAGGAATATGGCCTGCCAGGAAAGACATAGTCGCCTCTCGACGTTCATCGACTGCATATTCAACACTGGCACTCCGCTCCCGTGCCCGCAAGCCCCCCGTGCACGCCGGCGCTCGGCGCACCACGGAGCCCGGACACTCATCCAAACCACAGAGCCACACAAGCGGCACGCCCGCCCCGGGAACGAGACGCGCGCGGCATACTGGGCGCTCCGCAGCCACCCACGGAAGGTGACCCCGATGCGGCGTCACGCCCCGCTCGCCACCAGCCTCGGCGACCTCCTCGCCGTCGGCGAATCCCTCGACGGCGAGGACGCGCTCATCGGGCTCTACTTCCCCGGCCACTGGCACCCACCCGCCGACGACGCCATCGGCCACCCCACCACGGCCGAAGACCCCCTCTTCGCGGCCACCCGCGCCGAGCTCGCGGCATACCTCACCGGCGAGCGCACCACCTTCACCATCCCCACCCGCACCCACGGCGACCCTTTCGCCGAGCGGGTCTGGGACGCCCTCACCACCATCCCCTACGGCACGACCACGACCTACGGCACCCTCGCGGCCGACCTCGGCAACCGCGACTGGGCGCGCCGGGCCGGGCAGGCCGTGGGGCGCAACCCGATCAGCATCATCATCCCCTGCCACCGGGTCGTGGGTGCCGACGGTTCGCTCACCGGGTATGCCGGGGGGCTGGACCGCAAGCGCACCCTCCTGACGCTGGAAGCGGCGCGACACGCAGGGGCGGGCCGTCTCTTCTAACCCCCCGTGAGAGGTTGGCCGCCGGGCCGGACCTACTCCTGGCAGATGTTCTGATCCGCCGTCCGGGTGGGGATTTCGGGCGACGGCGACGCGGACCCCGGCTTTTCCGGCGGAGAGGTGCCGGTGATGCTCGGTGAGGGCAGCGGCGTCGTGCCGAGGCGGTTGGGCACCTCGACCACGGTGGGGGCTCCCGTGCCCAACGTCACCTGGACCAGGTCGTGCAGCGAGGAGTTGACACGCAAGGTGGCCCCGGGGAAGGCAGCGGCGACAGTGCGAGCCGCGTCCTCCTGGTAGGGCGAATACTCAACGAGCACGCCCGACGCCCGCGGCGCGTCCCCCGCCGTCACCGAGGCAAACCCCTGGACGCGCAAAGCCTCCGCCGCCTGGCCGGCGATGCCCTTGATACCCGAACCGTTCAGGACCCGGACGCTGATCCGGGCCGGGCTGACGGTGAGCGGCTCGGCGCTCGGGCTCGCCGTGCCGGACGATGACGACGATGGGCTCGGCGTCGAGCCCGGCGTTCCGAGGGGACTGTCGGCCTTGATCGCGTTCCACACGATGTCGGCGTTGTCGGTCCACTGAACCCGGTTGCGATCCTTCGGGTAATCCTCAACGGGCACGGTGACGAATTGGATGTGCTGGGCCCCGACGTTCTGGAGGCTCTTGGCCACGTCCGCCATCTCGGACACCCCGAACTGCGGGTCGGTCGTCAAGGACTTGGTCGCCGCGCTCAAGAAGCCATAGACCTTGTCGGGTCGGCGCAGCATCTCGGTCGACACTGCCTTCTGCGCGACCGAGGCCATGAAGGCCTGTTGACGTTTGATCCGCCCCAGGTCGGACCCGTCGGAAAGCGTCTTGCGCGCCCGCACATAGCCCAGCGCGTCATGCCCGTTCAGCGTCGAGCGGCCCGCCGGCAACACCAACTCGGAGAGGGGGTCGTTGACGGCCACCGGCGTGCAGACCTCGACGCCGCCGAGCGCGTCGACCATGGCGCTGAACCCCTCGAAGTTCACCACGGCGTAGTGGTCGATAAAGACCCCAGTGTTGCCTTCCAGGGTACGGATGGAGCAGCCGACCCCACCGATCTCGAAGGCGCTGTTCCATTGCTGGATGACCCATTGAGTGCGCGGCGTACTCGCCGAGCACCCCCGAGGCGCCGGCAGCATCGTGTCGCGGGGGATCGACACGGCCAGGACCGACTTGCGGTCGGCCGAGATGTGGATGAGGATCGCGGTGTCCGACCGGGCCCCCTGAATTTTGGACTTCGAGCCATACTCTTCGGTCGAGAGTTCCTCACGAGAGTCCGAGCCGAGCGCGAGGATGTTGAGCGGCTTGGAGGGGGCATCGGGCGAAATCGACGGCGTCGGTCGATCAGTGCCGATCGCCTTGCTCACATCAACCCGGCTCACGTTGCTGTTGAGGCGCCACAGGGCAAGCGCGGTTCCACCGACGATCAGGACGACCAAGGAGGCTGCGACCCACGCCGCCGCGCGCAGCCACGGATGCCGATGCTGGCCCCGGTGGACACCACGACGCGACGTAGGCGTGGCGGGCTCATCGTCCCAACGGCTCACGCATAGTCCTTTCGCTCTGACATGGCCTCGGCCGCGCTGACCCATGCCCCCTGTTCAGAAGTGTAGGCAGGCCATTGCGAAACACAGCCTCTCGACACCCTAGGTCCCATTCCTGGGTGTTCGCTGAGCAACCCGTCGCCATTCGGTCCCACGAGCGTTCAGAGTGTCCGGGCTCGCGGGTGTTTCCGGTGGCCGGCGGCATACCGAAAACACCCGGGAGCCAACGACATGCCGGGCGCGCCTGACCGCTGCGGGGGTGCGGCTCGGGTTCACTGACAGGTATGCGTACCCGCACGCGCGTGCTCACCGCCCTGCTCGTCGTGGCCCTACTTGCGGCCGCGGGTGGGGGCCGGTGGTGGTGGACCCGAGAGGATCGAGCCAAGGATGCCGCAGCCACGCGGGCCGTCGCGGCATACGTCGCCGGGTGGAACCACAAGGACATGACGGGGGTCGCGTTCGCGCAAAGCAGCGCCGCCGCCGACTTCGCCGCCGCCACCAAGGGCCTGGGGTCGGCGACCGTGACCGCGACCGCCGGGGACGTCACCCGATCCGCGAGTCAGGCGACCGCGCGACTCACGGTCCGCTGGAGTCTGCCGAGCGGACGGACGTGGGAGTATGCCGTGCCCGTCGCGTTGTCCGAACAGTCCGGCCGGTGGGTGATCGAGCCGCCGGCCACCGGCTCGCTGTGGCATCCCGAACTCGCCCCGGGGGGCACGCTCACGGTCAAGACCCTGGCCGCGAAGAGGGGCGACCTCCTCGATCGGGGGGGCGCCGCCCTGATGCCGATGACTTCGGTCTATCCGGTCCAGTTGGACCCGACGCGGGCCACCCCGGAGTCGGCCGCGGGCCTCGAAGCGCTGACCGGCGAGGCCGCCGGTTCGCTCGTCGCCAAACTGGCGGCAGCCAAGTCATCGGGGTCGCGGGCACCCATCCCCGTTGTCACCTATCGCCCAGCGGATTTTGACGCCCGCCGGGCTCGGTTGGACACGCTGGTCGGGGTCATCTATCCGCGTCAGGAAGCACCGTTGGCGGCCACGCGGTCCTTCGGTCAGCCCCTGCTCGGGACGTATGGGCCGGTCACCGGGGAGATCGTCGCCGCGTCCAAGGGCCGGTATGCCGCGGGCGACCGGGCCGGGCTCTCGGGGCTGCAGCGCCAGTACGACTCGGTCCTGGCCGGCACGCCTGGGCTGCAGGTCGTCACGGGGACGGGCACGGTGCTGTACGACATCAAGCCGGTCGATGGCGTCGACGTCGTCACCACCTTGGCCCCGGCGGTCCAGGGCGCGGCCGAGCAGGCACTTACCGGGGCGGGCGCCACACCGGCGGCCTTGGTGGCCCTCGACGTGACGAGTGGCGAGGTGCTCGCCGTGGCCAACTCGACCGGAGACGGCCTCAACCGGGCCCTCAACGGGCATTACGCTCCCGGATCATCGTTCAAGGTGGCAACGACGTACACGTATCTCACCAAGGGCATCACCAGCCTGAACGCGTCGGTGGCATGTCCGGCGACGGTGACGGTCGACGGGCACAGTTTCCGCAATTTCGAGGGGGAAGAGGCGGGGACGCCTACGTTCGCGCAGGATTTCGCGATGTCGTGCAACACCGCTTTCATCGGCTTGTCTGGAGCGTTGGCGTCCGGTGATCTGGCGTCGGGCGCCAAGGCGCTCGGGCTGGGTGCCGATTGGGCCGGGCGGATCGGGGTGGACGGGACCTTCGTCGGGTCGGTGCCGGAGACCAAGGCCGGCACCGACCAGGCGGCCACGAGCATCGGTCAGGGCCGGGTGGAGGCCTCGCCGCTCGCCATGGCCGTGGTAGCGGGATCGGTGGCCCGGGGGAACTACCTTCCGCCCACGCTCATCAAGAGTTCGGCGAGGCCGGCGGCAGCCGGAGGGTCGTCGGCGAGCGCGTCGTCGGGGTCGGCCTCGCCGGTGGCCTCGCCGGTGGCCTCCCCCAGGTCGGCCACCGCGTCGGCGGGAGGGCCGAGCGCGTCGAGCGGCGCGGCATACGTGCCGCCCACTGCCAGCCCACTGGACGCGAGCGCCATCGAGTCCCTGCGCACTCTCATGCGCTCGGTGGTGACCGACGGCACGGGCACAGCCGCGCGCGACGCGACCGGCGGGGAGGTGTCGGGCAAGACGGGGACTGCCGAGTACGGCACCGACACCCCGCCCCGCACCCGGGCGTGGTTCATCGGGTTCCAGGGCGATCTGGCCTTCGCGGTGCTGGTCGAGGACGGGCGCAGCGGCGGGTCGGTGGCGGCCCCGCTCGCCAAGGCGTTCCTCGATGCCTACCGTGCGGCACCGACGGCGGCGGCGCCAACGAACTGAGCCTCGCCTCGAGTGTCCCGACAGCGAGGCGGCGGCATCGGGGCAGATGGCGAGCCTCGCTTCGGGGTGTTGGCGGACGTGTTGCGGGGGCTTGCGGTGGGAAAGGGGCGGTTCGCGCAGGAAATGTTGGGGTGCGATGTGGACCTTGGGCGCTTCCGGCGGGAAAGGGGGGACAGGTGAGACGAGAGGGAAACGGAAGCGCCCCCGCCCGGCGATGCGGGGCAGGGGCGCTTGCGAAGCGGAGGGAGGTCAGCCTCAGACGGGGCGGACCTGGTCGGCCTGCGGGCCCTTGGGGCCCTGGGTGACCTCGAACTCGACCCGCTGGGCCTCATCGAGGCTCTTGTAGCCCTGAACGTCGATGGCGGAGTAGTGAACGAACACGTCGGGGCCGCCGCCGTCCTGGGCGATGAAACCAAAGCCCTTTTCCGCGTTGAACCACTTCACGGTGCCCTGTGCCATGTGGGGTAACTCTTTCTGTTGTAGCACGTCAGCGACGCGGTCTCGCGCCGCCACAGGTGGTGTCAACCGCACCCCATGCCGGCGGAGGAACCACCGTGACGAGCGCGCCCGTCGACCGGTGGACGACGGGCGTTCTTGCGACCTGCGAGGAACTGCTGTTGTGCAACCGGTCACCAACCTATCAGCCACTGCGCGAATCCGCCGGGCGAATGTCCACCGACCGCTCGCGAGCGGTGGCTGGGGGTCGCGGGCGGCCCGATCAGGCGCGCCGCGCGAGGGCCCCGGTGATCCGGCTGCGCATGATGGGCGCGGGCTGCGCGCCGATCATCGTGTCCACGACCGTGCCACCGTCGAGGAGGACGACGAGCGGGATGCTGCTCGCGTCGAACCGGCGAGCGGCCATCGGCGAGTCGTCGACGTTGACCTTGACGACCTTGATCTGGCCGGCGAACTCCCTGCTCAGCGACTCCAACACCGGCGCGATGAGTCGGCACGGACCGCACCAGGGAGCCCACAGGTCCAACACGACGAGGGCGCCGGTGTCGAGCGCGGCATTGAGGTTGGCGTCGCTCGCCTCGACCAGCCAGGGCAGGTCGGCCCGGCAGGAGGCGCACCGCGGCCGGCCATGCGCGACGACGGGGACGCGGTTCTTGGTGCCGCACGAGGGGCACGCGATCACGGGGTTGGCCATACCTTCAGGGTATGCCGCCGGCCCCGTATGCCGCCCGCTCCCCACGGCGCTCGCCCCTCCCCGTCCGGTGGCGTTCTCGGGCAACGTCACCCGCTCATGACCCGAGGCGGCATACGACCACTCTTCGCGTGCCGCCTCGGGCGGTATGGGGGGCGCACCTGGCCCGGTCGCCGGCCTTCCGAGGGTTCACCCACGGAAGCCGGCGAGGCCGGTCAGAAGGCGGCTTCGGGGACCTCCATGAGCATGTTGTCGGTGGCCTCGGCAATGGCGCGCTCGGACGCCAGGCGGGGCAGAACGTTGCGGGCGAAGAACTGGGCGGCGGCCACCTTGCCGGTGTAGAAGTCCTTGTCCTTCCCGGAGGCGCCGGCCTCGAGGGCGGCCAGGGCGACGTCCGCCTGGCGCAGCAGCAACCACCCGACGACGAGGTCACCGGCGGCGAGCAGGAAGCGCGTGGTGTTCTGGCCGACCTTGTAGAGGTTGGCCAGGTCGCCGCCCTCGGCGCGCGGGTCGGACTTCATGAGTTCGCCGACCATGGCGCCGAGGATGCCCTGGACGTTGTCGAGACCGGTGGCGAGCAGTTCGCGGTCCTTGTCGATGGCCCCGCCGTGGGCGCCGAGGTCCTTGGCGAACTCCTGAATCTGACCGGCGATGACCCCGAGGGACTCGGCCTGGTCCTTGATGATCTTGCGGAAGAAGAAGTCCAGGCCCTGGATGGCCGTCGTGCCCTCGTAGAGGGTGTCGATCTTGGCGTCGCGGACGTACTGCTCGATCGGGTAGTCCTGGAGGAACCCGGACCCGCCGAAGGTCTGCAGGGACTCGGTGCCGAGCAGCACCCAGGCCCGCTCGGAGCCCAGGCCCTTGACGATGGGCAGGAGCAGGTCGTTGACCCGGCTGGCCAACTCGCCCGGGGTGCCCTTGTCGAGGTGCTCCTTGCCGGTCGCCAACTGCCCGACCTCGACGGTGTCCTGCTGGCTCGCGGTGAAGAGCACGAGCGCGCGCAACCCCTCGGCATACGCCTTCTGCAGCATGAGCGAGCGGCGCACGTCCGGGTGGTGGGTGATGGTGACGCGCGGGGCGTTCTTATCGGCGGCCATGGTGAGGTCGGGGCCCTGGACGCGCTGCTTGGCGTACTCGAGGGCGTTGAGGTAGCCCGCGGAGAGGGTGGCGATGGCCTTGGTGCCCACGAGCATCCGGGCGTTCTCGATGACCCGGAACATCTGGGCGATGCCGTCGTGGACGTTGCCGAAGAGGGTGCCGGTGGCCGGCTCGTGCTCGCCGAAGGTCAATTCGCACGTGGTGCTGACCTTGAGGCCCATCTTCTTCTCGACGTTGGTCACGTGGACGCCGTTGCGAGCGCCCAACTCACCGGTCTCGAGGTCCACGTGGTACTTGGTGAGGATGAACAGCGACAGGCCCTTGGTGCCGACGCTCGCGCCCTCGGGGCGGGCGAGGACGAAGTGGACGACGTTGTCGACCATGTCGGACTCGGCGCTGGTGATGAAGCGCTTGACGCCGGTGAGGCTCCACGTGCCGTCGCCGTTGTCGACGGCCTTGGTGCGGCCCGCGCCCACGTCCGAACCCGCGTCGGGCTCGGTGAGCACCATCGTGCAGTGCCAGCCCTTCTCGATGATCCAGTGGGCGAGTTTCTTCTGCTCGTCGGTGCCGAGCAGGTAGAGCAACTTGGCGAAGGCGTAGGACGCGGCGAACATCGCGATCGCCGGGTTGGCGCCGAGGACCATTTCGTTCATGGCCCAGCGCAGGCTCGGGGGTGCGACGGTGCCGCCGAGTTCCTCGTTGACGTCGACGCTCCAGAACCCGCTGTCCTGGTAGGCCTTGAAGGACTTGGCGAACGACGTGGGCATCGTCACGTGCTCGGTCTTGGGGTCGTAGACCGGCGGGTTGCGGTCGGCGTCGATGAAGCTCTCGGCGAGTTCGTTTTCGGCCAGGCGCGAGACCTCTTTGAGCATCTCGCGGGCGGTGTCGACGTCGAGGTCGGCATACGGGCCGTGACCGAGGACGTCGCCGCGACCGAGGACCTCGAAAAGGTTGAACTCGATGTCGCGCAGATTGCTCTTGTAGTGACCCATCACGGTCCTTTCGACTGCGGCGCGCGGCGCGGCGGAAGGTGCGCTCGACGCCGAGGAGTGGGACAGGGGAGGACGCCTCGCCCCGTTGTCACCATGGTGCTACTGGCGAGTAACTAAGGGCAAGGCTTTGGTATGCCGTTGTGATCGACCCCACGTATGCCGCCCTCCGCCTCCGCGCCCTCCCCCGATCGAGGTCGACACGCCGGGAATCCGCCCGCCGGGACCACGAATCTAGGGGAGATCGGACCCGTCATGGCCGACGCGTACGGCAAGGTCACGCACAGGAGGCGCCGACTGTGGTTCGATCGGTACATGGCGACCGAGCGCGTGGACACCGAGCTGGTGGAGCGCACCCCAGGGCGCGAATCGCGACCCGTCGTGCGGCGCGCGCACGAGGAATTGGCAGTCGGCAACGTGAGCAAGGCGCGCGCGTTGCTGCGTTCCGATGCGGCCAACAGCCGCGATCCCGAGGCCTTGCGCCTCCTCGGGGAGTTGCTGCACCGCAGTGGTGACCTCGCAGGTGCGGGTGCGGTGTGGTTTGCGGCAGCAGCCCGCGGGCCAGCCGTCGACGAAGCGGTCGCGGCCTGGCGAGCGGCGCATCACGATGACTTCGTGGCGCTGTGGGAGTCGCTGCCCGCGGGGGCCCGGGCCGAGCCGCTGAGCCCTCGGCTGGCGGCACTGCGTGACAAGGCTAAGGCTCAGGAGGCCGAGCAGCAGGCGCGAGCCTTCGAGGAACAGGCTCGGGCCCGCGAGGAAGCCGCACTGAAAGCACGCAGCGACGCACTCCCGGACCGGTCCGCAGCGCAGGCCGCTCCCACGGAGGCACCTCCCGACGAAGAACCTCCGGAGGACAGGACTATGGGCGAGGACGTGACCAACCGGCCGGCGCCGAAGGCCGCAACCCGCGGATCGGCCCGCTCGTCCCGCGAAAAGCGCTCGGCCCCCAAAACGCGTCCCGCGCCCCCCTCCTTGACCTCTCGGCGTCAACGCCGCACCGACACTGGTGAGACCGGAGAGCATGCCACGCAACCGTCGGGCCGGTTCGACTCGGCCAAGGTCATCGCCTGGATTCTCGTGGCCGCCTTCGTGTTCTGTGCGGTCGTCGGCCTCATCACCGTCCTGCGCTGGATGCTCCCCGGGGGCTGACGCCGAGCGGCTCACCCGACGCGGATAGGCGCCGTCAGGTTGCCCGGTGAGCGCGGCATACCGTATGCCGCCGGTGGCGTCGTTTGTGCCTTGGCCACCACGCCGTGAGCGCCTCCTTGGAGGCGGCTGAACGGCATACCAACGTCGCCGGCGCGACCGAGCGCACCGATGTCGACCCGCACGAGCCCCGACGGTGCCCGGCCGCGGTCCCGTCGAAAGGGACCGCGGCCGGGCACTTCGGTGCGGCAGGTGGCGCGCCGGGTGGCGCGGCAGGCCGCGCCGTGGGCGGCGTCAGATGAGGCCGGCGGCGCGCAGCAGCGGACCCACCTCGGACTGGTCGAGTTTGCCGACGAGCCGGCGGCGCATGGCGTCGGGGCCGGGGACGTCGAGGGGGGCCCCGTCGCGCAGCCGCGCCGACGCGGCGAGCAGCGAGCGGACGTCGTAGGTCGAGTTGAACACCTCGGGCACCCCGCGCTCGATGCCGAGCAGTTGGTAGGCCGCTTCCATGCCGGTGCGCACCGAGTATTCGGTGGTGAAGATGCAGTCGCGGCTGGTCTCGGCGAACTGGCCGATGAACGCGAAGTTGACGGCGCCGGCGGGCACGACGTCGGGGCGGTCGCCCGCGTGACGGGGCAGGAAGAACGACGTCACGTAGGGCATCATCACCGGCACACATTTGGCGCCGGTCGCGGCCAGTTCGGGGATCTCCTCGACGGGCACGCCGAGGTGGTAGAGCCATTCCTGGGTGATTTCCTCGCCGGTGCATTCGGCGAGGGTCTTCTTCACATAGTCACCGGGGCGGTCGACGAAGAGGCCGTAGACCCAGACGACGATCTCGTCGGGCTTTTGGGCCTTGAAGTGCGGTTGCCGGTTGACGGTCCAACTGAGCAGCCAGGCCGAGTCGCGGGCGGTGACGATGCCGCCGGTGACGACCCTGCCGCTGAAGGGATCGCGCTTGGCGATCTTCTCGATGTAGGCCGGGATGCGGGCATCGAGGGTGGTCACCGTCGCCGATTCCCACTTGCTTTCGTCGATGTTGCCGCAGAACACCTCGGGACGCCCGAAGGAGGGGTCCTTGCGGGCAACCTTGCGCCACAGATCCCAGGCCGAAGCCGGACCGCGGTCGAGCTTGGCGGGGGTGTGGTGATCGCCGTTGTCCGAGTTGTCGACAAGCGACCCGATGGTCATGAGGACCAGGTCATCGCGACCGAGCTCGATGGTGCCCGGCTCGCCGCGGTGGGTGTAGTGGATCGCCGTCGCCTGCTTGCGTTCGCCGGCAAAGGCGAAGTCCACATCGGTCACCTCGGTCTCGAACTGCATGGTGACGCCCTGGTCGAGGAGCCAGCGGGTCATGGGCAGGACCAGCGATTCGTACTGGTTGTACTTGGTGAACTTGAGCGCGCTGAAGTCCGGCAGCCCGCCGATGTGGTGGATGAAGCGGTGGAGGTAGAGCTTCATCTCCAGGGCGCTGTGCCACTCCTCGAATGCGAACATGGTCCGCCAGTAGAGCCAGAAGTTGCTCTCCAGGAAGTCCTTGCCGAGGACCTCGTTGATGCGCTTGCCCTCCATTTCCTCGCGGGTGGCGAAGAAGAGCTTGGTGAGGTCTTTCTGGGCCTTCTTGTTGAGGGTGAACAAGCCGGCGTTGGGCCCGGGCTGGCCCTGCTTCTCGGTGACCCGCTGGAGCGAGTAGTTGGGGTCGTCCTTGTTGAGCCAGTAGAACTCGTCGAGCACCGAGGCGCCCTCGATCTCCAGGCTCGGGATGGAGCGGAAGCAGTCCCAGAGGCACTCGAAGTGGTCCTCCATCTCCCGTCCGCCGCGGATGACGAAGCCGCGCTCGGGCTCCTTGATGCCGTCGAGGGCCCCGCCGGGGAGCGTGAGCTTCTCGAGGAAGGTGATGTTGGCGGCGGGCACGCCGCCGTCACGGATCATGAAGACGGCGCTGGAGAGCGAGGCCAGGCCGGTCCCGACGAACCAGACGTGCTTGCGGTCGGCGCCTTCGGGCACCCGCGGCCGGGCGAAGGCTTCGTAGTTGCCGCTGCTGTAGTACATGGGTCCTCCCGTTCGGGGGTGGTGAGGTGACGTATGCCGTCAAGGCGAGCTCGCGGCATACCACCTGATTGGTGAACTTGACTCGATCTTGAGTCTACTCATTTTTGAGTGCAGTGCAACTTTGTCGCTATGCTGGGCGGTATGCCGCCTCGCCCCGCCCCTGCCCACCTCGCCTCCGCACCCGCCGAGGACGGGCCGGTGCTGGGGCGGCGGGAGCGCGCGAAAGCCGACAAGCAGGCGCGGATCGTCGCCGCGGCGCGGGCGCTGCTCCTGGCCAAGGGGTACGACGCAATGACCATGGCCGAGGTGGCCCGGGATGCCGACGTCGCGATTGGGACGGTGTTTCAGTACGCCGCAACGAAACCCGAGTTGCTCATGCTCGTCGTGGCGCGCGAATGGGGGGAGACGGCATTCGGGCGGACGAGTTCGGTTGCCGCCACGACTCGGCCGGCCACGGGAGCCGAGGAGACGCCGAGGGAGACGGCCGAGGCGGCGATCCGGGAGGTGTTGGAGCCCTTTGCGCGGGTGGCTCGCGAGCGACCCGAGCTCAGCGTCGCGGCGGCGCGGGAGGTCATCTTCGGGGCCCCCGGGCCGCATCGCGACGAGGTGTTGGCCCTGGTCGACCGGGTGGAGCAGGCGGTCGCGGGCGTCATCGAGGCGGCCGGGGGCGCTGCGCGCGCCGGGGCCGCCGCTCGGCTCGTCGTGTCCGGGTGGCTCATGGAACTCAACCGCACCCGCACCGGCCGGGCCGGGCGTGACGACATCGACGCCCGCCTATCAGAACTCATCGCCATCGCGGTGCGCGGCGCCCGACCCTAGGCGTCGCCCTGGCCCGCCTCCGCGTCGTCCGACCGCGCCGCATCGGCCAATTCACGCAACTGGCGGACGAACTCGGCGCCCTGCTCCCGGCTCAGGGGCGCCTCCCGCTCGGGACCGCAGATCGGGCAGTCGTCGCGGGCCTCCACGGTGGGCCACACGCTTTGCGGCTCGTGCTGATGGCGCAGGTCGCCGAATGCGTCGGGGAAGAAGTCCCAGTCGGGGGTCGTGCTCACCAAGCCCACGGTGCGCCGCTGGGCGATGAGCCGGCCGAGTCCTTGCCCGGCCAGGGAGCGCGGCCCGGCGAGCAGGCCGACGGCGAGTTGGCTCGCGACCGAGGACACCAGGTTGATCGCCGGCCCCAGAGCCGCCTCACCGACCAGTCGCCCGCCCAGCCCATAGTTGGCATCCGGGCGCAGCTCCCCGCTGCGGCTGTCGGCGCCCACGCAACAGTTCCAGCACGGGGTGTCGGCCTCGGGCACGACGAGGACCACCTCCCCGGCAGCCCCCTTGCGGTACATCGCGCACGCCACCTGCGGCACCCCGCGGGCGTAGGCCCAATGCGCGAGGTGCGCCTGCTCCCCCATGTCGTCGGTTGCCATCACGACCAGGTCGACGCCGTCGAGCAGCGCCTCCAGATCGGCGTCGGCGAGGGCGAGCGCGCACGCGCGGATGTCGGCCGCCGGGTTGATGTCGCGCAAGCGCTGCGCCAGGACCTCCACCTTGGGTCGGTCGAGGTCCCAGGACGTGTAGACGCTGCGCGCGAGGTTGGGCCTCGACACGGTGTCGGGGTCGAGGATGGTCAACGTCTCGACGCCGCACCGGACGAGGTCTTCGGCGATCCGGCACCCCACCGATCCGGCGCCGGCGACCAGGACCCGCTGGTCGGCGAGCGAACCGACGAGCGAGCGCACCCGCGACCACTGGTCGGGGTCGGGTCGCAGCCTGAGCCGGCGGACGAGGCCCTGCACCTGGCGGGCGGCATCTTGAGTCGGATCCCACGGTGAGGATTGCGGGAGCAGGCCGCCGTGGCTGTCGACCCGCAACGCCAGCGGCGACACCACCGGGTGGAGTGCGTCGACGAAGAGCAGCCCGCGGTGGTCCTCGGGGAGGGGAACCACCAGCACCTGCCGCCCGTCCGCGCGCCGGACCATCGGCGGGTATGCCGGGGTACACCGACCCTCCAGGGCCTCGTCGACGCTGACGTGGAAGTCGGGGGCCAAGCCGGCACCGCCGAGGTGGTGCGCGATCGGGTGGACCGTGACAGCGGCCCGGACCGGTCGATTGCGGGCCACCGACATTCCGACCCGCCGCCGGAGCACATGGACCGACATGCGGTGCCGGTCCCCGAGCGCGACATCGAACTCGCGAGGGGTGCCCTCGGTGACGATCGCGATGAGCAACTCGTCGAGGTGCGGGTTGAGTTTGAGGGCCTTTGCGGTCGTCATGACGTCGGCCCAGGAGGGGTCGGGGATGCCCCGCGGATGGGAGTGGACGGTGCCCATGAGGGTGCCCTTGGCGAGTGCCTCGAGCACCCCGACCGCCTCGGAAAGCTCCTCGGAGATGAGCCAACTCGCCGGCGAGTACTCACCGAAGGTGTCGCTGACAAGCAGGTGGGCGGTGCCGCCGAAGCCGAGGATGGCGCCGCCGCGTTCTGGGGGCAGCGCGGCGAGGTGTTCGGTGACGGCGGCGAGGAAACCGTCGGCGAGCCGCACCCGCGGTGGAGAGGTCATCGGCTACTCGCTAAATCCTGGGCGCTGGCCGGCGATCCGGCGCGCGATGTAGAGGGCCCATTTCGCGGCATCGGTGCGTGCGGTCGCTAAATCGGGGGCGGCCCGGCCTCCGGGGCCGCAGAGCACGGCGATGCGCTGCCCGCCGATGGTGACGCTCACCATGTGGTTGCGGTGACCGTAGAGCGTTTCGGAGTCCATGTCGGGGCTGATGACCCACAGGCGGAACTGATTGCCGTCGGAGGGGTTGCGGAAGGCGAGGAACTTGAACGTCACTCCCCCGGGAATCGGCGTCAGTTGGAACCGCCAGCCGTTGAGCACCGAGGTGTGGACCGGCTCCCACTTCTCGAGTCGTTCGGGGTCGAGGCGCATCACTTGCTCGGCCTCGCTGACCGACGGATCGGGCGTGTGCCCCGCCATCCTGGCGGCCGGTAACACGCTGGGTTGCCGCACCACACCGGTCACCATGACAACCTCCTCGCGCTCACGAGAGGGCTTTCCCGAGCAGTTTCCAGACGACGATGACGACGACCACGCGCGCCAGCACGGGGAGCATCATGAAACCGACGTAGAGGAGGTAGACCAGGCCCCCGACGACGAAACCGAAACTGCAGATGATGGCGGGCGCGGCGGCGAAACCGACGGCGACCCGAAGGTTGAGGGCAGCCCAGTACTGATTGTGGCTCAGGGGCAGGTATTGCGGGCTGCGTTTGACCAGGATCAGCAGGACGCACCCAGCGATGGCCAACACGAGCGGCTGCGCCCAGGCGGTGGGGAACTGCAGCAGCGCGCGACCCCACGTCGCCCACCAGCCCGTCCCGTTCGCAAAGGGGAGGCTGATGAGCGGGTGGAGCACGGCAACCCACAGGGCCACGCGATAGGTCCCGCGGAGCCGCTGGGGGTAATGGGTCCGCGGCCACAGCACCGCGTCACTGGCTGGCCCGGCGTACCCCGCCGAGACGACGACCGGGGAGGGGTGCGAGCCGAAGCCATCGTCGCCCGTAGCGCCCAAGGGCACAGCGAAATTGTCGGGGCTGGTCTCACCGAGTTCTTGGCGCATCCGCCCCATCGGGTCGGTGCTGTCCACGATCGGCTCCGGGTCAGGCTCCGGCCATCACGTCCCGAGGCAGGCGGCTCGCGGGCTGCACGACCTCACCATCCTTGACGAGGTCGACGGCGCCACCGGGACGCAAGACGACCTCGGGGCCGGCGGGCGGCATACCGTCTTCGGCGCTGCGCAACTGCTGGACGATGGCTTCCCACGCGTCAGGGGTGACGACGGGATCGGAAGCCGCCGCGGTCGAGGTGCCGAGCGTGGGCGACGGGGAATTGTCGGTGGATGTCATCTCCAACTCCTTTCCGGAACGATCCGCTGTGATTCAATCGTCGCCCCGCTTCCCTGGCCCGACCGGCGATGATGCGAAATGATTCTTGGGTCGCATACCGGTTGTTCCGGAGCGGTGACCTCATGGACGAGTTTGAGATTGAGTCGCCCGGTGGCCCGCTTGCCCGGTCCTTTGAGGAGTTGGGCGAGGGGATGCGCCGCCTGCGCACCGCCCAGGGGTGGAGCCGGCGGGCCGTGGTCGGGCGCCTGCAGCGGATCGCCGAACGCGACGGCGCGCTGTGGACGCTGTCCGTGTCCTCCCTCCAACGGTTCGAGCGGGGCCGGGGCCAGCGTCCGCGGTTGGCGCACGCCGCCGCCTTGGATGAGGCGTATGCCGCGAGCCACTGGATCGCTCTCTCCCTCGCCGGGTTGGAGGGGGCGGGGTGGCGCCCGTGGGCTCAGGCGGATTGGCCGCGCCAGGTGCAGCGGGTGGCGTGGCCGCTGGCGGTTGATGCCCGGGTATGGGTGCACGTGTGGCCGTCGGCCCGGTGCGTCGGCGTTGAGCACCGTTTCGAGTTGACGTGGTTGGGGTGTGCGCGACGCAGTGTTCGGGTGGTGTTGGCGGCGCCCGGGCAGTATTGGGTGCTGGACAAGCCGCGGGTGGTCGGCCTGCCCCACGCCGAACTGATCATCGAGGAGCCGATGCACCCGTTCCATGTCCTGGCCGGACTGGGGGCACCTGCTCGCCGTGACGTGCCGCTGGTCGATATCGGCTCCGGCTGGACCCCCGACCCATGAGGGCGTACACACCTCGTCGGGCGCCGGAGCGTCGGCGTGGGAGAGGTGCCGGCTCCCGGGACATTGGCCGTAGAGACGACTCGTCAGCGGGTGCATTCGACGGGCCGCCAGTCGGACCAGTCAGGCGCGTCTCGGGGAATGCGGATGAGGCAGCGCCACGCGTCCCCCGTGGCGAGGAGGACCTGGTCGTTGCGCGGGTCCCAGACCGCCTCGCCGTAGGCGCCGAACTCGTCCGAGACGATCACGCCATGGGCACGGACGCACTCCCCGGTGGCCACCTCCCACACCCGCACCGTCCCATCCTCACCGGCACTGACCACCCGCGACCCATCCGGCGCCCACGCCACCGCCCGCACCCAGCCGGTGTGCTCACCCCACCGGCCCACACACTCCCCCGTGGCCACCTCCCACACCCGCACCGTCCCATCCTCACCGGCACTGACCACCCGCGACCCATCCGGCGCCCACGCCACCGCCCACACCGAGCCGGTGTGCCCACCCCACTGGCCCACACACTCCCCCGTGGCCACCTCCCACACCCGCACCGTCCCATCCTCACCGGCACTGACCACCCGCGACCCATCCGGCGCCCACGCCACCGCCCACACCGAGCCGGCGTGCC
>JAKOPT010000031.1 GCA_029778715.1 Actinomycetes bacterium | reverse complement strand
TACGGCGACGTCGATGAGCACGGTGTCGGGAGGGGTGGTTGCGGTCACTTGTCGGGCGACGTCGCCGGTCACGCCGACGGATGCCGCCACGGGCGCGAGGATGCGTGGTGTCGTGATCAGCTGTGCGTAGGACTTCACCCGCTGCTGGGTGAATGTGCTGCCCTGGAGGAGCGCGCCGCTGTCGCCGGCCCCCGTGGTCGAGACGAAGAACTGGGTGCGCGACTCGTAGACCTTCTCGGCAGCCAGCGTGGCTGCGGCCGCGATGCCGACGCAGACGAGGACCACGGCAACGATGACCCGCCATCGCTTCCGAACCACCTGTAGGTAGTCCTGCAGCTCCACGGTTCTCCTCGGGTCGATCGGCACGGTCAACTGGGCCGAGGTCGTCACCCCCGGACGCCCAACCCTCCGAAATGGTAGCCGGTGCGGGCCCAACGCGGTGTCGTGGGCTCGGCGACGGGGTGTCCGTGCTCAACGCGTCCCGCCACGGCACACCGCTTTTGCACCCACTTCTTTGCCTGACGGGGGCGCTGTAGGTGATGCTGACCCTCATGGACCGCAAACGAGCGCTGCCGATCATCGCGCTCGCGACCCTGCTCGCGGTCGACATCGTCCTCGTGCTCTGGGCCCTGTGGCCGGCAGCATCGGTCTCAGCGACCGGGGCCACTCCTCCCGCCCCCTCGCCGACGGTCAGCGAATCCGCGTCGGCGTCTGCGTCGGCCTCGCCCAGCCCCTCCGCCTCGCCCACGGCATCCCCCACGCCGATCTCCCGGGTGCTCGTCGCCGTCGACCGTCGCACCGCGTGGCTCGCGACGACCGGCACCTGCGAGGAGCCCGGTCAACTGCAGGTGACCACGGATGGCGGTGCCACGTGGACGGCATCCGACACCCCTGCCGCCATCACCCGGATCCGAACCTCGGGGCGGGCCGAGGGCTGGGTCGTCGGCGGAGTGGGCAAGGACTGCACGATGCGGGTTTTCACCACCGGCGGCGCCGGGGATGAGTGGAGCGACCCGGCGTCGGCGAGCGCCGCCTGGGCCCGGGTCGCCGAGGACGCGCGGCGGGCCATCCGCCCGGGGGGCGGCCCGGTGACACCCTGTGGAAGGGCCGAGGTGCTCGATCTCGCCTCGATCGGGCGAGTGGTCGCGAGCGTGCTGTGCGCTGACGGGACGGTGCGCACGACCGAGGATGGCGGGGAGACCTGGCCGGAGGCCTTCCGCGTCGAGGGTGCGCTCGCCTTTGCGCTACGGGCCGATGGCCGGGGTGCAATCGCCTCGGTCGCCACGGAGTGCGACGGCGCGACCGTGACCGCCCTCGTCGACGGCCAGCCAGAGGAGTCGGTCTGTGTGGAGGGCGCCGAGGCGACGCCCGGTGATGTCTCGATCTCGCTGAGTGACCAGGCTGCGTGGCTCGTGGCCGGCGACGCCGCCTTCACCGCCCCTGAGGTGACCGGCCGTTGGGTGCCGACCAAGGGTGCGCTCGGCTCCTGATGCTCCTCGTCTCCGCCAACGTCAACGGCATCCGCGCCGCCGTCCGCCGGGGTGGCCTGGCTTGGCTCGAAGCCGCCGCCTCCGACGTCCTGACCCTGCAGGAGGTGCGCGCCTCGGACGCCGAACTGCGCGCAGCCCTGGCCGGTTCGGTGTTCGAGGGCTGGCACGTCGCGCACAGCGTGAGCGGGGCCAAGGGGCGGGCCGGCGTCGCGGTGCTCAGTCGCACCGAGCCCGTCGCCGTGCGCGAATCGGTGGGGATGCCGGGTGGCGAGTTCGACGGCGCCGGCCGGTGGGTCGAGGCGGATGTCGTGGTCGGGGAGTCGGTGGTGACGGTGGCGTCGGCCTACGTCCACACCGGTGAAGCGGGCACGCCGCGGCAGGACGAGAAGATGCGCTTCCTGTCAGCGATGACCCAGCGGCTGAGGGAGTGGACGGACGATGGCCGGCACGCCGTGGTGACCGGCGACCTCAACGTCGCGCACACCGCCGATGACCTGAAGAACTGGAAGGGCAACAGGGGCAAGGCCGGCTTCCTGCCCGAGGAGCGGGCGGTGTTCGACACGTGGTTCGACGGGCTCGGGGTGGTTGATGTCCACCGGCGGCTGCACGGGCCGGGGCCGGGGCCGTACACGTGGTGGTCGTGGCGGGGCCAGGCCTTCGACAACGACTCCGGCTGGCGGATCGACTACCACCTGGCCTCGGCGCCCCTCGCGCAGCGGGCCGTTCGTGCCGAGGTCGGCCGGGCGCCGTCCTACGCCGAACGCTGGAGCGACCACGCGCCGGTCAGCGTGCACTACGACCTGCCCTGACCCCGTGTCCCTGACCCCCCCTTTCGCGGAATGTGGGTGAAGATCGTCGTCCGGGCGGCGATCTTCACCCACGTTCGGGAGTGATCACAGGTCAGGCGTCGCGGTGGGCTGAGTCGCCCGCGGTCACGGCGAAGGATGCCGGTGCGTGCCACCCGCGCTCGGCGAACGCCTGCGCGATCGCAGCGACGGCGGTGTCGACGGCATCCGCGGGCAGGAGCGCGATGCTCGAGCCCCCGAACCCGCCACCGGTCATCCGCGCCCCGAGGGCACCCGCCGAGCGGGCCGCCTCGACCGAGACGTCGAGCTCGGCGCAGCTGACCTCGTAGTCGTCGCGCAGCGAGGTGTGCGACTCGTCGAACAGGCGCCCCACTTCGGCCAGGTCACCCTCGCGCAGGGCGGCCACCGTGGCCTGCACCCGAGCGATCTCGGTGACGACGTGCCGGGCCCGCCGGCGCAGGACGTCGTCGGACAACGCGGCAAGTGACGCCTCGAGGCCCCGCGGGTCGACGTCACGCAGCGAGCTCACCTCGAGGGCAGCCGACGCGGCATCGCACGAGGCGACGCGCTGCGCGTACTGGCCGTCGTTGAGCGAGTGCTCGGCCCGGGTGTCGGTGACGAGCAGGACGTGCCCGGCCACGGCATCCGCCCCCTCCCCGCCGCCGAGGACGAACGGGACGTGCTCGGCGGCGCCGGTACGGCAGTCCAGCAGCAGGGCGTGGTCGGCCCGGCAGAGCAGCGAGGCCGACTGGTCCATGCCTCCGGTGGGTGCACCGGCGACGTCGTTCTCGGCCCGCACGCACGCCGCGGCGAGGCGGGCGCGCGAGGCGTCGTCGGCGAGCAGGCCCAGCCCGAACAGGTCGCTGGCCGCCGCCCCCACCGCGCACTCCAGTGCCGCCGAGCTCGACAGGCCGGCACCCACCGGCACCTCGCTGTCGACGGTGACGTCCATGCCGCGCACGTCGTGACCGTCCTGCGCCAGCGCCCAGAGCACCCCGGCGACGTAGGCCGTCCACCCCGCCGGGCTGCCCGGCCCGACGCGCGCCAGATCGACCTCGACGGTCGCGCCGGCCTGGGCCGAGTGCACGCGAAGGAGGCCGTCATCGCGAGGCGAGCACGCGGCATACGTGCGCTGCGGCAGGGCGATCGGCAGCACGAGCCCGTCGTTGTAGTCGGTGTGCTCGCCGATGAGGTTGACCCGTCCGGGGGCCGACCAGACGCCGTGTGGCGCACGGCCGAAGACCTCGAGGTGGATGCCGGGTGCTCGCGTCATGCGCGTGAGTCTAGGACCGCACCCCCTGACACAATGACCCCATGTCCACGCCTGCTCCGGCCGCTTCTGTCCGCCCGCGCATCCTCTCCGGGATGCAGCCGACGAGCGACTCCCTGCACCTCGGCAACTACCTCGGGGCCCTGGTGAACTGGGTCGGGCTGCAGCAGGACTTCGACGCCTACTTCTTCGTGGCCGACCTGCACGCGCTCACGGTGCCCACCGACCCCGAGGTGCTGCGCCGCCGCACGCGGGTCACGGCTGCCCAGTTCATCGCGGGCGGTGTCGACCCGCAGACCTCGGCCGTGTTCTGCCAGAGCCACGTGGGCCCGCACCCCGAGCTCGCGTGGGTCCTCGCGTGCCAGACGGCAATGGGCGAGATGAACCGCAT
>JAKOPT010000030.1 GCA_029778715.1 Actinomycetes bacterium | reverse complement strand
GCGTAGTGCCTCCAGATCGGCGACGGCCAGAGCCATGGAGTGTGGCCCCCCACCAGAACGTCCGACTCCCCGTGGATCAGGGAACCAGCACCTGAAACCCGCCGGAGCGATCGATTCATCGGCGAGGTAGTGCACACATCCCGGTCCCCCGGAGAGCACCACGACATCGGGTCCCTCGCCACCGGAGGCCGCGTGCAGCACCACCCCGTCATGCGTGGTGAAGACCATGGGGAAGCCCCTCCCAGAACCTCGACGTGGTGGCGAGCGCGGGCGCACCGCCCCGGGCATGACCGCCGTTAGTTCGGCACCCATAGGCAGAACGGATGTCCCGCCGGGTCGAGCAGCACGCGCACATCGTCCTGCGGCTGGTATGCCGCGAGCGTGGCTCCCAGCTCGATCGCTCGGTCGACGGCTGTCAGCAGGTCGCCATCCACCCGGACTTCTAGATGCGCCTGCATCTGTTGGGCTTCGGCGGTCTGCGGCCAGACCGGCGGCTGATGGGTGGGCTCGCGCTGCACGGACAGCGCCACCGAGCCGTCCGAGGCGGCCAGATAGTGCCAGTCGGGATTGTCCTCGTCCACGGCATACCCGAGCAGTTGGGCGTAGAAGCGCGAGAGACCCGGGACATCGGCGGCCGAGAGGTTGACCGTCGAGACGCGCATCCGCGGGGACGCACCCGAGGCTGGCGGGACGCATCCACAACGCACCCGATTGTGATCAGGATCGACCAGTTGCACCTCGCGGGCCCACGGCGCCTCGTCCACGCTCACCCCGAACTCCGCCGCGATCCGATCGATGTCGGGGACGTAGACATAGACGAGGCCTGGCGCGCGGGCGTCACCCGCGTGTTCAGAGAGGTGGACGATCGCGTCGTCGCGTCTCAGCCCGACATAGAGCGGCAAGTGCGGCTCGAAACGGTGCTCGAACTCGACCTTGAACCCCAGCCGGGCCCACCACGCGATCGCTACCCGGGCATCTCGGACCCGCAGAACGGGAGCCGCGTTGGCCCTCATCAGAAAACGGACACCCGGTCGGCGGGGTCGAGCCACATGCCGTCGCCCTCCCCCACGCCGAACGCCTCGTGGAAGGCATCGATGTTGCGCACGACGTTGGCGCGGTGCTCGGCCGGCGAGTGCGGGTCGACCGCGAGGAGCATGACGGCGGTCTCCTCGCGCGCCTTGCCGCACCACACCTGGGCCCAGCCGACGAAGAAGCGCTGGTCGCCGGTCAGGCCGTCAAGCACAGGCGGCTGCTGGTCACCGCAGGCGATCCGGTATGCCGCGTGCCCCACTCCCAGCCCGGCCAGATCACCGAGGTTCTCGCCCAGCGTGAGTGCTCCGTTGACGGTCCGCCCTGGGGCGGCGCGGGGCTCAAGCCGGTTGAACTGCTCGACGAGCTTGGCACCGAGGGCGTCGAAGGCCTCCCGATCATCGTCGGTCCACCAGTTGCGCAGGTTGCCCGAGCCGTCGTATTGGCTGCCTTGGTCGTCGAACCCGTGCCCGACCTCATGCCCGATGACTCCGCCGATGCCGCCATAGTTCACCGCGTCGTCGGCCTCGACGTCGAAGAAGGGG
>JAKOPT010000029.1 GCA_029778715.1 Actinomycetes bacterium | reverse complement strand
GGATCGTCCGGGTCCCAACCCGGACGATCCACCACAAGAGCAGACCGAGCACGCCGCGCTCAACAAGCGACGGCGATGACGGGCGACGGGAGCCCCGGCCCGGGTAGGGTCGAGATGCGCACTGTCGGGACCCGTCGCACCACGGCCGACGCCCGGACGACGTCGAGGAAGGAGAGGCCCGTGACTCGCACCGTGCTCGTCACCGGGGTGTCGCGGCACCTCGGCGGCATCGTCGCGCGCGAACTCTCCGGAGATCCGCGGGTGTCGCGCGTCCTCGGGGTCGACGTCATCCCGCCACCGCACCCCATCGGCGACGCCGAGTTCGTCCGTGCCGACATCCGCAACCCGATGATCGGTCGCATCCTCGCCGACGCCGAGGTCGACACGGTCGTCCACATGAACGTCATCGCGACGCCGACCCTCGCAGGCGGGCGAACCCCGCAAAAAGAGATCAACGTCATCGGCACCATGCAACTCCTCGGGGCCTGCCAGAAGACCGAATCGGTGCGCAGACTCGTCGTCAAGTCCACCTCCGCGGTCTACGGGGCCAGCCCCCGCGACCCGGCGCTGTTCACCGAGAACATGACCGCCCAGCGCGTGCCTGCGTCGGGGTTCGGCAAGGACACCATTGAGGTCGAGGGGTATGTCCGCGGGTTCGCCCGGCGCCGGCCCGATGTCGACATTCTCACCCTGCGGCTGGCCAACGTCGTCGGGCCACACATCCGCACCGCCATCACCGACTACTTCAGCCTGCCCGTCATCCCGATCCCCCTCGGATACGACGCCCGGCTGCAGTTCCTCCACGAGGACGACGCCGTCGAGGCCCTCGTCCGCGGCACCCTCGGCGAGACCTCCGGGGCGATCAACGTGGCCGGGGACGGGGTCATCACCGTCATGCAGGCGGTGGCCCTCACCGGCCGGCCGGTCCTGCCCATCGTCAAGGCGGCCGCCGGTCCCGTCGGCAAGGTCACCAAGAAACTCGGGCTCATCGACTACTCGCCCGACCAGCTCGCCCGACCAGCTCGACCTACTCGCCTTCGGGCGGGGGCTGGACACGACCCTGATGCGCGAGAAGTTCGGTTTCGAACCCCACTACACCACCCGCGAGGCGTTCGCCGACTTCGCGCGCAGCATCGGGCCCCTCATCCCCGGGGTGAAGGCCCTCGACGCCGCGGTCGTCGGTGCCGCCGGCGGGCTCGGGGCCGTGGTCGGCGGCATCATCGACGTGACGAGCCGTCGAGCCGGCACCGTCGGCTCGTGGGCGAGAAGGGATCACTGATGGCCAAGCAGACGCCAGGGCGCGCCACCGACGCGCTCGCCGCCGGAGCCGCCCGCGCCGGCGGGGAGCGGGCCAAGCGGCGCAGCACCCCGTTGCTCTCCGTCGTCGAGGATCCCGACACCCGCGCCGAGACGGCCCGGGCCGCCAGGCCATTCGCCGTCCCGACCGGTCCCACACCTACCGCCGATCCCACGGCGGAGGTCACGACCGGCACGAAGGCCACGACGCCCACCAGCGCCACCTCGCGCGCGCGCCGCCGGCCCAGCGCGCCGGAAGCGGGCGGCATACCCGACGCCACGGTGAGCGAAATCCACGCGACGAGCGGCGACGGCATACCGGCCGAAGGCACCGCGGCGACGGACCGCCGCAAACACCGCCCCAAGCCCGAAATCCTCTCCGAGCCCACCCCGACGGCCCGCCAACTCACCGGTGAACGCCGCGTTCCCCGCCTCAGCCCGCGGGCCAAGCGGGCCGCTGCCGACGCGACCGAGGCCCGGTTGCGCTTGGCGCCTCCGCTCCCCGACGCCGACGGTGAGGCGAGCGCCGGCACCGACGCGCCCACCCCCCAGCGGGAGGCGGGGGAGGCCCGACGGCCCGCAGCGCTCGCCCCGGCACCGGTGTCGGGCGGCGGGTTGAGCGTGCCCGGTATGCCGTCCGTCGAGGAGGTCGTCCAGGGCATCATCACGTTCGTGCGGGTCGCGGCGCAGGCCTCGGGCATGTCCCCCCAGGAGGTCGAGCGGCGGCTGGCCACCGCCCTGGCCTATCTGCGGCGGCGCGTCGAGGGCGACTACCACGTCGACGAATTCGGCTACGACGCGGACTTCACCACCCACGTCGTGCTCCCGCTGCTGCGCCCGATCTACCGCAACTGGTTCCGCGTCGAGGTCCGCGGCGTCGAGCACCTGCCCACCGAAGGCGGCGGCCTCATCGTCGCCAACCATTCCGGGACGATCGCCATCGACTCGGTCATGCTCCAGGTCGCCGTCCACGACGAAACCCCCACGCACCGGGTCATGCGCGCCCTCGGGGCCGATCTGGTCTTCTCGACCCCCTTCCTCGGCACCTACGCCCGCCGCACCGGCTCGACCCTGGCGACGAACACCGATGCCGAGGGGCTCTTCGAGCGCGGCGAACTCGTCGGCGTCTTCCCCGAGGGGTTCAAGGGCATCGGCAAGCCGTTCAAGGAGCGCTACAAGCTGCAGCGGTTCGGGCGGGGCGGGTTCGTCGCAGCGGCGCTCAAGGCCGGCGTGCCGATCATCCCCACCTCGATCGTCGGCGCCGAAGAAGTGGCCCCGATCATCGGCAACATGTCGACGGTGGCCCGGGTTCTCGGGCTCCCCTACGCGCCGATCACGCCGACCTTCCCCTGGCTCGGGCTGCTCGGACTCATCCCGTTGCCCAGCAAATGGATCATCGAGTTCGGGGCGCCGATCGCGACCGACGGGTTCGGGCCGCGCGCCGAGGAGGACCCGATGCTCGTCTTCGACCTCACCGATCAGGTCCGCGAGACGATCCAGCAGACGCTCTACGCCCTGCTCATGCGACGCACCTCGGTCTTTTTCTGAGCCGGGTTTCCCGTATGCCGTCCGCCCCGGTGCCGTCCCCCGGTATGCCGCCCGCTGCCGTCGGGTCCGCCCCGCAGGCCGCCGCTGAGCCGGGCCCGGGCCCGGGTCCGCGCGTCGTGCTCTATGGGCGCGACGGGTGCCACCTGTGCGACGACGCCGAGGAGGTCGTCGCCGCCGTGTGTGACGCGCGCGGCGAGCCCTGGGCCAAGCGCTCGATCCTCGACGACGCGCGGCGGCGCACGGCATACGCCGACCTCATCCCCGTCATCGAGGTCGACGGCGAGATCGTCGCGACCTGGCGGATCGCCCCTGCTGTGCTGGGCGCCGCTCTCGACGGCGACCGGTAGCTGGACCCCGCCGGAGGGGCGGCATACCATCCCAAAAGGACCCCAAATACCACACCCTCCGTGACGCTCGTCTCGCGGGGTGTCATCAACTTTGTGCATACCTTCACAAGGCCGTACTGTGGGCCGCATTCCGGTGGCGGTGCCTCTCTCTGGGCCGCGCCGGCCGGTCCAGCGGAAAGGACGTCCCGCGTGAGCACTGAGGCGGCCTCGCGCCGTGGCGTGCCCGACGCCACCGTGGCGCGTCTGCCGGGCTACCTACGAGCCCTCACCGCCTTCGTCGACCGCGGCATCACCTCGGTCAGCTCCGAAGAACTCGCGACGGCTGCCGGCGTCAGCCCGGCCAAACTCCGCAAAGACCTCTCCCACCTGGGCTCCTACGGCGTGCGCGGGGTCGGCTACGACGTGGCCCGGCTCGCCGAGGAGATCACCGACGTCCTCGGACTGGCCCGCGACTGGCCGGTGGCGATCGTCGGGATGGGCAACCTCGGGCGGGCGCTCGCGGCATACCGGGGGTTCGCCACCCGCGGGTTCAAGGTGGTCGCCGTCCTCGACCACGACGCCCGGCTCGTGGGGTTGCGCACGGCGGGGCACACGGTGCAACCGATGAGCGCGCTGCCGCGCCTGGTCGCCGACGAGGGCCTCGCGATCGGGGTGATCGCGACCCCGCCGGGGTCGGCCCAACTCGTCGCCGACCAGTTGGTCGCGGCCGGCGTGCGGTCGATTCTCAATTTCGCGCCGCAGGTGCTCTCCGTGCCGCCCGGGGTCGATGTCCGCAAGGTCGACCTCGCGACCGAGTTGCAGATCCTCGCCTTCCTCGCCCAGCAGCGCGACCTCGAGACTGGCGCCGAGGCGGAGGTGTCATGAGCCTGCTCGTCCTGGGCCTGTCCCATCACAGCGCGCCGATCGAGGTGCTGGAACGGGTCGCTGCCGACGACGCGGCCGCGGTTGCCTTCGAACGTCGCGCTCTCGCCGGCGAACACGTCGGCGAGGCGATGGTCTTGTCGACGTGCAACCGCACCGAGGTGTATGCCGACGCCGCCACCTTCCACGGGGGCCTCACCGACCTCACGACCGCCCTCACCGACGTGACCAGCGTGCCGCTGACCCAGTTGCAGCCCTATCTCTATGTGCATTACGAGGAGCGCGGGGTCGCCCATACCTTCACCGTTGCCGCCGGGCTCGACTCGATGGCGATCGGGGAGGCGCAGATCCTCGGCCAGTTGCGGCGGGCGCTGCGGCGGGCCCAGGAGCAGGGGCATGTCGGCCCGCAACTCAACGGACTCGTCCAGCGGGCCCTGCGAGTCGGCAAGCGCGTCCATGCCGAGACCGCGATCGACACAGTCAGCCATTCGCTCGTCGATGCCGCTCTCGATCGGGCCGAGACCGTCGTCGGCCCCCTGGGGGCCCGCACGGTGCTGGTCGTCGGTGCCGGCGGGATGGGGGCGCTGGCCGCGACCGCGGCGGTGCGGCGAGGCGTGGGGCGCCTGCTCATCACGAACCGGGGGGCGGAGCGGGCGGCCACCCTGGCGACCCGGCTGGGGGCCGAGTGGCTGACGTGGACGGCCCTGGGTGAGGCCCTGGCCGCCGCGGACGTGGTGCTGTCGAGCACCGGGGCCTCCGGTTTGGTCATCGGGAAGGCGGCCGTCGAGGCGGCGGCCGGGCAGCGTGGCGGTACCCCGCAACTCTTCGTCGACCTGGCCGTGCCGCGCGACATCGCCCCGGAGGTCGCCACGGTGCCCTCGGTGACGCTGGCCGGGTTGGGCGACCTGGCCACCGACCTGTCCGCCACCGGCGAGGCCCCCGAGGTCCGCGAGGTCGCCGACCTCGTCACCGCCGAGGTGGCCGAGTTCGTGGCCGCCCAGCTGGTGAGCGCGGTGGCGCCGACGGTGAGTGCGCTGCGGGCCCGAGCCAACGAGGTCGTCGACGCCGAGCTGACCCGCTTGGCGCGGCGCACCCCGGGGCTCGCGGCGACCGACCGTGCCGAGGTCGAGCAGGCCGTTCGGCGCGTCGTCGACAAGTTGCTGCACGCCCCGACGGTGCGGGTCAAGGAACTGGCCGAGCGCGGCGACGGCGGCGACTACGCCCGCGCCCTCAGCGAACTCTTCGACCTCGACCCCCGCGATGTCTCGCTCGTGTCGGCGCCGGTGCCGGTGCCGTTCGGGACGGAGGGGTCCCGGTGACCGTGCCGCTCCACCTGCGCCTGGGCACTCGCCGCTCGGCACTGGCCCGCACCCAGTCCACCCAGATGGCGGAGCGGCTGCGCGCCCTCGGACACACCGTCGAGTTGGTCGAGATCGTCACCGAGGGCGACCGGGACCGGGCCACGCCGCTGCGCCATCTCGGCGGCACCGGGGTGTTCGTCTCGGCGCTGCGGGCCGCGCTGCGGCAGGGCCGGGTCGACCTCGCGGTGCACTCCCTCAAGGACCTGCCCACGAACGCCGAGGAAGACCTCGTCCTCGCCGCCGTTCCCTCCCGCGAGGACCCCCGCGACGCGCTCGTCAGCCGCGCGGGCGCGCGGCTTGCGGACCTGCGGCCGGGAGCCAGGGTCGGCACCGGTTCCCCGCGCCGACGGGCCCAGTTGCTTGCCCTCGGCACCGGGCTTGACGTGCGCGACCTGCGCGGCAACGTCGATACCCGCCTCGCGGCGGTCACTCGCGGCGATCTCGATGCCGTCATCCTTGCCGCCGCCGGCCTGCGCCGCCTGGGGCGCGCGGACGTCATCACCGAGGCCCTCGACCCCGCGCTCATGCTGCCCGCGCCGGGCCAGGGGGCGTTGGCGATCGAGTCGTATGCCGCCCGCCCCGAGGTGGCTGCCGCTCTCGCCGCCCTCGACGACCCGGCGACCCGCGCGTGCGTCACCGCTGAGCGGGCCGTGCTCGCGACCCTCGAGGCGGGCTGCTCCGCGCCCGTCGGGGCCCTGGCCCGGATCGTGTCGGATGCCTCCGGCCCCTCCACGATCGAGGTGGAGGCCGTCGTGGCGGCCGCCGATGGCTCGGCGCTCCTGCGCCGTCGGGTGTCCGCGCCCATGCCCGAGGTGCGGCACGGCATACCGACGCCTGACGGCCCAGCCCACCCGCGCGCCGACGCCACCAGCGAAAACGACCTGCCCGTGGCCCTGGGCACCCGCCTGGCCCACCTCCTCCTCGACGACGGCGCCGCTGCCCTCGTCCCCGACCTCGCCCGCTCGCAAACCACCGGCCTTGGAGCGTGATCCTGCGATGACCGCGACGACCTCGACGACACTTCGCCCGGCAACGACGCCGGCGACGGTCACCTTCGTGGGGGCTGGGCCCGGCGACCCCGGGCTGCTCACCCTGCGGGCCGCCGAGGCGTTATCCCGTGCCGACGTCGTCATCCTCGACCAACTCGCCCGTGAGAACGTCGTCGGCCGCCACTGCCCGCAGGACGTCGAAATCATCGACGCCGGCCACGGCGACCATGGTCAGCCGCTCACCCACGCAGCCAACGCCAAACTCGTCGTCACCACCGCGAAAAGCCACCGCGGCTGCACCGTCGTGCGCCTCATGGACGGTGACCCGGCCACCTTCAACGGGCTCGCCGAAGAGGCCCTGGCCTGCGCCAAGGCCGGCATCCCCTTCGAAGTCGTCCCCGGTGTCAGTGCCGTGACGGCCGTGCCGACGTATGCCGGGGTTCCCCTCACGTGTGCGACCTCGACGGCCGTCCATGTCATGGGGATGTCGGGGGCGGTCGACCACGCGTGCACCGACCCCAACGCGACCGTCGTCGCGGTCGGCAACACCGACGTGTTGATGCGCGGGCTCGGCGCACTGCTGGAAGCGGGGCGAGCCGCCGACACCCCGGTGGCACTCACTCAGTGCGGCACGTCCGTGGCCCAGGTGACGGCGACGACGACCCTCGGTGAGGTGGCCAGTGCGCTGCGGACCGTCCAGGGGCCGGCGCTGGCCGTCGTGGGACCCACCGTGGCGATGCGCGATGCGCTGTCGTGGTTCGAGACGAAACCGCTCTTCGGCTGGAACGTCCTCGTGCCGCGCACCAAGGAACAGTCGGGATCCATCGTGGGCCGGCTCGCGGCATACGGTGCCGTCGCCACGATCGTGCCCACCATCAACGTCGAACCCCCACGCACCCCGCAACAAATGGACCGGGCCATCACCGGGCTGGTGACCGGGCGGTACGAATGGATCGGGTTCACCTCCGTCAATGCGGTCAAGGCGATCCGGGAGCGGCTGGAAGCGCTCGGGCTCGATGCCCGCTCGTTCGCCGGGCTCAAGATCGCGGCCGTCGGCGGCGTGACCGCCAAGGCGCTGCTGGCGTGGGGCCTCAATCCCGACCTCGTGCCCTCCGGGGAGCAGTCGGCGCGCGGGCTCCTCGAGGAGTGGCCACCGTTCGACGACATCCTCGACCCGATCAACCGGGTGCTCCTGCCGCGGGCCGACATCGCGACCGACACGCTCGTCGCCGGGCTCCTCGACATGGGCTGGGAGGTCGACGACGTCACGGCCTACCGCACGGTGCGGGCCGCGCCGCCGGCGCCCGAGGTGCGCGACGCGATCAAGGGCGGAGCCTTCGACGCGGTGGTCTTCACGTCGAGTTCGACGGTGCGCAACCTCGTCGGGATCGCCGGCAAGCCGCACGCGACGACGGTCGTGGCGTGCATCGGGCCGGCGACCGCCAAGACCGCCCAGGAACACGGTCTGCGTGTCGACGTCCTCGCAGCCACGCCCGCGGCAGATGTCCTCATCGACGCGCTTGCCGACTACGGAGCGGCGCGTGCCCACGCGGCGGCCCAGGCCGGCGAACCGGTGCGGCGGCCCAGTCAGCGGCGCCCAGCGACTCGGCGCCGAGCCCGCTCGTGAGGGGCCTGGCCGATCCGGGGGCGTTCCCGGTGGTGCGGGCGCGCCGGTTGCGGCGCTCGCCGGCGGTGCGGCGCCTGGTCGCGCAGACCCGGCTGCACCCCGCCGACTTGGTGCTGCCGCTCTTCGTGCGGGAGGGGATCGCTGCGCCGCAGCCGATTTCCTCGATGCCGGGGGTGGTCCAGCACACCGTGGACTCGCTGGTCGAGGCGGCCCGGGAGGCAGTGGCGGCCGGTCTCGGGGGGCTCATGCTCTTCGGCGTGCCCCTGGTCAAGGACGCCCGCGGGTCCGGCGCCGACGACCCCGACGGCATCCTCAACGTCGCCGTCCGCGCCGTCGCCGAGGCCGTCGGGGACCGGATCGTCGTCATGGCCGACCTGTGCCTGGACGAGTTCACCGATCACGGGCATTGCGGGGTCCTCGACGCGGCCGGCCGGGTCGACAATGACGCCACCTTGGACCGGTATGCCGCGATGGCCCTCGCGCAGGCGCGCGCCGGCGCCGAGGTGCTCGGCCTGTCGGGAATGATGGACGGCCAGGTCGGCTATGTCCGGGCCGCGCTCGATGCCGCCGGCTACACCGACACCCTGCTCTTGGCGTATGCCGCGAAGTACACCTCGGGGTTGTACGGCCCGTTCCGCGAGGCGGTCGCCTCGTCCCTCATCGGTGACCGGGCGGCATACCAACAAGACCCGGCGAACGGGACCGAGGCCCTGAGAGAGATCGCGCTCGACCTAGCCGAGGGGGCCGACATCGTCATGGTCAAACCGGGGCAGCCGCACCTCGACGTCATCGCGGCGGCGGCGGCGATGTCCCCGGTGCCGGTCGCGGCATACCAAATATCGGGGGAATACGCGCAAATAGTGGCGGCGGCCGAGCGTGGCTGGATCGACCGAGACCGGGTCATGATGGAATCCTTGACCCATCTCAAACGGGCGGGGGCGCAGATCCTGCTTACGTATTTCGCGATGGAGGCAGCGGCGGCGCTGCGGGACGGATAGTCGATGGCGGCACATGCACAGACCCCGGGGGCCGGGGCGGCGAGCAGTCCCGCTGCCGCTGCGAAGGGGAAGAAGGCGGGCAAGGGCCGGGGCAAGGGGAAGGCTGCTCGGGCCGCGCTGGTGGCGGCCGTCAACGGCGGAGGAGTCAGCGGGGCAGCCGAGGCGGGGGAACCGCGCTGGTTGTCGCCCCGTGAGCAGGAGGCCTGGCGCGCCTATCTGCGCGGCAGCCGTGAACTCGTCGTCGCCCTCGAGGGTGATCTGAGTGCTCATGGGGTGAGTCTGCCTGAGTACGAACTGATTTCGATGTTGTCGGAGGCGCCGTCCGGGGAGCAGCGGAT
Source organism: Actinomycetes bacterium (assembly GCA_029778715.1). Lineage (GTDB taxonomy): Bacteria > Actinomycetota > Actinomycetes > Actinomycetales > Dermatophilaceae > Phycicoccus_A. The sequence goes on along the minus strand of JAKOPT010000029.1, from coordinate 112,982 downwards.
GTCGACGCTCGCGGATTTCATCGTCCAGTCCCGCAGCCGGGTGACGCACACGGCGGTGCGGCTCGAAAAGCGCGGCTGGGTGACGCGCCGGCCCGCCCCCGAAGATGGGCGAGGGGTCATCATCACCTTGACCGACGAGGGGTGGGCCGTGCTGCGGGTACTGGCCCGGGTCCACATCGAGAGCGTGCGACGTCATCTGGTCGATGTGCTCACGCCCGCGCAGTTCGCCGCCCTGGGGGATGCGATGCAGTCGGTGCGCGACGCCAACACTCGCTCGGGTGCCGAGTTGACGCGCGCGCACTGACGCGCCTCCCGCACTGGGCTGTCAACAATCGACCAATAGGTGGATTGTTTACACTCGATCGAGTGCCCAACCGTGCCGCCGCTGACCTGACCACCTCCATCGCTGGCCACGACGACGAAAGCGCTGCCCACGACGAAAGCGCTGCCTCGCCGCGCTCGGCAGCCCTGCTGTCCCGGGCCCGCGCGGTCATCCCGGGCGGGGTGAACTCGCCGGTGCGCGCATTCCGGGCCGTGGGCGGCATACCGCGGTTCATTGCCTCCGCGTCTGGGCCGTGGCTGACCGACGTCGACGGGCGTCGCTACGTCGACCTGCTGTGCTCGTGGGGGCCGATGATCCTCGGCCACGCCCACCCGGACGTCGTGGAGGCGGTGACGCGGGCGGCGGCGCGCGGCTTCTCCTACGGCACGCCGAGCGAGAACGAGGTGCTCCTCGCCGAGGAAATCGTCACCCGGGTGGCTCCCGTCGAGCAGGTGCGCCTGGTCTCCAGCGGCACCGAGGCGACGATGTCGGCGATCCGGCTGGCCCGCGGTTTCACCGGCCGCAGCATCATCGTCAAGTTCGCCGGGTGCTACCACGGGCACGTCGATGCCCTCCTCGCCGCGGCCGGGTCGGGGGTGGCGACGTTCGCGCTGCCGGACTCGGCCGGCATACCGGCGGAGATGACGGCCGAGACGATCGTGGTGCCCTACAACGACCTTGAGGCGCTCGCGACGGTCTTCGCGCGGGTCGGGGACCGGATCGCCGCGGTCATCACCGAGGCGGCGCCGGGCAACATGGGGGTCGTCCCGCCGGTGCCCGGCTTCACCGCCGGGGTGCGTGCGCTGTGTTCGGCGCACGGGGCGTTGCTCATCAGCGACGAGGTCATGACGGGGTTCCGGTGTTCGCCGGCCGGGTGGTACGGGTTGGAGGGCCCGTATGCCGCGGACCCGGGGGCCGTGGGGTCGGGTGCCGTGGCGCCGGGGGTAGTGGCGCCGGACTCCGGGGCGGTCGATGCAGGGGCGCCGGACCTCTTCACCTTCGGCAAGGTCATGGGGGGCGGATTCCCGGCGGCGGCCTTCGGTGGGCGCGCGGACATCATGGCGTGTCTTGCCCCCGAGGGGCCGGTGTACCAGGCCGGTACCTTGTCGGGGAACCCGGTGGCCGCGGCGGCCGGGCTGGCGACGCTGCGCGGGTGTACCCCCGACTTGTATGCGCGGCTGCACGAGAGCGCGACGACGATCGCGTCGGCGGCCTCGGCGGCGCTGCGTGCCGAGGGGGTCGCGCACCGGGTCCAGTGGGCGGGGTCGATGTTCTCGATCTTCTTCCGCGAGGCGCCGGTGCTCACGTATGACGATGCGCGCGATCAGGACACTGCGGCGTTCGGGCGGTTCTTCCACGCGTTGCTGAGGAGCGGGGTGCATCTGCCGCCGAGTGCGTTCGAGACGTGGTTCGTGTCGGGGGCGCTGGACGAGGAGGCACTCAGCGTCATTCTCGAGGCGCTGCCGGCGGCCGCCCGCGCCGCCGCTGTCGGCGGCTAGGGCGGAAGGGGCCGCCGCAATGGCTTTCTCGCGTTCGGCGAGACGACGCCACGATGGTCCTCGCGTGGCAGGCAGGGTCTGGAGCGTTCTCGCCGGGGTGGTGCTCGCCAGCGCGGCGTGCAGCAGCCCGGCGCCGACAAGCGGTGACTGGGCACGGGTCCAATCCTGGCCGCACCGCGAGGTCCGGGCCCTCGCCGCGACTGCGCGTGGCGTCCTCGTCGGTGCCTACGACGAGAACGCCCCAGTGCGCCCGAGTTTGCTCCTGCTCGCTGGCGACGGCACGACGTCGGCGCTGCCGCTGCACTTCCCGGAGGGTGGGTATGCCGCGTCCGCTCGCTGGGCCGGCGTCGCCGTTTCGGGGGATCGGGTGATCGCCCTCGGCGGCGCGCCCGGGGGTGCCCACGCCAACACCCGCTGGACGATCTGGCGCGGCACGCTCGGTGGGGGCGTGACGAACGAACCCCAACCCTTCGAGACATTCGGCGGCGAGGATGCCGGGGGCCTCGTGGCCGTGATACCCACGGCGGCGGGCGCGACGGCGGGCGCGGCGGCGTCCGACCCGGGCACCGACCTGGTCGTGGGGAGTTGGGCCAGCACCGGCGTCGGCAACGACATCATGCTCTGGCGCTCGGAGGGCGACCGGTGGCAACGGCAGCGCACGCTCGACACCCCGCTTGCGCACACCGCGACGTTCCTTCCCGAAGCACAGGCGGCGGCCGCCACCCCCGAGATGATCCTCATTGTGGGCTGGTATGCCGACCTCAGCCATGGCGTGTCGTCGCACCCGGCGCTGTGGTGGGCGGCCAGACTCGATGGTCCGTGGCAGCGCCTCGACCTCCCAGTCGGCCCGGGAGGGGGGTCCGGGCAAGGACAAGCCAATCGGTTGGCCTGCGACGGGTCGACCTGCCTCGTCGTCGGAACCGCTGGCAACCCGGCCGGTGCTCCCACCTTGTCCGGCTGGTGGGTGTCGACGCGCAGCGGGAGGCCCGAGGTCCGGTCGGCGCAGTTGCCCTCGCGACCCGTGCTCGGCGAACACCTGGTGACGCCCGTCGTGGTGCAGGAGCGGGGTGTTGTGGTGCTGGCAAGCTCGGACCGAGCAGGGAGCGAGATCGTTCGCGTCGGAGTGGATTCGACGGCGGTGTCGGCCGGTCCGCCGGCGTCGCCATCCGCCGTCACGGTGTGGGGACAGCACATCTACGTCGCCACCGGGGAGTCGTCGGGAGCGACGATCTGGCGCACGTCGCTGCCCTGACCGGAGCGGACGTGGGTTGGGTGCAGGCCGGGCAAGGTGCCCGGCGGGGATCGGACCCACTGGGTCATCCTGCGCGCGGTAGTTGGGGGCCCGCGGCGATTTGTTACCCCGCTGGGCCAGGCTTCAGGTGGGAAAGGAGCGCTTCGCACAGGGACATTCGGGGTGCGAAGAGGACGTGGGACGGTTCAGGCGGGAAAAGGGGGACCGGTGAGGTGGGAGCGGCAGGTGAGCACACGGCATACAGAATCCTTTGCGACAATCCCCCCATGAGTGACCCGGGAGGCCCCGCGCCGCGCACGGTCGTGCACCTGCTCCGCCACGGAGAGGTCCACAACCCGCAGCGCATCCTCTACGGGCGCCTCTCCGGTTACCACCTTTCCGCGCTCGGTCGCCAGATGGCGCTGCTCGCCGCGACCCATCTCGCCGATCACGACATCACGCACGTCGTGTCCAGCCCGCTGGAGCGGGCCCGCGAAACCGCCGCCCCGGTCGCCGAGATGCACGGCCTGCAAGTGAGCATCGACGAACGGGCCATCGAGGCGACCAACCTTTTCGAGGGGCTCGAGGTTGCCGGCGGCGCCAACCTGTTCAAACACCCGCGGTTGCTCCGGCAGGCGTGGAACCCGTTCCGCCCCAGTTGGGGCGAACCGTATGCCGACCTGGCCGCCCGGATGCGCAGCGCCATCGCCGACGCCCGCGACGCGGCCCGCGGTCACGAAGCCGTCATCGTCTCGCACCAAGCCCCGATCTGGGCGGTGCGCCGCGCCCTCGAAGGCCGCCGCTTCATCCACGACCCGCGGCGCCGCGAATGCTCCCTCGCCTCCCTTACCTCGCTCACCTTCGTCGGCGACGACCTGCTCTCGCTCGCCTACAGCGAACCCGCCGCCTCGCTCCTGTCGCAGGCCCAGCCCGGAGCGGGGGCCTGATGCGCGCCACGTCCGCTCCGGCGCGGTCCCGGCTCCGGTATGCCGTGAGCGCCCTCGCGCTCGCCGGTCTCGTCGCGCTCGGGGCCGGCTGCTCAACTGACCCGAACTCGATTGCTGCCCAGGCGAACAAGGGAGATCAGAAGGGCTACGTCTCCGGTGACGGGAGCATCGAGACGATCGCGCCGGGCAGCCGCAAGGAACCCGTTGTCCTCTCCGGTCCAACCGTTGACGGGTCAACGTGGAGCATGCCGAGCGACGGCAAAACGGTCGTCGTCGTCAACGTGTGGGCGTCCTGGTGTGGCCCATGCGTTGCCGAAGCGCCGCACCTCCAAGCGGCGTGGAAGACCATCCAGACCGCGGGCAAGTCGGTGCAGTTCGTCGGCATCAACTTCCGCGAAGACCCCGCGCGGGGAGCGGCGTTCGCCAAGTCCGTCGGCGTGACCTACCCGAGCCTGACCGACGAGTCCGGGGTGCTCATCCTCAAACTGCAGGGCAAGGCAACCACGCAGCCGACCACCCTCGTGCTCGACCAACAAGGCCGGATCGCGGCTCGCGTGAGCGGCCCGGTGACGGAGGCGACGCTGACCGGGCTCGTGGACGACGTCCTGGCGTCGAAGTGACACTCGCCGCGGTGCCCTGGGTGACCCAGGCGGTCAGCCACGCACTGACCCAGGCAGCCAACCACGGCGGGACCCAGGCGGTCACCGATCTGCCAGCGCTGGCCCTGGCCCAAGGCCCCGGCACCACGATCACGGACGGCGCCCTTCCGCTCGCCCTGGCCCTCGCCGCCCTCGCCGGACTCGTGTCCTTCGCCAGCCCATGCGTGCTGCCGCTCGTGCCCGGCTACCTCGGCTACGTCACCGGACTCTCTGGAGAAGCCCTCGCGGACCGTTCCCGCGGTCGCCTCGTCACGGGTGCCGCGCTCTTCGTCGCCGGTTTCAGCGCCGTCTTCATCGTGCTCACCCTGTTCGTGTCGAGCGCGGCCGGGCTGGCCCTGGCGCAGCACCGGGTGCTGCTCACGCGAATCGGCGGGGTCATCGTCATCCTCCTCGGGCTCGTCTTCATCGGCGCGGGTGCCCGGCTGGGGACCCAGGCCGAAGCACGGTTGCATTGGCGCCCGCGCGCGGGTCTGCTCGGCGCTCCCCTCCTCGGTGGGGTCTTCGCCCTCGGCTGGAGCCCTTGTCTGGGCCCGACGCTCGGTGCCGTCATCATTGTGGCGACCGCCACCGACAGCCCCAGTCCGGCGCGGGCCGCGGTGCTCGCCGCGGCCTACTGCCTGGGATTGGGTATGCCGTTCCTGCTCGCCGCCGTGGCCGTCGAACGGTTCGCGCCGGTGCAGCGGTGGCTGGGGCGGCATCGCCGGGCGGTCCAGATGTTCGGGGGGCTCATGCTCATCCTCATCGGTCTGCTCCTCGTCACCGGGCTCTGGATGAGCCTGGTCACCTGGCTGCAGACCGAACTCAGCAACGGATTCGAGGTGCCCTTGTGACGGCCAAACCGAGCGCGGACGGCATACGGGATGCGGACGGCATACCGGACGAACCGGCGGCCGACATCGCAACCGATCCCTTTGACGCCGACGCGGCCGACGGAACCGACGCGCCGCGGCTGCCCCGGCTTGGCCCCATCGGGTGGCTGCGCTGGACGTGGCGGCAACTGACGAGCATGCGCTCGGCGCTCTTCCTCCTCCTCATGCTCGCCGTCGCGGCCCTGCCCGGCTCGACCTTCCCGCAGCGCTCCATCGACCCCACCCGTACGACCCAGTGGATCACCGACCACCCGACGGCCGGCCCGATCCTCGACAAACTGGGCTTCTTCGAGGTCTACGCCTCGCCGTGGTTCGCCGCGATCTACCTGCTCCTCTTCATCTCCCTTGTCGGCTGTGTCCTGCCCCGCGCGGCTCAGCACTGGCGGGCGCTGCGCACCCCGCCCCCGAGGCCCCCGAAAAACCCCGAACGCCTCGCCTCCGCACACGTCGAGACCGTCGACGCGACCGCCGGCGAGGTCCTCGAGCAGTGGCGAGCCCGGCTGCGCAAAGCCCACTACCGCGTCGTCAGCCACGAGGACGGCACCCTCTCGGCGGAGAAGGGTTACCTCAAGGAAACCGGCAACATCGTCTTCCACCTCGCCCTCATCGGGGTCATCGTCGGGGTCGGCATCGGGCACCTGTGGGGCTGGAAGGGCGACGTCATCCTCCCGGTCGGCAAGACCTTCGCCAACACCCTCTCGCGCTACGACACCTTCAGCCCGGGCCCGAACGTCGACCCGAGCCGGCTCGCGCCCTACACCCTGACGCTGACCAAACTCGACGCCCAATTCAACGAGGACGTCGCCGCGGGCAACCAGTTGGGGATGCCGCGCGACTTCACGGCATCGGTCGATTTCGCTCCCACGGCCGGCGGCGCGGTGCAGCACGAGACGATCAAGGTCAACCATCCCCTCGAAACCGGGGACGGCACGGTCTTCCTCCTCGGCAACGGCTACGCCCCCAAGATCACCGTGCGCGACGCGGCCGGCCACGTCCTCTACTCCGACGCCACGCCGTTCCTCGCCCAGGACAACAACTACAAGTCGGTCGGGGCGGTCAAGGTCGCCGGTGCCGCACCCAAGCAACTCGGCTTCGCGGGCCTGTTCCTCCCGACGGGCAAGGTCACCGCGCACGGGCCGGTGTCGATGTTCCCGCAGCCGCTGGACCCGCGGTTGGCGCTCACCGTCTTCGAGGGCGAGTTGTTTCCCCGGGGCGCGCCCCAGTCGGTCTACGCCCTCGACACCACGGCGATGACGCAGGTCCAGGCCGAGGACGGGAAGGATGCGCTGCGCCTGTGGCTGGCCGTCGGGGAGACCTACCAACTGCCTGGTGGGCGCGGGTCGATCACGTTCGATGGTGTCGAGCGGTGGGCCGGTCTGTCGATTCGCACCGACCCGGGCAAGTCGCTGACATTGGGGTCGGCGCTGCTCGCGCTCGCCGGTTTGATCGCGGTCCTCGTCGTGCGGCGGCGCCGCGTGTTTGTCCGGGTCGCCGAGGCGGCGCCCGGGCCGGACGGTGAGCCGCGTACCCTGGTGCGTGTCGGCGCCCTGGCCAAGGACGACGACGAGGGCATGGCTCAGGAGTTGGCCACGCTCGCCGACCGACCGGAGGACCCGCGATGAGCGACCTGACATTGGCCCAACTGTCCATGTGGAGCCTCTACAGCGCGATGGCTGTACTCGCCTTGGCGCTGCTCGGCTACACCGCCTACCTCGCCGGGCTGGTCCCAGCGCGCTCGGCGGCCCGAGAGTCCGCCCGCGAGAGCGCGGTCGCCGAGGATCGCGAGTTGGTCGGCGCCGGGGTCGGGTCGGGCGTTGCGGCCGGCGGAGTCGGTATGCCGTCCGCTCCCGACGCCGTGGCCAGTGACGGTATGCCGTCGGCCTCGGTCGGCATACCGGGCGCTATCGGTGCTGTCGGCGGAAAGGCCGGCGCGGGGGACAGTGCCCCGTCCGGGCGGGCCATCGACATCGGAGTGCCCGTGCGGGCCCGCAAGGCGGCCGGTATCGGCTGGTCGTTGACCCTGCTCGGCACCGTGCTGCTCACGGTGGCCGTGCTGCTGCGTGCGCTCGAAGTGCATCGGGCGCCCCTGGGCAACATGTTCGAGTTCGCCATCTCGGGCTCGATGGTCGCCATGCTCGCCTACGTCGCCTGGTCGTTCCGGCGCGATCTGCGCTGGCTCGGGGTGTTCGTCGTCGCGCCGGTGCTCGGCACGCTCATGCTCGCGATCTCGGTGTGGTACGTCGACGCCGCCGAACTCATGCCCTCGCTCAAGAGCTACTGGCTCGTCATCCACGTCTCCATCGCCGTCATCTCCACGGCGCTGTTCGGGATCGGGGCCGCGCTCAGCGTGCTCTACCTGTGGCAGGACCGGGTCGAAACCGCGGGCACGCGGTCCTTCATGAACAGGCTGCCGGGGGCTCGGCAACTCGAGCACCTGTCGTACACGGTCCACATCATGGCGTTCCCGCTGTGGACCTTCACCGTCATCGTGGGGGCGATCTGGGCCCGTCAGGCGTGGGGTTCCTACTGGAATTGGGACCCCAAGGAGGTCTGGTCCTTCGTCATCTGGGTCGCCTATGCGGCATACCTCCACGCCCGGGTGACGAGCGGCTGGCGACGGCAGAACGCGACCTTGATCGCGCTCGCCGGGTTCGCCTGCCTGATCATCAACTACACGGTGGTCAACTTCTTCTTCGTCGGTCAACACTCATACTCGGGACTGGGTCGCTGATGCTTCGCTACACCCTGCTGCGCACGCTCGTCTTCTTCGGCTGCCTCATGGTCTTCTGGCTCGTCGGGCTGCGCGGGCGCGACAACCTCATTCCGCTCGTGCTGGCCGCCGCGTTGAGTTCGATGATCATTTCGTTCTTTGCGCTGCGCCCGTTCCGGCAGAAGTACAGCGAGGAGATCGCCGAGAAGCTGCAGCACCGGGCCGAACGCAAGCAGCACGTCCACAGCGACGAGGCAGTCGAGGACGCCGAAGACACCGCGGCCGACGCGTTCCGCTGACCCGCTGTTCCGCTGGCGCGCGGTCCCGGCCTTCCGCTGACGGCCTGCCCGGCGGCGTGTCCCCCGTTCATAACCCACCTATTGGTCGATTGTTGACAGGCGCTGCCACTGGCACGCGCTGCCCGGGGGTCGTGTCCGCCGTGCATAACCCACCTATTGGTCGATTGGTGACCGAGGGCGGCGGGAGGGCTCGTCAGCGGGAGAGAAAGGCGCCCACGGTGACGAGCGCGGCATACCCGATCTCGTAAAGCCCCGTCGAGGCGATGGCGGGCACCAAGTCACGCCCGTGCGCCCCACCGAGCACGGCGCGCGCCCCACGCCAGGAAAGGGGCAACGCCAACAGACCGAGCAGCGCCCACGGCGCGAACGGCCACATTCCACCGCAGGCGAGCGCACTGACGAGGACCAACCCCAACCACAGCCGGCGGGTCCACCGATCGCCGAGCCGCACCGCGAGGGTACGTTTGCCGCTCACCGTGTCGGAGGGGATGTCGCGCACGTTGTTGGCGACGAGGATCGCCATGGCGATCGCCCCGACCCCGACGGCACCGAGCAGGCCGAACCAGCTGAGCCGGAGCACCTGGGCATACTGCGTGCCGAGCGTGGCCACCAGCCCGAAGAAGACGAAGACGAAGAGTTCGCCGAGGCCGGCATACCCGTAGGGTCGTTCGCCGCCGGTGTACCCCCAGGCGGCCCAGATCGACAGTAACCCGACTGGCAGCAGCAGCCAGGCGCCGGACAAGCCGACGAGCGCCAACCCGGCCAGGCCGGCGAGCCCGAAGCAGGCGAAGGCGGCCAGTTTGACGTTGGCGGGCTGGGCCAGCCCCTGCCCGACGAGGCGTACCGGCCCCACCCGATCGGCGTCGGTGCCGCGGATGCCGTCGGAGTAGTCGTTGGCGTAGTTGACCCCGACCTGCAGGGCGAGGGCGATGACGAGGGCGAGCACGGCATACGCGATGACGACATGCCCGGCGAGCGCGGCGGCACCGGTGCCGACGAGCACCGGAGCGAGCGCGGCGGGCAAGGTGCGGGGGCGCGCTCCGGCGACCCATTCGGTGAGCGTGGCCATGGTCCTAGCGTTCCGGTGTCGAGGAGGAGTGGGGGGTGCGGTGAGGGATCAGGGGCGCAGTGGGCGCCCAGGCAGCGCTCACAGGCGGCGCAGGAAGTCGGGGTCGTCGTCCGGGCCGCGTGGGCGCGGAGGTTGGGTGCGCGGGATCGAGGCCGGGCGGCCGGCGAGCAGCCAGGCGATGGAACCGGCGAGCGGGAAGAGGAGGATCACGAAGACCCAGACGACCTTGGGTAACCCGCGTACGGCACGCTCGTCGGTGCGGACACAGTCGATGACGCAGTAGATCGACAGCGCCAGCGAGAGGACGAACGGGAGGGCGCGCAGCACCCGTCCATTATCCCTGACGCAGGGCGTCGGCGACGGCCCGACGATCGGGCTTGCCCGGGCCTCGCGTGGGGATCGCTGTGACCCAGCGGATTTCCTTGGGCAGGGCGTGGTCGGGGAGGGCGCCCCTCAGCCGGGCGCGAACCTCGGTCAGGCTCGGCAGGTGCGTGGTTGCGGTGGCTTCCCCGGGACGCAGCGATCCCGGCGCGGCCGGCACGAGCACCGCGACCACCCGCTCGCCCCACTCGGGGTCGGGTGTGCCGACGACGACGACTTCCCCGGCCTCGGGGACGTGGGCCAGGAGCGCTTCCTCCACGGGCCGAGGGGCGACCTTGAGGCCGCCGGTGTTGATGAGGTCGTCGAGCCGTCCGGTCACGTGCAGCCGCCCGTTGGGCATTCGTATGCCGTGGTCGTCGGTGCGGAACCAACGCTCACCGTCGGGGTCGGTCGTGAACGCCGCGGCAGTCCGGGCCGGGTCGCTGAGGTAGCCGTGGGCGAGGGTGGCGCCGCCGAGGAGGATGCGCCCGTCGTCGGTGAGGCGAATCGAGGTGGGCTCGAGGGGCGTGCCGTCGTAGACGCAGCCACCGGCCGTTTCGGACATCCCGTAGGTGGCGACGAGGACGATACCTTGGCGGTCGGCGCGGGCGCGCAACTCCGGGGGGAGGGCGGCGCCGCCGACCAGGATGGCGTCGAAGGCGCGCAGCGCCTGGACGCCCTCCTCGTCGGCAAGGAGGCGTCGCACCTGGGTCGGCACGAGCGAGGTGTACCGGCGCTGGTCGGGGTCCAGGTGCGTTGTGGCGGCGGCGAACTCGCGGACGAAACGGCCTGCACCCGGTGCCGTCGGTGGCGTCGGGCCAGATGTGGAGGGGTATGCCGCGGGATTCGCCGGCCGCGGCAGCACGACGGTCGTCGTGCCGGCGACGAGGCCGCGCAAAAGCACTTGCAGACCGCCGATGTGATGCGGCGGCAGCGCGAGGAGCCACTGGCCCGGGCCGCCGAGGTGCCGGTGGGTCGCCCCGATCGATGCCGCGAGCGCACGCGCCGACAGCAGCACCTCCTTGGGGGCGCCCGTCGACCCGGAGGTGCCAATGACGACGGCGAGGTCGTCGGGAACGCCACCGCTGTCGAGTCGGACGGCACCCGAGCCGGGCGCGGGGAAGCCGGGCGGGGGAGGTGAGCCCGCGGCATACGGGGCGACCGGTGCCTCACCCGCGAGGGCCGCCGCAAGCAGCGGCAGGGCTTCGGCCAACTCCGGGCCGAGGGCGAGCGGCAGCGGGGTGAGCGGCCTCATGCCGTCGCCAGCAACGCGACGACCGCGACCACCACGGTGGCGACGGCTTCCCCGATCCCCACGGCCTTGGGGGACACGCGGAAGGCCGGCACGATCGCGGCCCGGATGGTGAGCAGCGCGAACACGACGCCGAGCGCCCCGCTGACGGCGAAGACTCCCACCGTCGCCGCGCCGTGCGCTCCCATGGAAAGCCAGTGATAGGCGGGTTCGTCGCGTTCGCGGATCATCGTCTTGACGTAGAGAACCGTCCCGACGAAGTAGGCGGCGAGCACCGCCGTGAGCACCCACGCCCGGTGCAGATCCGTGCCGCCGCCGGCGTCATAGGAGACCACCGTCATGAGGCACGAGCCGGCCGTCGTGGCGATGCCGGACACCAGGCTGCGCTCGTCGTGCCGCCAACTCGACCACAACCCGACCGCCATCGGCACGAGGAACAGCGGCGCCCACCGGATGAGACTCGGGTGGAGCGCCAGGGTGAGCAGCCCCGCCACGGTGGCGGCCGCGGCATACGTAAAGAGAGGCCTTACGAGCGGCGGGCGACGGCGCGGCGGGGCCTTGAGCCACAGGCTGGCGGCGAAAAACGCGAAGTAGCCGAGGAACCAGAACGCCGTGAGCGGCAGGTGAACCCAGGCCGGGTGGGACGCGAGGGCCCCGACGAGCAACGGGGTCGCAAGCATCGCCCAGGCGCCGTGCTGGTTGGGCACCCAGCCGGGGTTGCGCTTGCGACTCACCGGATGAGGGTATGCCGTCCGGCCGGGGGTGCGCCTCCGGGGGCTGGTGGCCGATTCATGGCAGGTAGCAGTGTGAGTCCGGGCCGCCCGCCGGCGGTCGCCGGACACGGTGCCGGCAGCCTTCGCCCTGCTCGCCGAAATAGCCCAGGTGCCGATCGACAGCGCGACGCTCGCCTTGGCGACCGCGGTCGGACCTCCCGAGTGGCACTCTCTCGGCGCCCTCCATCTCGCCAGCGCCGCCGGGATCGCCGTCCCCGCCGATGACGAACTGGTGTTTGTGGCCTATGACGTGCGGTTGCGGCGGGCCGCGGCCGACCTAGGGTTGGCAGTCGCGCACCGGGGCTCGTAGCCGCTGGCCGTCGATGGGGGTAGCGCAAGGCGGCGCGACCGGGGACGATAGTGGTTCATCTCACACCGGCCGGGAGGGCGCGATGAACGGCACGTTTGCAGCACACCTTGAGCAGGTGCGGACGCACCGCGGCGAACTCGGGGAGGCGATGGCGGCCCTCGATGCCGCGCTCGCCCTGCCCGTGGGCCTTGGCCCGCTGTGGCGCCAGCGGGTCCTCGCGGCCCTCACCGAACTCGCCCATGACCTGCGGGTTCACGTCGATCTCACCGAGGCTCCCGAGGGTCTGTATGCCGATCTGCGGGCTCGGGCGCCCCGGCTCGCCGCCGGTGTGGACGCCCAGTTGGCCGACCATGTCTTCCTCGTCGAGGAGGTGACGGGGCTTCTCGACGAGCGGGACGACGGGGTGCAAGGGGACGCGGTGGCTGCGCACCGGGAGCGCCTCAACAAGGTGCTGCACCGGTTGGCGCGTCACCGGCAGCGCGGGTCGGATCTGATCTACGAGGCGTACTCCGTCGACATCGGCGGCTCCGGCTGACGGCCACCGTCGCGTCCGGGTGCCTCGCGGCATACCAGTCAACGGGGGAGCGGGAAACCCCGGGTGACCCGGCGCTCAGAAGTACCAGGGGAAGGGTGACCAGTCGGGGTCGCGCTTCTGCAGGAACTGGTCGCGCCCCTCGACGGCCTCGTCGGTCATGTAGGCGAGCCTGGTGGCCTCGCCGGCGAACACCTGCTGGCCCATGAGGCCGTCGTCGAGGAGGTTGAACGCGAACTTGAGCATCCGTTGCGCCTGCGGCGACTTGCCCATGATTTCGCGGGCCACGGTGAGGGCCTCGGCTTCGATGTCGGCGTGGTCGACGACGAGGTTGACCGCGCCCATCCGGTGCATGTCCTCGGCGGTGTACGCCCGGCCGAGGAAGAAGATCTCGCGGGCAAACTTCTGCCCCACCATCTTGGCCAGGTATGCCGACCCGTAGCCGCCGTCGAAACTGCCCACGTCGGCGTCGGTCTGCTTGAAGCGGGCGTACTCGCGGGAGGCGATGGTCAGGTCGCAGACGACGTGGAGGGAGTGTCCACCGCCGGCGGCCCACCCGTTGACGAGGGCGATGACGACCTTGGGCATGGTGCGGATGAGGCGCTGGACCTCGAGGATATGCAGCCGCCCGCCTTCGGCCTTGACGCGCAGGGTGTCGATGCCTGCGGCGCTGTCGTCGCCGGTGGGGTCGGTCGCGTACTGGTAGCCCGAGCGGCCCCGGATGCGCTGGTCACCGCCGGTGCAGAAGGCCCACCCCGCCGTCGTCGGCGAGGAGCCTTCCCGGGGCGAGGGGCCGTTGCCGGTGAGGAGGACGACGCCGACGTCGGGCGTGCGGCGGGCGTGATCGAGGGTGCGATAAAGCTCATCCACGGTGTGCGGGCGGAAGGCGTTGAGCACGTCGGGCCGGTCGAAGGCGATCCGCACCACACCCGACGCGGGGCCGGTGCCGCGGGCTCGGTGGTAGGTGACGTCGGTGAGGTCCGCAAAGCCCTCGACCTCCCGCCAGGCGTCGGGGTCGAAGGTTTGGCTCACTCCTGGGATCGCGCTCACGCGGACCAGGCTAGCGAGCGGGCGACCCGGCATACGCGCCTGGACCGCCGCCGCTCAGAAGGGAGGCGGCCCGGGATCCGGGCGGGGAGGTGGGGAGGGCGGCGGTGCGGTGTCATGGGCGAGGATGAGGCGCTCGAGGGTGTCTTCGAGGAACGAGAACGGGTGGCAGCACTGTGGGTCGGCGCGCCCGGTCGGCGGCGCGGAGCCCGGTGGGGGAGCGGGCAGCGTGGATCGACCGGCGAGGTGGTCGACCGGGGCGGTGGTGCGCCGCAGCCCGGTGGGGTCGGTCCACGTGACCGTTCCGTCGGGGTCGAGCCGGGCGTGCCAGCCGAGTCGCTGTTTGACGCGGTGATGTCGGCGGCAGAGGGACATGAGGTTGGTCGGGGCGGTTGGGCCTGCGGGCCAGGCGGTGACGTGGTCGAGGTCGGTGAACCGGGCGTTGACGGAGCACCCGGGGAAGCGGCAATGGCCGTCGCGGAACCGCACCAGCCGCGCCATTGCGGCGGGCGGCCGGTAGGCCGGGCTCTCGGGACTGGCGTATGCCGCCGAGTCGCCGCTTGCTCCTCGGGCCCCTGTGTCCACGCTGGCCCGGGGGTGGTCCGCGGAAGCTCGAGTGGGCGCGAGACTGTCGCGGATGTCGCCGGCCAGGGCGGCTCCGGTGTCGGGGTGGCAGGTGACGGTGCCATCGTGGGTCGCACCCGCAAGCGCCTCGGTGGGAAGGATGGTCGTTCCCGGGGCGCCGAACCCGGACACCTCGACAAACGCGCCAGGAGTTGCGTCGACGCCTGCGGTGGGCTCCTCCTCGGGGTGGTCGGGCAGCGTGGCGGCGGTGGTGGCGTGCAGATGCACCACGGCAGTCACCTGCCCCAGGAGGAGCTGCATGTGGGCGTCGGCACGGGCGTGGGCGATGGTGTCGGCGCGTCCGTCACGCACCATTTCCTGGGCGAGGCGGTCGATGGCGGCCCAGGCCGGTCGGGACAACTCGGCGGGGTAGCTGCCTTCCCAGCGGTCGGTGGCCGGGGATTCGAGCGTGCGATACAACCCACGCCGGGCCCGGTCGGCTTCGGCGCGCGCGGAGAGCACCTCGGGCGCCAGTTTCGCCAGCTGTGCCCGGGCCCGGCGGCGCAGGGGCCCGGGAGTGAGGGTGGCCAGGTGACCCTCGTCGCGGAGCGTGGCGACGATGGCGGCGGCCACCTCGGGCGGCGCGTCGTGGGTTTCGTCGGTGACGACGTATGCCGCGAACGAACCCAGTGTCCCGGCGGCCATCTCCGCAATGAGCTCGGGGGTGCGGACGGCTTGCTCCACGGCGGTGCTCGCCCGATGAGAGGCAGTGATCTCGGAGACCCCCAGCCGGGGCGCGATCATCGAGGGCGCGTCGATCTCGGTGTGCCCGAGCCCGTGATGCACCCATCGATCGGTGCCGTCCTCGGCGAGGGTCAACTCTTGGGCGGTGACATGCGCGATGGTGAGGGTCTGACAGGCCTCGGCCACGTTGATGATCGCCTGCAACTCGCCGATGAGGTCGAGCAGGGCAGGCGCGTCGAGGCCCGCGGCGCCCGCGGGTGGACTGGTGGTCGCACCGGTCGCCGACAGCGCGGCATACAGGCCCTCAAGAGCCTCACGTGCGATCCCCTCACCCATGCACTAATACTACCAGAACACCAGTTCGATATGAAGTCGCGAAACGAAGATAATCCCAGCCCGGTGGAAATGCGTGGTGGGGAACCACGCGCCGCTCGAGGCGGTCGGCCGTGTCCTCACTTCTGGGGACAAGTGGGATACCGGACGTCCGCGGTGGGCTAGGTTCGGAGGCGTCCGACTTCGGCATCCGTGCCTCGCACGGGCGAGCGTGGAAGGGACCGCGTTGGTCCTTCAGGTGAGTGGCTACCAAGGCCAGGAGATTGTCGGCCGGGGCGCTTCCGGCGTGGTCTATCGGGCGACCCAGTTGGGCCTGGAGCGCACGGTGGCCGTCAAGGTGCTGGCTGGCGCGGTCAGCGCTGAGTCGTTTGCGGATTTCGAGCGCGAATGCCGCACCTTGGGACAGGTGGATTGGTGCCCCGAAATTGTCACAGTCTATGACACCGGAGCGGACGCGCAGGGGCAGCCGTATCTCGTCATGGAGTTCTGTCCGGGTGGGTCTTTGGCCGACCGCTTGGCGAGTTCGGGGCCGATCGGCCGCGATGAGGTCGTCCAAATCGCCCGACATGTGGCTCGAGCTCTCGTCGCGGCCCACGAGGCCGGGGTTTTGCACCGCGATATCAAGCCGGCGAACATTCTTATCTCGCGCCGTGGACTCCCGGTGCTCGGGGACTTCGGCATCGCGCGGCTGACGAATGCGCAAACACTCTCGGTGGGAGTGACGGGCACGATCGCGTACACGGCGCCCGAGGTGCTTCTCGGCGGGCGAGCCAGCCAGGCCTCAGACATCTTTTCCTTCGGGGCCCTGCTGTTCACCTTGTTGACTGGGCGGAGTCCGTATGCGTTGACGAATCACGACAGCGTCCAGGCCATGATTACGCGCGCGATCATGGGGGAGGTGAGAGCCAGCGAATCCCTCGATATCGACCACGCCTTGCGAGCCGTCATGAACCGATGCCTTGCCCGCGAGCCGGCCGATCGATTTGCTTCCGCCCGAGAATTGCTCGAGGCTTTGGAGGAGCTGCCGCTCACGGAGGACCGAGAACTGCGCTCGACGGACATGTCGTCAACGCCGCCGACGATAACGGCGGTGCCCGCGGTGCCGCCGACCATCAAGAGGGCCGGTGGCCTGGCCGCTGCAGGGCCTGCCATCGCGGCTGTTGCCCGATCCGTTGACGAGCCAGGCGCGCCGCGAGCGGCCGAGAATGCCTTGGAACCTGCCGTTCCGCAAGCGCCTGGACTCCTGGGGGCCAGCGCTACCGCTGACGCCCACGACGCCGACGATCCGGCCTCACCTCCCGCTGCACGGGCCCAGCCCGGTCCCGAAGAGCAGGCTGGGGCGGAAGAGCGCCGGGACTCGGGCGCAGTTCCCGAGGAAGCGGAGGAGCCTCTGGCTCCGACGGTCAAGCAGGCGTCGGCGGCGGCCTCAGTGTCGAGTGAAGAGCGCGCTTCACCTCCCGAGGACTCGTCCAAAGAGGCCCATATGCCGCCGAACAATCCCACGGCTGCGGCTGCCGGTGCCGGCGACGTGACCGTTTCCGGTGGCGTGGAGGGCGAGGCCGATTGGTTTGCCGCGGCGACCAAGACCCCCAGCCCAGGTGTGGGGATAGAGAGTTCTCCGGGGGGCATGTCGTTTGTGGAGCCGCTCTCAGCGCCCTTGGCTGCGGTCGCTGACGGCAGCCCTGGCGGGGAAACTGATCTGGGCAGCCAGGACGACGCGGTCGGGGTCTTGGACTTCTCGTCGCTCCCAGCAGCCGCGCCGCTCGCGGGAGCGGCGATAGCGGTGGTTGACGACCGCGGGACGGCACGTAAGCGGCCGTCGTTCACCTGGGCCAAGAAGGACGGGAAACCGTCCAAGGCGGTGAAGGGGGCTCCACAAGGGCAGCGACCGACGGGCCTTGCGCCGCTCAGCGAACTCTCTGACGCTTCGGGCGCCACGCCCTCTGCGAAAGGACGCGGGATTCGTACCTGGTGGAGCGGGCTTCGGCGGGGGAGGCGGATCCTTGTTTTGGCGACGATCGTGGTCGTGACGTTGTCGCTCGGGTTCGGGGGTCTGCTCGCTTACAAAATGACCCATCCGATGGTAGTTCTTGTCGACGGAAAAGTGCGCATTGATCGAGGTGTTAGGTTCGGTTCGACAATTCTCGGAAAGTCAGGGGAAGTAAATGGAGTGCTAGTTACTCTGCTCCCTGAGGAGACTCGCAAAGACTTGACACAGGGTCTGCCTCTTCCTTCCAGCCCTGATGTCTACTTCGATCTATTGCGCTCGGAGTCAAAACCAAAAAGGCCGATCCTGACGGCGAGAAGGGCGGACTGGCCACAGGGCGACACCTTTACCTTGAGTTGGACCCCGCCAGATGGCAGGGATGGTGTAGTGACGACCTTGGTGGATGACAAAGGAAAACCGTTGCCCGGTTGCCCTGCGACCTTGACAGCGGTGGACTCATGCCGCACCACCATCCCATGGGGCACTTCGATGACGGTGTCGGCAGTAGCTCGATTTGGATCGTCCATCGACAGGGATGAAGAATACTTGACTGCGGAAAGAAAGCCTGCTTTGAATGCCGTTTACGTAGGGCCAAAAGTTCGGAGTGACAATCTCACCTACTGTTCGATAGACGTGAACGCCGTTGGCTTGCAGCCTAACTCCAAATTGTCTTATTGGACTGAGATTACGTACAACGATGGTGCCGTTGAGGCGTATGAGCACAATGGCGACAAGAGCCTTACTGTGACGAGTGTGGGAGAGATCTCCCTTGACTACGGAGCAGGGGTAGTGGGAACTTCGCGGTCGGTCACTTTTCATATGGGAGATCTGTCGGCGACGGTCGACCTCAGCAATTGTCACTAGGCTCCATGTGTGAGTCGCCATAGACGATGGGATGTCGGGTGTTGAGTTCGCCGCAGCCACTGGATGGCCTGCAGGTCGTGGGCATCCCGATGCGGGTGTCGTTCCGGGGAATCACGACCCGCGAGGTCGCCCTCATTGAAGGGCCGAACGGCTGGGGCGAATGGGGTCCTTTCCTCGACTATCCACCGCCCGAAGCGGCCCGCTGGCTCGCCGCCGCGCTCGAAGCGGCGTGGGGCACCTGGCCGGCGCCGGTGCGGCATACGGTGCCGGTCAACGCGACCGTTCCCGCGATCCCCGCCGACGACGTTCCCGCGATCTTGACCCGATTCCCCGGCGCGACGACGGCCAAGATCAAGGTCGCCCAACCCGGCCAAACCCTCGCCGACGACCTCGACCGGGTGACCGCCGTCCGCGCCGCCCTCGGCCCGAGCGCCCGCATCCGGGTCGACGCCAACGGCGCCTGGAGCCTCGCCGAGGCGAGTGAGGCGCTGACCAAACTCGCGGCATACGACCTCGAATATGCCGAACAGCCTTGTGCCACTGTCGAAGACCTAGCCGCTCTGCGTCGCGACCTGGCCCGCCGCCGCATCGACGTCCCCATCGCCGCCGACGAATCGATCCGCAAGGCCGACGACCCGCTGCGGGTGCGAGACCTGCACGCCGCCGACCTCATCGTCGTCAAGGTCGCCCCCCTCGGCGGGGTCGCCGCGGCCCTCGACATCGTCGCCGCCACCGGCCTGCCCGCGGTCGTGTCCTCCGCGCTCGACACGAGCATCGGCATCGCCGCCGGGGTCGCGCTCGCCGCCGCCCTCCCCAAGCTCGAGCACGCCTGCGGGTTGGGGACCGTGGGCCTGTTCACCGGGGACGTGGCGGCCTCCCCGCTGCGCCCGGTCGCGGGAGAGTTGCCCGTATGCCGCGTTGCCGCCGACCCCGACCTCCTCACCCGCTGGGCCGCCCCGCCGAAACGGGCGGCCTGGTGGCGCGAGCGCCTCACCGCCACCTGGCCACACCTGCCCGCGGCGGCGCGGGCCCTGGTGGGCGACCGCACGTCGCCGCGCGCCGACTGACCAAGACTCGCGCCGATCTCGGCGAGGAGCGGCGAACCCAACGGAACCCGACTGCGATGCCCTGACCGGCGCGGAGTCCACCTCACGCAGGACAGTCGACCGCGATGGCGAGCGCGCGGCACACGGCACCCATCCGCGCTCCTGAGAGGCGGCCGAGGCGGTCCACCAAGAGAGCGACCGGCGCTGACTCGCAGGCATCGAGCGTGACGACGCACGGCCGTGGGACGGGGTCGGTGCCTGGGTCCAGACCGACTTCGCTGGGCAGGCCGCGAACGGTCGTGGTGCAAGGCGCGACGAGCGCCAGCCGGCGCCCCCGGATGGCAGCGTCGCGCGAGAGCACGACAACCGGTCGTCGCCCGATGGTGTCGAGTTCGCACCACCACACCTCGCCGCGCTCGGGCGGGCCGGAGAAGCGCGCGCTCAACGGGACGCCCGTCGGACCGCGGCGCCGAACGAGGCCAGATCGCCCCACTCGTCGGGCGTGTCGACCGGCATAGCGGCCCAAGCCATGTCGTATGCCGCATCGACTTCGGCCCGGTGGTGTGCGGCGAGGAGTGCGCGCAGGGCTGCCTCGATCACGCTGGCATCGGTGCCGCCCCCGTGAACTTCACGGGCCGTCGCGATCAACTCCGCGTCCACGGTCGTGCTCACTCTGACCCGAGTCATGCCATATCTATAGCATGACTATGCCACGACAAGGAGTGGGATGCGGGGGGGGGTGTTGCGGGGAGGGGGCGAGTGGAGGCCCTCAGTTGCGCGCGGGGCCCGAGGCATCGGCGCCAACGCTGAGGATCAGACCGTGGTCGGATGCCGCGCCGCCCCTCGAGCGGTCAAGACCAGACCGTGGCCCGATGTGCTGACCCTGCCCACCCAGCCACGCTGGAAGCATGAACACCACGACCACGATGCCCGCGGCATACCCCGGCCGCGGCAGCCACGCCGAACCGGCCGCAACCGGCCAACTCACGACCACCGGCAGCCCGCTCGTCGCGACCGGACTGGTCCACCGCTACACCGCGCGCCCCGACGAGGCGCCCGCGCTACGCGGGGTCCACCTCACCGTCACTCCCGGCGAATCGCTAGCGGTCATGGGTCCGTCGGGTTCGGGCAAGACGACCCTGCTGCACGTCCTCGCCGGGGTCCTGCGCCCCACCGAGGGCAGCGTCCACTGGCGCGGCGCCGACCTCACCAAGCTCTCCGATCGCGAGCGAAGCCGGCTGCGCCGCAGCGACTTCGGGTTCGTCTTCCAGTCGGGCCAACTCCTGCCCGAACTGCCCGCCGGCGAGAACGCGGCCCTCCCGCTCATGCTCGCCGGCGTCCCGCGCGCGACCGCCCTGGCCCGCACCCAACCCATCCTCGACGCTCTCGGCCTGACCGGCCTCGCCGACCGGCGCCCCGGCGAACTTTCTGGTGGCCAGGCCCAGCGGGTCGCCATCGCGAGGGCGCTCGCGGCCAACCCGGGAGTCGTCTTCGCCGACGAACCCACCGGAGCCCTCGACCGCGACACGGGCGCCGGCGTCCTCGGCCAACTGCTCGCCGCCACCCGCGCCCACGGCGCCGCTCTCGTCGTCGTCACCCACGACTCGGAAGTCGCCGGGCTCTGCCAGCGCGTCGTCACCATGCGCGACGGCGCCATCGTCCACGACACCGCGCGCGCTCTCCAGGCGGTGGCCCGATGACCACGGTGCGCCTCTGGTGGCTGCTGCGCCGCCACGAGTCCGCGACCACCCGCCTGCCCGGCCTCCTCGCGGTCACCGCCTTCGCCGTCGCGACCGGTTCACTGCTCGTCGCCCTCGGTGGGGTCCTCGCCTTTCGCGCCCGCGTGGCGCCGGGGGCGGACCCCGTCCACGACCCGGCATACCTCTATGTCGTCCTCGCCTACATCGCCGCCGGCCTGATGGCCGTCCCGATCCTCACCCTCGGCGGCCTCGCCGCGCGCCTCACGGTCGCCCGCCGCAACGCCCGCCTCGCCAACCTTCGCCTCGCCGGCGCGACCAGCGGTCAAACGCTCGCCATGACGTTGCTGGAGTCCGCCTCGCAAGCCCTCCTCGGCGGGGTGGCCGGCATCGGCCTGTATGCCGCGAGCTTGCCGCTGCTCGCCCGCATCCCGTTCGACGGGAAGCCTTTTGGGGTCGCGCCGCTCTGGGTGGGGTGGGGACTGGCGCTGCTCGTCGTCCTCGGCGTCGTCGCCCTCGCGGTGGTCTCGGGCGCGGTGAGTTTGGCCGCGGTCGTCGTCACCCCGCTGGGCGTGAGTGCGCGCACGACACCGGCGAAACTCAGCGCCCTGCGTCTGCTCGTGTTCGTCGTGGTGCTGATCGGCTGGGTGGTCGCCAGCCGAGGCGTGTTCGGCGGGGGGATCGCCGTGGTCATCGGGTTCCTCGTCGCCATGGTGGCCGCGATCAACGTCATCGGCCCCTGGGTGATGATGCTCTTCGGGCGGGCGGTGGCCGCGACCGCGTCGACGCCGGAGCGGCTCCTTGCCGGGCGCCGGATCGTCGACGACCCGCGCAGCGCGTGGCGGGCGAGCAGCACGATGGGCCTGACCGTCATGCTCGCCGCGCTCGCCGCCGTGACGAGTGTCATTCCCGACGGGGCAGGCGACTACCCCTATGTCGGCACCGATATGCGCATGGGCGCCCTCATCACGTTGGCCATCGTCGGGCTGGTCGCCGCCACCTCGGCCGGCGTCGTGCATGCCTCGCGGGTCATCGACCAACGCCTTGGCTACCGCGCCCTGGCCCTGGCCGGTTGCCCGCCGGAAACCCTGCACCGAGCCCGCCTGCTCGAGGTGGTGGCGCCGCTGCTCGCAACCTTCGTCCTCGCCGGTGGGGTGGCCTCGCTCATCCTGCTGCCGATCTCCATGATGGGGCTGCAGGTGCTGGTGTATTTCTTTGGCGCAGTGGTCGCGACGGCTTTCCTCAGCGTGCTCGGCCTGTGGGCCTCCCGCCCCCTCGTCACCCGTGCGATGGCCTTGGCCTGACGCCGTGGTGGGGTGTGCGAAAGGTAGCGTAGAACGTGTGCAAAAAGTAGCGTTCACACTGGGGGCATGAGCGGCATCCAATGGGTCTGGGCCTTCCTCGACGAACCCCGCGCGAGTTTCGAGGAGGCCCTCACCTACTGGAGCGCCCTCACTCGCACCACGGCCTCGCCCCGCCGGGGCGCGGACGACGAGTTCCTCACCCTGCTCCCGCGGCTGGGCGCACCGTGGCTCAAGATGCAGGCCACCGGGTCCGGGCGCGGCATCCACCTCGACCTCGATGTGGAACGTCCCCGCGCTGCCGCCCACCAAGCCCTCGCCCTCGGCGCCCGCGAACTCGCCACCCTCGGCGACGATCAGGTGGTCATCCTCGCCTCGCCCGCCGGGTTCGTCTTCTGTTTCACCCGGTATGCCGCGCCGCCCGGCGCGGGTTCGGCCCACCCCGAAGCCTCCGCGTCCATGTCGGCCCAGGTCCGTGTCGGTGAGCCCGACCTCGTCGATCAGGTGTGTCTGGACATCCCGGACAGCGCCTACGCGCGCGAGGTCGACTTCTGGGCTAGCCTCACCGGCTGGCCGCCCCTGCCCAACACGCGCGCGAAGTTCACCGCGCTGCGGCGACCGGACGGCATACCCATCCGGCTCCTGCTCCAACGCCTCGGCGAGTCGGCCGGCCCCGCCCGCGCCCATCTCGACCTCGCCTGCGCCGACCGCAACGCAACCCTGGCACGGCATACCGCCCACGGCGCCACCATCGTCGGGGACGGCCCGCGATGGACCGTACTGCGCGACCCGCTCGGGCGGACCTACTGCCTCACCGACCGCAACCCGGCCACGGGCCGCCTCCGAAGCGCGCCCTAGAAGGCTTCGCTGTCGAGGATGAAGGTGCGGCCGGTGATCTCGTTGACCTCGATGACGAGGACATGCCGCTTCTCGGTGCGCACCCACGGGCGCAGGTTGACCGTGATCTCGGCGGCATCCTCCTCGGCGAGGACCTCCTTGACCGTGCCGTGCGCGACGACGCTGGACGCGGTGCGCCCGTCGTGCTCGTCGAACTCGAAGGCCACGAAGTCCTCGACCTTGAGGGCATAGAACTTCGAGCCCTCGGCGGTCCGGAAGACGATCTTCTCGCCCATCAGCGAGTAGTTGATCGGCGCGATCATCGTGCGCCCCCGCAGGTGGTACGCCAAGCGCCCGAACGTGTTGGCGCGCAACAGGTTCCAGCACTCGTCGACGCTCAGGTCGCGAACGACGACCTCTTGGGACATGGGTTCCTCCTCATTGATGGGCCACCCCCAACCTACGCCTCCGCTCGCCATCCCGCTGCGGCGCCCCCGCCGCGGTGCGCCGCCCGCGATTGGAGGTAAAAACGCCGGGGGATCCGTGCGGTATTACCTCGAATCAGGCGGGCGCGAGCCCCAACAGCGCGTTCTCGACGACCTCGGACAGGGCCGGGTGGATCCAGTACTGCCCCCGGGCCACGTCGTGCGCGCGCTGCCCGAACGTCGCGGCCTGGATCAGCGGCTGGATGAGTGTCGACGCCTGCGGCCCGATGCAGTGGGCGGCGAGAATCCGCTCGGTGTCCGGGTCGGCATACACCGTGAGGAACCCCTCGTGGTCATCGAGCGCCCAGCCGTAGGCGACATCACCGAACGCCTGCGTCTTCTCCAGGAACGGCCGGCCCGCGGCGATCAGGTCGCCCCGGGTGGGGCCGAACGAGGCGACCTGCGGGTACCCGAATACCGCATGCGGCACGAACCGGTGATCGGTCTGAAGCGGCTGCGCGCCCGGGTCGAGGCGGCCGAGGTCGAGGAGGAGGTTGTGCGAGACAGTGCGCGCCTCGCGGTTGGCGACGTGTTTGAGTTGCCAGTCGTTGCAGATGTCGCCGAGGGCCCACACCCCGGGCGCGGTGGTGCGCTGCTCGGCGTCGACCACGATCCGGTCGTGCGCGGTGAGCGCCAGCCCGCCGGCGGCCGGGTCGAGACGGTCGGCGTTGGACCGGCGGCCGACCGCGAGCAGCACGACCGGCGCCGTCACCGTCTCCGGGGTCCCCTCGGGCCGTCCGCTCGCTTCCATTTCGTCGGCGCCGCCCCCGGCAGTTCCGCTGTCGGCGCCGCTCTCTCCGGTATGCCGCAACGTCAGCCGCCAGGTGCGCCCGTCGTGGACCGCGGCCGTCACGAGCCGCTGCGTGCGCAGGTCGTATCGCTCCCCGGCGAGTTCCGTATAGCGCCGCGACACCGCCTCATCCTCACCCCGGAGCAGGTGCTCCGAGCGCTGCACCTGCGTCACCCGCACCCCCAGCGAGGAGAACACGTGGGCAAACTCGCAGGCCACGAACCCGCCACCCACGATGATCATGGTCTCGGGCAACTCGCGCAGCCGCATGATCGTGTCGGACGTGTGCAGCCCGAACTGGGGGGCGGGCTCGCGCAACCCGTCGACCGGGTAGCCCGCGGGGCGGGACCCGACCGCCACGACCACCCGGTCGGCGCTGATCTGCTCGCCGCTCGAGAGCGCAAACCGGCGCTCGCCCACGAACCGGGCGCTCGCGGCATACACGGTCACGTTGTGTTGGGAGCGTCGGTGCCGTTCCCCGCCGTCGGCGATGGGGTCCACGCGTCCGAACACCCGGTCGCGAATGGCCGGCCAGTCGACCCCGGGATCGGCGAACCGGATCCCGAGCCGGGCACTGTCGCGCGCCTCCTGGACCCGGTCGGCAGGCAGGACGAACATCTTCGTCGGGATGCAGCCGACGTTGAGGCAGGTGCCACCGAAGGGCCCGGGTTCGACGATCGCGATGTCCAGGCCCGTGAATCGGCGGGTGAAGATCGTGTTGCCCGAGCCGGTGCCGAGCAGGACGACGTCGTGATGGCGCATGCGGCCAGCGTAGGAGGGCTGGCTCGGGCGGTGCGGTATGGCGAACGCCGGCCATCGGTTGTCCACAGCCGCTGCCCGCGAAGGTGTGTCGTCCACAACCTTCACGGGGCCCTTGAGGCGGTGCCCGGGCCCACGAAGGCTGGTCCTATGAATGAACTCCTTCACCTCGCCCACGGGTGGCAGCAATGCGCCGACGATGTCCGTTCCCGAGCCCACCTGGTGCGCAGCGCCCGCGCCGTGACCTGGGAGGGACCGGGCGCCACCAACTACCACTCCGTCGTCGAAGATCGCAGCAACGCCATGACGGCCATTGCGGATCGCATGGATGCCCTCGCCGGCCGACTTCGCGGCCTGGCCGCCCTGGAGCGTGGGGCATGAAAACGCGCGTTGCTCCCGAGGACCTGGCGGGCGCCGCGGTGCTCCTCGACCGCGGAGCCAGTGCCATGGAGGACGCCTTCGCTCGGGGCCGGCCGGCGACGACGACGGCGGTGACCGCGGCCGCAGGGGTGCGGGCCGCGGCCCTGGGGCCGCTCGACGGCGGCTTCGAGACGGCATACCGGCGTGGGCAAGCGGTCGCCGCAATCGAGCGCGACGTGGCCGTCCTCGCCGGCATGGTCGCCGCCGAGAGTCTCGCCTTGCACGGCGTGGGCACCTCGTTGCGACAGGCGGCCCGGGTGTATGCCGCGGTCGAGGACGGGGTGCGCGCCGGGCTGAGCGGCCTCGACCGGTTCCTCTACGACCACCCCGAGGTGGCCGAATGGGGTGCGCGCGGGATCCTGCCTGTCGCCGGCCCCTTGGTCGGTCTCGCGGACGGTTGGGGCTTCCTCAACGAACGCACCGACCGGGTCGTGGCCCTCAAGCCGCTCGCGGCGCGTGAAGGGCGGGCGCCGGCCGGGTTGGCCGACCTGGTGGCCGAGGATGTCGAGGTCTCCAAGACCCCGGGCCTGGTGCGCGTCACCGAACTCATCCGGCCGGATGGTTCCCGGGCCTGGCTGGTGTCGATTTCGGGCACCCAGGACTGGGGGTTGGCGCCGGGGAGTGACCCCTTCGACGCCACGGCCGATGCCAATGTCATCAGGCAGCACTCCGCCGCGGCCGCGATTGGGGTCAACCTGGCGCTCCTGGACGCGCAAGGGCGCGCCGGAGTGGACACGAGTGCCGACCCGGTGCTCACCAGCGGGCACAGCCTGGGCGGGATGGTCGCGCTCACTCTGGCGTCCGAGCCGGGCTTTCGGCATGGTCGCACCATCACGGGCGCCCTCACCTCGGGGTCCCCGACCGGGGGCTTCGACATCCCGGACTCCACCCGGGTCGTCTCGCTCGAGAAGTTGAGGGACCCGGTGCCGCGCCTGGACGGCACCCCGGCCCGCCAGGAGCCGAATTGGCGGACCATCGTCGCCGACCCGGCTCCCGGGCCCGGTGGGCGCAGCGCCGTCGCCGAACACGATGGTGCGGGGTATGCCGCCCTGGCGCGAGGCCTCGAATCCGGTGCCGTGCCGTCGTCGACCGACGTCGATTGGCACGCGACGATCGAGCCGTTCGTGGGGCAACCGGGCACCCGGGCGATCGTGCATGACTACGTGCTCACCAGGGAATGGCAGAATCCTCGCTCGTGAACCCGTCCACGGCGCTCGCGACGGCACTCGTTGACGCGTTGGTCGACGCTGGGGTCCGCGAGGTGGTCCTCTGTCCGGGGTCGCGCTCCTCGGCGATGGCGTATGCCGTGTGGTCGGCGGAGCGGGCCGGTCGCCTCCGCCTCCACGTCCGCGTGGACGAACGGTCGGCTGCGTTCTTGGCCCTGGGGTTGGCGAAGGTGTCGCGTCGGCCTGCCGTGGTCGTGACAACCTCGGGCACGGCCGTGGCCAATCTTCATCCCGCGGTGCTCGAGGCCCGCCACGCTTTGGTGCCCTTGATCGTGGTGTCGACCGATCGGCCCGCGCGGCTGCGGGGGAGCGGGGCCAACCAGACGACGCGCCAACCGGGGCTCTTCGGGTGGGCGCCCCGGTATGCCGTGGACCTGCCTGCCGATGGGTCGCTCGATGAGGCGACGGCCCAGGCGAGGGCTGCGGTCTTGGCGGCAACAGCGTGCGAAGCCGAGGGGCCGGTGCATCTCAACATCCAGTTCGACGAACCCCTGGTCCCCGACCTCCCCACCCAGCCCGACCCCTCGGAGACGTGTCAACAATCGACCAACAGGGAGGCGCGTCAACAATCGACCAACGGGGAAGCCGGTAAACAATCGACCAACGGGGAAGCCGGTAAACAATCGACCATTAGGTGGATTGTTGACACCGCGCCCGGCAGCGCCACCACCCCCGAGAGCGCCACCAGCACCGACTTCACGCCCGCGGGTACACAATCGACCAATAGGTGGATTGTTGACACCGCGCCCGGCAGCGCCGACACCCCCGAGTCCGCTGCCACCCCCGAGAGCGCCACCAGCACCGACCTCACGCACGCGCGTAAACAATCGACCAATAGGTGGATTGTTGACACCGCGCCCGGCCGCGCCGCCACCCCCGAGACCGCTGCCACCCCCGAGAGCGTCACCAGCATCGACCTCACGCACGCGCGTAAACAATCGACCAATAGGTGGATTGTTGACACCGAGTCTGGTGACCACCCGCATGGAACGAGCGCGCCTGCTCCGCCCTCCTTGCCTCCCCTGCCGGCCCGCACGCTCGTGGTCCTTGGGGACCTGCCCACTCTCGACCAGTCCCGCGCGGTCCTGGCCTGGGCGCGGCGCCGCGGACTTCCCGTGCTCGCCGAGCCGTTCGGTGCCCACCCTCGGCCAGGGGTGGTCGCGCATGGGGTATTGGTGGCTGGCACAGGCGCGTTCGTGGACCAGCACGAGCCGGACGCCATCGTGGTCGCGGGCCGACCTACCCTGTCTCGGCCCTACGCCCAACTCATCCGGCGTCCCCGCCCCGACCTCTATCTCCTCGACGCTGGACTCGAACTCGACATCCCCGGGCGACTGAGTCAGCGGGTCAACTTCTCAGACCACGACACCTGGAACTTCACCGGCGATCCCACCGACTGGTGCAGGACCTGGCTCAACGCCGGACGCGCCGTCGGGCGCGCAGTGGCCGCACATGTCAACAATCCACCTATTGGTCGATTGTTGACGGCGGCGACGGCCATACAGGTCGCCCGCGCCCTCGCCGCTGCCCTGCCCGACGATGCGCTCGTCTTCCTCGGGTCCTCCAACACTCCCCGAGACCTCGACGCCGCCGCGGTCATTGCGCACCGCGTCGACGTCGTCGCCTCCCGGGGCCTTGCCGGCATTGACGGGTGCGTCGCCACCGCCGTCGGTCTCGCGCTGGCCGCCCCCGACCGCCCCACCTATGCCGTTCTCGGCGACCTCACCTTCCTCCACGACAGCAGCGGCCTGCTCATCGGGCCCGACGAACCCGGCCCCGACCTGACCATCGTCGTCGTCAACGACGATGGCGGCGGCATCTTCACCACGCTCGAACCCGGCGAACCCGCCCGCGCCGCCCCCTTCGAGCGACTTTTCGGCACCCCAACCGGCACCGACCTGCGGGCACTCTGCCAAGCCCACGGCATACGCCACGAAAAGGTCGGCAGCACAGCGGAACTAGAGGTGGCCGTCGCCAGCCGGCCGGACGGCATACGGGTGGTCGAAATCACCGTCGACCGCGGCACCCATCGCGCCGAACGCGACCGGTTGCGCGCGCTCGCAGCGGACGCCCTGGCTGAACCGCGGCGATAGCCGATTTCGGCGCGACCGGCCCCGGTTGCGACAATGCCGCGGTGACCACGACCCCGCTGCGCACCGATGTCCTCGTCGTCGGAGCGGGCCCGGCGGGTTCGGCGGCGGCTGCGTGGGCCGCGCGCGCGGGTCGCGAGGTCGTGCTGGCCGACGCGGCGACCTTCCCAAGAGACAAGACGTGTGGCGACGGCCTCACCCCCCGGGCGATCGGCGAGCTCGACGCCCTCGGCCTGGCCGACTGGCTGCGCTCGCGCACCGTCAACCGCGGGTTGCGCGCGCACGGGTTCGGGCAAACGCTGATGTTGCCCTGGCCCGGAGGCAGTTTGCCCGACTGGGGGTCGGCGGCGCCGCGCTCGATTCTCGACGCCCGGATCCGTGACGTGGCGTTGGCCGCCGGCGCGACCGGTGTCGAAGGTGCCAAGGCGATCGGGGCCCGCGTCGAGGGTGGCCGGGTGCGGGCTGTGACGTTCCGGATCGGCGGCGCCCCGGTCGAGATCGCGTGCGAACGCCTCGTCGTCGCCGACGGGGCTCGCAGCGGGCTCGGCAAAGTCCTTGGCCGACAGTGGCATAAGGACACCGTGTATGCCGTGGCCGGCCGCTGCTACGTCGACTCGGCGATGGCGGATGACCCGTGGATCAGCAGTCACCTGGAGTTGCGGGGGCCCTCGGGTGAGGTGGTCTCCGGATACGGCTGGGTGTTCCCCCTCGGCGGGGGGCAGGTCAATGTCGGGGTCGGGACGTTGGCGACCACGCGGCGCCCGGCGGACATCGCGTTGCGACCCCTCATGGCCCACTATGTCGAAGCGCGGCGCGGCGACTTCGGGCTGTCGGGCCCGGCGCGGCTGCCGACGAGCGCGCTGCTCCCCATGGGTGGGGCCGTGAGCAATGTCGCCGGCCCCAACTGGGCCCTCATCGGCGACGCGGCGGCCTGTATCAATCCGCTCAACGGTGAGGGCATCGACTACGGGCTCGAAACCGGGCGGATGGTGGCGGGCTTGCTCGACACCGACCTGTCCGTGTCGTGGCCGGCGACGCTGCGCCGCGAGTACGGCGAGGCATTCTCGATCGCCCGCCGCCTGGCCGCGGTGTTCACGGTGCCGAAGATGCTGCCGGCCCTGGGGCCGGCGGGGATGCGCAGCGACTGGCTCATGACCTTGGCGTTGCGCTGGATGGGCAACCTCGTCACCGACGAGGACCGCGACGGAGCCGCCCGCGTGTGGCGCTGGGCGGGGCGGCGTTCGGTCCGGCTGGACCACCGGCCTCCGTTTACCTGACCCGTATGCCGCCTACCGTGCAGTTGGTGTGGTGATCGCCCCACCTTGTGCAGGGTAGGACGCTGGAGTTCCTGCGGGGTAGGGCGTGGGCTGAGGGTTGGATGGTCAAGTTGCCGCCTACCGTGCAGTAGGTGTCGTGATCGCCCCACCTTGTGCAGGGTAGGACGCTCGAGTTCTTGCAGCGCAGGATGCGCGAGTCGTACGGGAGGGCGTGGGTGGTGGCGTGGGCTGAGGGTTGGATGGTCAAGTTGCCGCCTACCGTGCAGTTGGCGTGGTGATCACCCCACCGTCTGCAGGGTCGGACGCTCGAAGTCCTGCAGGGTATGACGCGCCAGTTCCTGCGGGGAAGGGCGCGCGAGGCCACCCGACCGAGGCGGCACTCGGGCCAGCGAGATCCTCAGGCAGTCAGGGCGTCGCGCATCGGGACCAGTTTGGCGTCGGACTCGGCGACCTCGGCCTCGGGGTCCGAGCCGGCGACGATGCCGCACCCGGCATACAGACGCATCCGCGACGCATCCATAGGGTCAAATGCCCCGCACCGCAACGCAATACCCCACTCCCCGTCACCGGAGGCGTCGATCCACCCGACGGGGCCGGCATACCGACCTCGATCCATCGCCTCCAACTCGGCGACGACCTCATCGGCACGAGCGGTGGGGGTGCCGCACACCGCCGCGCTCGGGTGCAGGGCCTCCGCCAGCGCCAACGAACTGGCCCCGTCGACGAGCACCCCCGCCACGTCGCTCGCCAGGTGCATGACGTTGGCGAGGTGGAGCACGAACGGGGTCTCCGGCACGTTCATCGACGAACAGTGCGGGCGCAACGCATCGGCGACCGACCGCACCGCATACTCGTGCTCTTCCAAGTCCTTGCTCGAGCGCGCCAGCGAGCCGGCGAGAGCCAGATCGTGCTCGTCGTTGCCGGTGCGCCGGATCGTGCCGGCCAGCACCCGCGAGGTGACCAGGCCCTTCTCCGAGCGCACGAGCATCTCGGGCGTGGCCCCCACGAGCCCGTCGACGCTGAACACCCAGGTCGCGTCGTACCTCTCGGCGAGCCGCTCCAGCAGCCATCGCACATCGAGTGCCCCGCCGCTGCGGACCTCGAGGTCACGCGCAAGCACCACCTTGTCGAGTTCGCCGGCGGTGATGAGTTCGACCGCCCGGGCGACCGCGCCGGCCCACTGCGCGGGTGAGGAGGCCCCGTCGGCGAACGTCACGTCGCGCGGTCGCTCCGGCGCCGCCTCGCCGGGGTGCGCCTCCGCGCCCGGGTGCGCTTCCCCGCGCGCGGCCTCCGTCGCGCGTCCCCCCGCTTGCCGGCCCGGGCGCCCGCCCAGCACCGCGTCCAAACCCCCGGCCGCCGGCAACTCCGGTCCCACGGACAGCGTCGTCAGCCACGCCCGATCCCCGCGCCGCCCGACGATCACCTCGGGCACGACGAGAGTGGCCCCGGCCGGTGAGCTCGCGGCATACGCAAAAGACCCGAACGCCACCGGTCCGCTGCCGGGCACCCCCACCTCGTCGCGCACGACCGCCGCCGCCGACACGGCCTCCCACCAGCGGCGCAACGTCGCGAACCGCTTTTCCCCGTATGCCGTGGAACTCGCGACCCGCCCCCAGCCCACCATCCCCTCGCCGCGGCGCACCCACGAGAACAGGTCGCTCGCCTCCGCGGCGGGCAACAGGTGCAGCAGCGGCGTCACCTCGGCAACCGGAAGTGCGATGCTGCGGGCGACGAGCGGGGTCGGCGCGCTCGCACGCACGGGCAGGGGCATGGACGTCATCAGGAATCCAGGGTAAACCTGCGCCAATGCGATGATGACCGCCATGACCCGAGCCTCCCTCGACAAGGATCCCCGCGAGGTGGCCGCGATGTTCGACGTCGTGGCCCAGAAGTACGACGTCACCAACGACGTGCTCTCGCTCGGGCAGGACCGGCTGTGGCGACGCGCGGTCATCGCGGCGGTCGCGGCGCAGCCGGGGGAGCGGGTCCTCGACATCGCGGCCGGCACGGGCACGTCGAGTGAGCCGTTCGCGGACGCCGGGGTTGACGTCGTTCCCGCCGATTTCTCCCTCGGTATGCTGCGCGTCGGCAAACGCCGCCGGGAGGACTTGGGCTTCACGGCCGCGGACGCGATGCGGCTGCCGTTCGCCGATGGGGCCTTCGACGCGGTGACGATGAGTTTCGGGCTGCGCAATGTGGCCGACGTTGGGGTGGCGCTGGCCGAGTTCGCGCGGGTGACCAGGCCGGGCGGTCGGTTGGTGGTGTGTGAGTTCTCGCAGCCGACGAGCCGGGCGTTTCGGACGGTGTATACGGAGTACCTCATGCGGGCGTTGCCACCGGTGGCGCGCCGCGTGAGCTCCAATCCGGAGTCGTACGTCTACCTGGCCGAGTCGATTCGGGCGTGGCCTGACCAGCGGGGGTTGGCCGGCCGGGTGCGTGATGCGGGCTGGACGCAGGTGGAGTGGCGCAACCTGTCGGGCGGGATCGTGGCACTGCATCGTGCGGTGCGCCCCTGACGCTCGGTCGGGACGACCAGCGGGGCCGCAATGTCCGCCGCCGTCAGCCTGCATCGCGCGGTGCGCCCCTGACGATCGGTCGGGATCGTGGTCCTGCATCGCGCGGTGCGCCCCTGACACTCGGTGGTTCGCCGCGCGGGGCGTCTCTGGCGCTTGGCTGAAGCCTGGTGGTCGTGGGGACCGCCATGGCGCTTCAGCCAATGGGGCACGGACGAGGTTGCTGTGGGGAAGAAGGCACTTGTCCAGCGCGGCCGGGTGCTTCAGGTGGCTCAGGGACATCTCGCTGGCGCCGCCCGCCACTTCAGGTGGGAAAGGGTCACTTCGCCCCCTGTCTGTTGGGGTGCGAAGTGGACGTTGGGCTGTTCAGGCGGGAAAGGGGTGACAGGTGGGACGAGCGGGGGAGCCAGCCAGGGGGCAAGCCGGAAGTTAGGTGAACCTAAGTGCCGAGGGGGAGCCCCGCGGCATACACTCGCCGGGTGTTCGTGAACGCTTTCACAAGCGCTCGTGTCCCGGGCGAGATCACCGGCTCGGGCGACCCGGAAACGGCCCCTGTCGAGTCGGCCGGTAGCGGACACCCCACTCCCTCTAGGATGGCGACGGGTCTGTCCCCCGACCCGCTGACGTGCGCTCTGAAGGAAAGGGGAGTTTGCCGATCATGAGCAACCCCTACGTCCCGCTCCTCATTTTGATGGCCTTCGGCTTCGGCTTCGCCGTGCTGTCCGTGGGCACCAGCCTGGTGGTCGGTCCCAACCGCTACAACCGCGCCAAGGCGGAGGCGTACGAGTGCGGCATCCAGCCCACGCCGCGCGCCGAGGGGGGCGGGCGGGTGCCCATCAAGTACTTCCTCACCGCGATGCTCTTCATCATCTTCGACATCGAATCGATGTTCCTCTTCCCGTTCGCGGTGGGCTTCGACCAGTTGGGGCTGTTCGCGCTCGTCGAGATGGTGCTCTTCATCCTCACCGTCTTCGTCGCCTACGCCTACGTGTGGCGCCGGGGTGGCCTCGAATGGGACTGACCCGCCGCTTCCCGGCATCCGGTATGCCGCGCCTCACCACCCCTGACCACCTCACCTTTACGGCACGCAAGGAGCGCTGATGGGACTCGAGGAGAAACTCCCCGCGGGCTTCGCGCTCACCACGCTCGAGGCCGTCGTCGGCTACATGCGTAAGGCGTCCATCTGGCCGGCGACCTTCGGGTTGGCGTGCTGCGCCATCGAGATGATGGCTGTCGGCACCCCCGACTACGACATTGCCCGGTTCGGGATGGAGCGCTTCAGCGCCACCCCGCGCCAGGCCGACCTCATGATCGTCGCCGGG
This sequence comes from Actinomycetes bacterium, assembly GCA_029778715.1. Lineage (GTDB taxonomy): Bacteria > Actinomycetota > Actinomycetes > Actinomycetales > Dermatophilaceae > Phycicoccus_A. Next base: position 78,848 of record JAKOPT010000029.1, on the reverse strand, counting down.
CGGGTGAGCCAGAAGATGGCCCCGATCGTGCGTCAGGTCTACGACCAGATGGCCAACCCCAAGTGGGTCATCGCCATGGGCGTGTGCGCGAGCAGCGGCGGCATGTTCAACAACTACGCGGTCGTCCAGGGCGTGGACCACATCGTGCCCGTCGACATCTACCTGCCCGGCTGCCCGCCGCGCCCGGAGATGCTCCTCAACGCGATCATCACCCTCCACGACAAGATCCAGCACGCCAAGTTGGGCGTCAACCGGATCGAGGCCGCGCGCGCCGCCGAAGCCGCCGCCCTCGCGGCGACCCCCACCTCGCTCATGGCCCCCACCCATGAGCATCACGCGCCCCTGTCCGCCACTCCCGGGAGGAGCCTGCTCGCATGAGCGAGGACCAAGAGCTCGTCCGCCAGGGCGACGTCGACACCGCCCCGGTCCAGATCGGGGAGCGCCGCGGCATGTTCGGTGCCACCAAGGGCGCCGACACCACCGGCTACGGCGGCCTCCAGGCCCCGATCCTCTTCCCCGGTGCCGCCGAACGTCCCTACGGCAGCTACTTCGACGCGATCGTCGACACGCTGGCCGCGGCCCTCGACCGGGCCGACAACGGCACCGCCAAGGGCAGCGGCAGCAGCGGCGCGGCATACGCGGCCGCCGTCGAGAGGGTCGTCGTCGACCGCGGCGAACTCACCCTGTTCGTGCGCCGGGAGCACCTCCCGGCGGTCGCCCGCGCATTGCGCGACGACCCGGCGTTGCGGTTCGAGATGTGCCTGAGCGTCTCCGGGGTCCACTACCCCCAGGAGGCCGGCCGGGAGTTGCACGCCGTCTACCACCTCACCTCGCTCACCCACGGCGGGCGCCGGCTGCGCCTGGAGGTCACCGCTCCCGAGGGCGACGCCCACATCCCGTCGGTGGTCGCCACCTGGCCCGGCGCCGACTGGCACGAGCGCGAGACCTGGGACATGTTCGGGATCATCTTCGACGGACACCCGAGCCTGACCCGCATCCTCATGCCCGACGACTGGCCGGGCCACCCGCAACGCAAGGACTACCCGCTGGGCGGGATTCCCGTGGAGTACAAGGGCGGCACGGTCCCGCCGCCGGACCAGCGGAGGGCGTACAACTGATGAGCACCCACATCGACCACACGACCTACCAGGACCGCGAGGTCCTCGAAGGCGACGACGTGTATGCCGCGGGCGAACCCGACGCGCCCACCTTCACCGTCTCCGGTGGCGACTGGGGTGACCTCGTCGACGAGGCCACCGCCCTCCACGAGGAGCGGATCGTCGTCAACATGGGCCCCCAGCACCCCTCGACGCACGGGGTGCTCCGCCTCATCCTCGAACTCGACGGGGAGAGCGTCACCGAGGCCCGCGCCGGCATCGGCTACCTCCACACCGGCATCGAGAAGAACATGGAGTTCCGCACCTGGGTGCAGGGCGTGACGCTCTGCACGCGCATGGACTACCTCACCCCCATGTTCCAGGAAGCCGCCTACTGCCTGGCCATCGAAAAGCTCCTCGGCATCACCGACGACATCCCCGAGCGGGCCACGATCATCCGGGTCCTCATGATGGAACTCACCCGGATCAACTCCCACCTGGTCTGCCTGGGCACCGGGGGCATGGAGATGGGGGCGACGACGGTCATGACCGTCGGGTTCCGCGAGCGCGAGCGCATCCTGCGGGTCTTCGAGGCCGTCAGCGGGTTGCGGATGAACATGGCTTACATCCGGCCCGGCGGCGTCGCCCAGGACCTGCCCGAGGGGGCCCTCGACCAGATCGCGGCGATCATCCCCGAATTGCGCGCCGGCCTGCACGAACTCGAAATGCTCCTCAAGGAGAACCCGCTCCTCAAGGGCCGCACCGTCGGCGTCGGCTACCTCGACCTCACCGGGTGTGTGGCCCTGGGCATCACCGGCCCGGTGCTCCGCTCGACCGGCCTGCCGCACGACCTGCGCAAGTCCAACCCCTACTGCGGGTACGAGACCTACGACTTCGAGGTCATCACCCGCACCGGCTGCGACGCCTACGACCGGCTCATGATCCGCATCACCGAGATGTACGAGTCGCTCAAGATCGTCGAGCAGACCCTGGAGCGGTTGCGCCGCGTCGAGGGCCCGGTCATGGTCGCCGACAAGAAGATCGCCTGGCCGGCCCAGTTGGCCATTGGCTCCGACGGGCAGGGCAACAGCCTCGATCACATTCGCGAGATCATGGGCACCTCGATGGAGGCCCTGATCCACCACTTCAAGCTGGTCACCGAGGGCTTCCGGGTGCCGCCGGGCCAGGCGTATGCCGCGGTCGAGTCGCCCAAGGGCGAACTCGGTGTCCACCTGGTCTCCGACGGGGGCACACGGCCCTACCGCGCCCACTTCCGGGACCCCAGTTTCAACAACCTGCAGGCCGTGGCCGCGATGTGCGAGGGCGGCATGGTCGCCGACGTCATCGTCGCGGTGGCCTCGATCGACCCGGTGATGGGAGGGGTGGACCGCTGATGGGCCACTTCGGCTTACAAACGGCGGCCGGGCACCTCACCGTGCCCGCGGAGTCCAAGGAGGCGTATGCCGCGGACGTCGAGGCGGCATTCCGCGCCGACGCCGCGCAGATCATCGCGCGCTACCCCCACAAGCGCTCGGCGCTGTTGCCGATGCTCCACCTCGTGCAGTCCGTCGACGGCTACATCACCGGCCGCGGCATCGCCCTGTGCGCGGAGTTGCTCGACCTCACCGAGGCCGAGGTGTCCGGGGTCGCCACCTTCTACACCCAGTTCAAGCGCCACCCCAACGGGCGCTACACCGTCGGGGTCTGCACCAACACGCTGTGCGCGGTGATGGGCGGTGACCTCATCTGGGAGGCCGTGTCGGCCCACCTCGGCATCGGCCACGACGAGACGACCCCCGACGGCATGATCACCCTCGAGCGGGTCGAGTGCAACGCCGCCTGCGACTTCGCCCCGGTCGTCATGACGAACTGGGAGTTCTTCGACAACCAGACCCCCGAGTCGACGATCCAGTTGGTCGACGACCTGCGGGCCGGCAAGGACGTGCGGCCCACGCGCGGCGCCGACAAGGTCGTCTCGTTCCAGGACATGTCCCGCGTGCTCGCCGGGTTCGCCGACGGGCGCGCCGACGAGGGCCCGGGGGCCGGGCCGGCCTCGCTCGCCGGCCTTGAGGTCGCCAAGGGCCACGGCTGGACCGCTCCCGAAACCACTTCCGCACCTCAGGGCACGACGCCGGCGCGTGCCGACGGCCCCACCGGCGCCCGCACGGGGAAGGACAAGGCATGACCACGCTGACCCCGATCCTCACCAAGTTCTGGGACGACCCGCAGTCCTGGACCCTCAAGACCTACGCCAAACACGACGGCTGGAAGGCCTTCGCCAAGGCGTTGACGATGAAGCCCGCCGACCTGGTCGCCATGACCAAGGACTCCGGGCTGCGCGGCCGCGGCGGTGCCGGCTTCCCCACCGGTTTGAAGTGGTCGTTCCTGCCCCCGCCCGACGGAGGCCCCCGCTACCTCGTCGTCAACGCCGACGAGTCCGAGCCGGGCACCTGCAAGGACATCCCGCTCCTCATGGCCGCTCCCCAGTTCCTCATCGAGGGCGTGGCGATCACCTCGTATGCGATCGGGTGCCACCACGCGTTCATCTACCTGCGCGGTGAGGTCGTCCACGTCTACCGGCGGCTCATGCGGGCCGTTGAGGAGGCGTATGCCGCGGGCCACCTCGGCAAGAACATCCACGGCAGCGGCTACGACCTCGACGTGACCGTCCACGCGGGCGCCGGGGCCTACATCTGCGGTGAGGAAACCGCGCTCCTCGACAGCCTCGAAGGGCGTCGCGGACAACCGCGAAGCAAGCCGCCGTTCCCCGCCGTCGCGGGTCTCTACGCCCGCCCGACCGTCGTCAACAACGTCGAGTCGATCGCCTCGGTGCCGCCGATCCTGCTGCACGGCGCGAACTGGTTCAAGGACATGGGCACCGAGCGCTCGACCGGGTTCGGCATCTTCTCCCTGTCCGGGCACGTGAAGAACCCCGGCCAGTACGAAGCCCCCCTGGGCATCACGCTGCGCGAACTGCTCGACATGGCCGGTGGCATGCGCGACCCGCAGCGGCCGATCAAGTTCTGGACTCCGGGCGGGTCGAGCACCCCGATGTTCACCGCCGAGCACCTCGACGTGCCGCTCGACTTCGAAGCGGTCGGGGCGGCGGGCTCGATGCTCGGCACCCGGGCGCTGCAGATCTTCGACACGAGTGTGTGCGTCGTGCGGGCCGTGGACCGCTGGACCGACTTCTACAAACACGAGTCCTGCGGCAAGTGCACCCCATGCCGCGAAGGCACGTGGTGGCTCAAGCAGATCCTCGGCCGGCTCGAGCACGGCGAGGGCAGCGAGGCCGACCTCGACACCCTCCTCGACATCTGCGACAACATCCTCGGCCGCAGTTTCTGTGCCCTCGGCGACGGTGCGACGAGCCCGATCACCAGTTCCATCCAGTACTTCCGCGACGAATACCTCGCGCACCTGACGCACGGCGGCTGCCCCTTCGACCCCAAGGATGCCGCCCTCTTCCCGATCAAGGAGACGGTGTCGGCATGACGACGACTCCCGACAAGACGGTCGCCCCGCCGGCCCCGCGCGCCGACCTGGTGACCTGCACCATCGACGGCATCGAGGTGTCGGTGCCCAAGGGCACCCTCATCATCCGGGCCGCCGAGGAAGCCGGCATCGAGATCCCGCGCTTTTGCGACCACCCCGGACTCGACCCGGTCGGTGCCTGCCGCCAGTGCCTCGTCGAGGTGTGGATGCCCGGCCCGCCCGGACCGGACGGCATACCGAGCGAACCGCGGCAAATGCAAGGCCCGCCCGGCCGAATGAAGCCGCAGGCGTCCTGCACGATGACCGTCGCCCCGGGCATGGTCGTCTACACCCAGAACACCTCCGAGGCGATCAACAAGGCCCAGCACGGGGTCATGGAGTTGCTCCTCGTCAACCACCCCCTCGACTGCCCGGTGTGCGACAAGGGTGGGGAGTGCCCGCTGCAGAACCAGGCGATGTCCCACGGCGCCGCGGTGACGCGCTTCGACGAGGTCAAGCGGACCTACCCCAAGCCGATCAACATCTCCAGCCAGGTCCTCCTCGACCGCGAACGCTGCGTCCTGTGCGCCCGCTGCACCCGATTCTCCGACCAGGTCGCCGGTGACCCGTTCATCGCCCTCGTCGAACGCGGTGCCCTCCAGCAGGTCGGCATCTACGAGGAGCAGCCCTTCGAGTCCTACTTCTCGGGCAACACCGTCCAGATCTGCCCGGTCGGGGCTCTCACCGGGGCGGCCTACCGGTTCCGCTCGCGGCCCTTCGACCTGGTCTCCACCCCGAGCGCCTGCGAACACTGCGCGAGCGGCTGCGCCCTGCGCACCGACCACCGCCGCGGCACCGTGTTGCGCCGGATGGCCCTCAACGACCCCGCCGTCAACGGCGAGTGGAACTGCGACAAGGGCCGCTGGGCGTTCGCCTACGCGAGCACCGGCGACCGTTTCGAGTTCCCGATGATCCGCGTCGACGGTGAGTTGCGGGTCGCCTCCTGGCCCGAGGCCCTCGAGGCCGCCGCCGCCGGGTTGCGCGCCGCCAAGGCTCCCGCCGTGCTCACCGGTGGCCGGGTCACCGTCGAAGACGCCTACGCCTACGGCAAGTTCGCCCGCGCCGTCCTCGGCACCAACGACGTCGACTTCCGCGCCCGGCCGCACTCGGCCGAGGAGGCCGACTTCCTCGCCGCGCTCGTCGTCGGCACCGGTCCCGCCGGGGGCGCCGTCACGTATGCCGACCTCGAAGCCGCGCGCACCGTCGTCCTCGTCGGGTTCGAACCCGAGGACGAGTCGCCCATGGTGTTCCTCCGGTTGCGGCGTGCCTTCCGCACCGCCAAGACCGCCGTGTATGCCGTCGCGCCCTTGGTCACCCGGGGCCTGACCAAGGTGGGCGGTCACCTCATCCCCGCCGCCCCGGGCACCGAACCGGAGGTCCTCCAGGCCCTTGCCGAGGCCTCGAACGACTCCGAGGTCGTCGCGGCGGCTGCGGAGGCGTTGCGTGGCGACGGCGCGATCATCCTCGTCGGCGAACGTCTCGCCACCGTGCCCGGCGCCCTCTCGGCGGCAGCCGCGCTGGCCGCGCAGACCGGCGCCACTCTCGCCTGGGTGCCGCGCCGCGCCGGTGAACGAGGGGCCCTCGAAGCCGGTGCGCTCCCGACCCTGCTCCCCGGCGGACGCCCGGTGGCCAGCGCCGCCGCTCGCGCCGAGGTGGGCGCGGCCTGGCAGGTTGTCGGCCTGCCCGACCGTCCCGGCCGGGACGCCGCCGGCATCATCGCCGGTGCCGCCGACGGCACCATCGACGCCCTCGTCGTCGGCGGGGTCGACCCGGTCGACCTCGGTGGCGCCGCCGCCGTGGCCGCCCTCGCCGCCCCCTTCGTCGTCTCGCTGGAGATCCGGCCCTCGGCCGTCACCGCGTATGCCGATGTCGTCCTCCCCGTGGCCCCGCACGCCGAGAAGGCCGGCACCTTCGTCGACTGGGAGGGCCGCCTGCGGTCCTTCGCCGCGGCCACCCCGACGACGGCGGTCAGCGATTACCGTGCCCTCGACATGATCGCCGACGCCATGGGCGAGTTCTTCGGCGCCCGCACCGTCAGCGAGGTCCGGGCCGAGATGAACGCCCTCGGCCCGTGGACCGGTGCCCGGCCGGCGGCCCCGGCCGTCGAGGCCGACGAGGTCCGTGAGGTCGACCCGGGCCAGTTGGCGCTGGCGACCTGGCGGCACCTGCTCGACCAGGGCAGCCTCCAGGACGGCGAACCCTTCCTCGCCGGCACCGCCCCGGCCGCGCTCGCGCGGGTCTCGGCCGCCACGGCCGCCGAGTTCGGCCTCGCCGACGGCGACCAGGTGCGCATCGGGCTGGCCGACGGCGCCACTGTGGTCGTCCCGGTGGCGATCACCGAGATGACCGACCGGGTGATCTGGTTGCCCACCAACTCCGCGGGCTGTGACCTGCGCTCGGCCCTCGCCACTCCCGGCGGGGACCATGTGTCCGTCTCGAAGGGAGGGGCGGCATGAGCACCCTGGCAACGCTCGCCCACGGCATACCGACTCTCGTCGCCGATGGCAAAGACAACCCACTTGCCGATTTCAGCGACACCCCCGTCTGGGTTTCGCTGATCAAGGTTGTCATCATCTTCGTCTACCTGCTGATCTCGACGCTCATCGTCATCTGGTTCGAGCGGCGGGTCATCGGGCGGATGCAGCAGCGCCCCGGCCCCAACCGCAACGGTCCCTTCGGGTTGCTGCAGAGCCTCGCCGACGGCATGAAGTCGATGCTCAAGGAGGACGTCCGCCCGGCCAATGCCGACAAGTTCGTCTTCACCCTGGCCCCGCTCATCACGGCGACCATGTGCTTCGTGTCGTTCTCGATCATGCCGATCGGGGGCGTGGTCAACCTCTTCGGGCACCGCACCCCGCTCCAGTTGACCGACACGCCGGTGGCCGTCCTGCTCGTCCTGGCCGTCGCCGGGGTCGGCATCTACGGCATCGTCCTCGCCGGCTGGAGTTCGGGCTCGACCTACCCCCTCATCGGTGGGTTGCGGGCCAGCGCCCAGATGATTTCCTACGAAATCGCCATGGGTCTCTCGCTGGTCGCCGTCTTCCTCTACTCGGGCTCGATGTCGACCTCGCAGATCGTTGGGGCGCAGGCGAACCTGTGGTTCATCATCCCGGCGTTCTTCAGTTTCTTCGTCTACGTCGTCACCATGGTCGGCGAAACCAACCGGCTCCCCTTCGACCTCGCCGAGGGTGAGGGCGAAATCGTCGGCGGCTACTTCACCGAGTACTCCGGTATGCGCTTTGCGATGTTCTTCCTCGGGGAGTACATCAACATGTTCACCGTCGCCGGGCTCGCCACGACGATGTTCCTCGGCGGCCCGCTCGCACCTCCCGGCATCTCCGCGATCAACAACGGCATGTTCAACGAGGGCTGGTGGGGCCTGCTCTGGTTCACCATCAAACTCTGGCTGTTCATGTTCATGTTCGTCTGGCTGCGCGGCTCGCTGCCACGGGTGCGCTACGACCAGTTCATGAAGTTCGGCTGGAAGTTCCTCATCCCCGCCACCTTGGGCTGGGTCGTGTTGGTCGCCTTCTTCCGCGGCGCCCAGAACGGCTGGTTCGGCACCGGTGGGGTCACCATCTTGGGCCGCACCTTCCCGGTGGCTTCACTCTTCATCGTCGGTGTCATCGCCGTTGCGGCGCTGCTCCTCGGCTGGTGGTGGGACGGGCGCGTCGAAGCCCGCGAGGCCCGCGCCGCGCAAGGCCCGCCCGCGATCGTCGACCCGTTCGCCGGCGGCCACCCGGTGCCCCCGCTGCCCGGCCAAACCGTGCAGGAACCCTCGTATGCCGCGGCCGTCGAGTCGTCGGCCGCCTCGCCGAAGGAGACCGTCCGTGGCTGAGCCCACCGCACCCAAGCCCTCCGGCGGCTTCCTCAGCGACCTTCTCGCTCCGATCGCCGGTTTCGGGGTCACCTTCAAGACGATGTTCCGCAAGGTGGCCACCGAGGAATACCCCGAGGAGAAGCGCCCCACCGCGCGGCGCTTCCACGGTCGGCACCAACTCAACCGGCACCCCGACGGGCTGGAGAAGTGCGTCGGCTGCGAGTTGTGCGCCTGGGCTTGCCCCGCCGACGCGATCATGGTCGAGGGCGCCTCGAACAACGACGAGACCGGGGAGCGTTACAGCCCCGGTGAGCGCTACGGCCGGATCTACCAGATCAACTATCTGCGCTGCATCTTCTGCGGCCTGTGCATCGAGGCCTGCCCCACCCGGGCGCTCACGATGACCAACGAATACGAGTTGGCCGATCACAGCCGCGCCGACCTCATCTTCACCAAGGAACAGTTGCTCGCTCCGCTGCGCGCCGGCATGGTTGCCGCGCCGCACCCCATGGTCGAGGGGATGGAGGAACGCGACTACTTCCTCGGCAAGGTGACCGAAGCCACGCCGGCCCAGCGGGAGTGGAGCGCGCGGCATACGACCGAATCCGAAACCGAGGTGACCTCGTGAGCAACGCTCCCGGCGGCGGCGAAGCCGTCCTCTTCTGGATTCTCGGGCCGCTGGCGGTCATCGGCTCGCTCGGGCTGGTGTTCGCCAAGAAGGCGGTCCACGCGGCCATCGGAATGGCCCTGACGATGATCATCCTCGGGGTGTTCTACATCGCCCAGGACGCGCCGTTCCTCGGGATCATCCAGATCTTCGTCTACACCGGCGCCGTCATCATGCTGTTCCTCTTCGTCCTCATGCTCATCGGGGTCGACTCCGCCGACGGGTTCGTCGAGACGCTCAAGGGGCAACGAATCGCGACGGCCCTGCTCGTCCTCGGCCTGGGCGCACTGCTCGTCTCGGCCATCGGCTCGGTTGTCTACCCCGCGCCGGTGGGGCTCGCGGACGTCAACCAGTCGCCGGGCAACCTCTCGGCGATGTCCGAACTCATCTTCGGCCGCTACGTGTGGGCCTTCGAAGTCGCCTCGGCGCTGCTCATCACCGCCGCGCTCGGCGCGATGGTCCTCGCGCACCGCGAGCGCCTGGGCAAGGGGCGCAACCAGAAGGACTGGAGCCGTCGCCGCTTCGCCCGCGGCGAGCACGTCGCCGGCCTGCCGGTGCCCGGTGTCTACGCCCGCCACAACGCGGTCGACACCCCGGCCCTGCTGCCCGACGGCACGCCGTCGCCGTTGTCGGTCTCCCGGGTGCTCACCGCCCGTGACCAGGTCACCACACCGCAGCGCTACGTCGAACCCGAACTCGAGATTCGGCACGAGATCGAGGAGGGGAGCAACCGATGAGCCTCATCAACTACATCTACCTGGCGACGATCCTGTTCTGCATCGGGGGCGCCACGGTACTCACCCGGCGCAACGCCATCGTCGTCTTCATGGGCGTCGAACTCATGCTCAACGCCGCCAACCTCGCCTTCGTCACCTTCGCCCGGATGAACGGCAACCTCGACGGACAGGTCATCGCCCTGTTCGTCATGGTCATCGCCGCTGCCGAGGTCGTCGTCGGCCTGGCCATCATCATGGCGATCTTCCGCGCCCGCCGCTCGGCCTCGGTCGACGACGCCAACCTGTTGAAGCTGTGAGGAGTCAGACCGTGTTGTCCGTCATCACTGAGGCCGGCGTCGCCACGTCGAGCCCGGGGGCCGTCGCGGCCGCGACCGGCATGACCGCGCAGGCGTGGCTGCTCATCGCGCTGCCGGCGCTCGGGGCCGCGCTGCTGCTCCTCGGCGGCAAGGCAACGAACAAGTGGGGCCCGGTCCTGGCGACCGCCATGTCGTGGGGCAGTTTCCTCGTCGGGTTCGTCATCGTCATCGGCATGCTCGGGCAGAGCGCCGAAGAGCGCGCCGGCCACATCGCCTTGTGGAACTGGATCCCCGCCGGTGGCTTCCAACTGTCGGCCGGGTTGCTCGTCGACCAGTTGTCGATGGCCTTCGTCATGCTCATCACGTTCGTCGGCTCGCTCATTCACGTCTACTCCTTGGGCTACATGGAGCACGACCCCGACAAGCGGCGCTTCTTCGCCTACCTCAACCTGTTCGTCGCGGCGATGCTGCTCCTCGTCCTCGCCGACTCTTACTTGCTGCTCTTCGTCGGCTGGGAGGGCGTCGGGTTGGCGTCCTACCTGCTCATCGGCTTCTGGAACCACAACCCGGCCTACGCGAGTGCGGCCAACAAGGCGTTCATCGTCAACCGGGTCGGTGACCTCGGCTTGTCCCTGGCGATCATGATGATGTTCGTGACCTTCGGCCGGGTCGACTTCGCGACCGTCTCCGGCCAGGCCGGCAGCGCCTCAACGACCGCCGTCACCGCGATCGGGCTGCTCCTGCTCGTCGGGGCCTGCGGCAAGTCGGCGCAGTTCCCCCTGCAGAGTTGGCTCGGGGACGCGATGGCCGGCCCCACCCCGGTCTCGGCCCTCATCCACGCCGCGACCATGGTCACCGCCGGTGTCTACCTCGTCGTGCGCTCGCACGCGATCTACAACGCCGCCCCCAACGCCCAGTTGGCCGTCGCCATCGTCGGCGCCATCACCTTGCTCTACGGGGCCATCGTCGGCTGCGCCAAGGACGACATCAAGAAGGCGCTGGCCGCCTCGACGATGTCCCAGATCGGCTACATGATGCTCGCCGCGGGCCTGGGCCCGATCGGTTACGTCTTCGCGATCTTCCACCTGCTCACCCACGGCTTCTTCAAGGCCGGCATGTTCCTCGGAGCGGGCTCGGTCATGCACGGCATGGGCGATCAGGTCGATATGAGACGGTTCGGCGGCTTGTCGGCCCTCATGAAGGTCACCTGGGTGACCTTCGGGTTGGGCTGGTTGGCGATCCTCGGCATACCGCCCTTCTCCGGGTTCTGGTCCAAGGACAAGATCATCGAGGCCGCGTTCGTCGGTGAGGGCTGGCGACCCTGGGTCTTCGGTGGGGCCGCGCTCATCGGCGCCGGGATCACCGCGTTCTACATGTCTCGCCTGTTCTTCATGACCTTCCACGGCAAGCGCCGCTGGAGCGACTCCGGGCCGGGGGCCCAGCACCCGCACGAGTCGCCGCTGCTCATGACGGTGCCGATGATGGTGTTGGCGCTCGGGTCGGCCGGCCTCGGCTTGATCCTCGGCCCGACCGGGTTGTTCTCCAGTTGGCTCGAGCCGGTCGTCGGGGCCGCCGAGGAACACGCGCCGGTGCTCGCGCCGACGCTGCTCATCGTCTTGACCCTCGCCGTGGTCGTCGCCGGGTTGGCCTTGGCCTGGACCCGGTATGCCGCGGCCGAGGTTCCGGTGCGCGCCCCCGAGGGCAACCTGCTCACCCAGGCCGCTCGCGCCGACCTCTACCAGGACGTCATCAACGAGGGCCTGTTCATGCGCCCCGGCATCCATCTCACCCGCGGCCTCGTCTTCACCGACAGCAAGGGCGTCGACGGGGTGGTGGGAAGCCTGGCGGCCACGGTCGGTGGTGTGTCCTCGCGGTTGCGTCGCCTCCAGAACGGTTACGTCCGCTCCTATGCCCTGACGATGCTCACCGGTGTCGTCGCCGTCCTCGGTGTCCTGTGGGTGATGAACTGATGTCCTCGCTGCCTCTGCTCACCCTGATGATGGTGGTGCCGCTCGTCGGTGCCGTGGTGATCGCCCTGCTGCCCGGCGGCAGCGCGGCATACGCCAAAACCATCGCGCTGGGTGCCTCGCTCATCACCTTGGTCCTCGCGCTCGTCGCGTGGGGCCAATGGGACTCGGCCGGTGCGCGTTACCAACTGGCCGAGGTGCACTCGTGGATCCCGCAGTTCGGGGTGTCCTACGCCCTCGGCGTCGACGGGATCGCGCTCTCGCTCATCGTCATGGCCGCCATCTTGACGCCCATCTGCCTGCTCGCCGCCTGGAACGACCTCGGCGCCGACGAATGCCCGCGGCGGGTCAAGAGCTACTTCGCGCTCATGCTCGTGCTGCTCACCTTCATGGTGGGGGTCTTTGCGGCCACCGACGTCTTCCTCTTCTACGTCTTCTTCGAGGCGATGCTCATCCCGGTCTACTTCCTCATCGGGATGTTCGGGGGGCCGCGCCGGCAGTATGCCGCGATGAAGTTCCTGCTGTTCAGCCTCGTCGGCGGGCTCATCATGCTCGTCGGGGTCATCGCGCTCTACCACTACGGGCCCGGTGGCACTGACGGCTTCCTCATGGACAAGCTCATCGGCAACGTCGGCGGGTCGGTCGAGGCCGGGCGGTGGATGTTCCTCGCCTTCTTCATCGCCTTCGCCATCAAGGCTCCGATGTGGCCGGTCCACACCTGGCTGCCGGACGCGGCGACCGAGGCGCGCCCGGCGACCGCGGTGCTCCTCGTCGGTGTCCTCGACAAGGTCGGCACCTTCGGGATGATCCGCTTCTGCCTCACCCTCTTCCCCGAGGCCAGCCAGTGGGCCACCCCGGTCGTCATCGTCCTGGCCGTCATCTCGGTCGTCTACGGCGCGCTGCTGGCCATCGGACAGACCGACATGATGCGCCTGATCGCGTTCACGTCGATCAGCCACTTCGGGTTCATCGTGCTGGGCATCTTCGCCTTCACGACGACCGCGGGGGCCGGGTCGGCGCTCTACATGGTCAACCACGGGTTCGCCACCGCCGGGCTGTTCCTGCTGGCCGGGTTCCTCGTGGCCCGGCGGGGCAGCAAGCGGATCGACGACTACGGCGGCTGGCAGCGGGTCACCCCGGTGCTCGCCGGCACCTTCCTCGTCGTCGGGCTGTCCTCGATGGCCCTGCCCGGGTTGAGCAGCTTCGTCTCCGAGTTCCTCGTGCTCGTGGGCACCTTCTCGGTCAACAAGGCCGCGGCTGTCGTCGCCGGTTTGGGCATCGTCCTGGCCGCGCTCTACATCCTCTTCCTCTACCAGCGGGTGTTCACCGGGCCCAAGCCGAGTTTCGCCGAGGGCAAGGCGCCGCTCGACCTGTCCTGGCGCGAGAAGGCCGTCGTCATCCCGATCATCGCCAGCTTCCTCGTCCTCGGCTTCTATCCCAAGCCGGTGCTGGATCTCGTCAACCCCGCGGTCAAGCAGACGCTGCACGTTGTCGGTGCCACCGATCCTGCGCCCGCGCTCAACGCCACCGGGAGTGCCCAGTGATGTCCGCAGCGGTTCCGACCGTTTTCGAGCCGGTCTCGATCAGTTATGCCGCGATCTCGCCGATGCTCGTCGTCGCCACCGGGGCGCTCCTCGGGGTGCTCGTCGAGGCGTTCGTCGGGCGCGGGTCGCGCTACCAGGTCCAGGTGATCCTCGCGCTCGTCACCCTCGTCGCGGCGCTCGGGGCGTTGGTGTTCTGGGCCATGCCGAACCAGGTCATCACCTTGGGGCAGTCGCTGTCCATCGACGGGCCCGCGGTGTTCCTCCAGGGTGCGCTGTTGGTGTTCGGGCTGCTCGGGGTGTTGGCGATGTCCGAGCGGTTCGGCGCGGCGTCCGCGGATGCCTTCACCCCGATGGGCGCGGCCTCCCCGGGTTCCCCGCAGGAGACGGCGGCGACCAAGGCCGGGTTGGCGACCTCCGAGGTGTATCCGCTCGCGCTGTTCTCGGTGTTCGGGATGCTCATCTTCGTCGCGGCCAACGACCTCATCACGCTCTTCGTCGCTCTTGAGGTGCTCTCGCTGCCGCTCTACATCCTCGTCGGGTTGGCGCGTCGGCGTCGGCTGCTGTCCCAGGAGGCGTCGCTGAAGTACTTCCTCCTCGGGGCCTTCAGTTCGGCGTTCTTCCTCTTCGGTTCGGCCCTGCTCTACGGTTTCGCCGGTTCCACGGACTTGCGGCATATCGCCGCGGCCATCTCGACCAATTCGCCCCTCATGAACGGCCTGCTGCTGCCGGGCGCGATCCTCGTGCTCATCGGCCTGCTGTTCAAGGTCGGCGCCGTGCCCTTCCACTCCTGGACCCCCGACGTCTACCAAGGCGCGCCGACCCCGGTCACCGGGTTCATGGCGGCGGCGACCAAGGCGGCGGCCTTCGGCGCCATCCTGCGCCTGGTCTACGTGGGAGTCGAGGCGTCGCGGTGGGACTGGCGGCTGGTCGTCGGGCTCATTGCCGCGTTGACCATGCTCGTCGGGGCCATCCTCACGGTTACCCAGACCGACATGAAGCGGCTGCTCGCCTACTCCTCGATCGCGCATGCCGGGTTCATCCTCGTCGGGGTGCTCGCTTTCGACCGCACGAGTGTGTCGGGCGTGCTCTTCTACCTCGTCGCCTACGGGTTGGCCACGATCGCGGCCTTCGCGCTGGTGGCGATGGTCCGTCAGGGCGGTTCGGAAGCGACGCACCTGTCCCAGTGGGCCGGGTTGGGACGCAAGCACCCCCTCCTTGCCGGCATCGTGCTGCTCCTCCTGCTGGGCTTCGCGGGCATCCCGCTCACGGCTGGTTTCACGGCCAAGTTCGCGGTGTTCGCCCCGGCCGTGCAGTACGGCGGCACGATGGGTCTGGTGCTGGTCACCATCGGTGTCCTCGCCAGCGCGATCACCGCCTTCGCCTACTTCCGGCTTCTCGTCCTCATGTACTTCACCGACCCCGCCGATGACGACGTCGTCGCGCTGACCCCCTCGCCGGCGACCGCCGTCGTCGTCACCGTCGGGGTGCTCGCGACGATCCTGCTGGGTGTCGCCCCGGGGATGCTCCTCGAACTGGCCCACTCGGCATCCGTCTTCCTCCTGTGACGACCGCTGCCGATCAGGTCGCCCCGCCACCGCGGGTCAGCGGCACCCCGTCCGTGCTCGCCCTCCCGGGGGCGAGCACGGGGCTGCGAGAGCGCCTTGCCGCGGGGCTCGACGCCGTCAACGACCTGCTCCGCGCCCGGATCGACCACGACGACCCGTTCATCGCCGCCGCGTCGGGCCATTTGGCCGCTGCGGGCGGGAAACGGTTCCGCCCGCTCCTCACCATCCTGGCCGCCGAACTCGGCACCGGCGTCAACCCCGAGGTCGTCGCGGCGGCCACGGGTGTCGAGTTGACCCATCTCGCCTCGCTCTACCACGACGACGTCATGGACGAGGCGATGGTGCGCCGGGGCACCCCGAGTGCGAACGCGGCATACGACAACTCGACCGCCATCCTCGTCGGTGACCTGCTCTTCGGGACCGCCTCCGACATCGTCGCCGACCTCGGCCCGGAGGCGGTCAAGATCCAGGCGCAGACTTTCGTGCGGCTGTGCTCGGGGCAGATCCGCGACGACCGCCCCGCGCCAACGGACGCCGATCCGATTGCCTATTACCTTGGGGTGTTGGCGGATAAGACGGGGGTGTTGATCGCGACGGCGGCGCGCTATGGGGCGATGTTCGGCGGCTGCCCGCCCGAGGTCGTCGAGACGATGCGGGTCTACGGCGAGCACCTCGGGATGGCGTTCCAACTGGCCGACGACCTCATCGACATCGCCTCGGACGCCGAGCAGACGGGGAAGACCCCCGGCACCGACCTGCGCGAGGGCAAACGAACCCTGCCGGTGCTCTACGCGTTGGGTTCGGGCGATCCGGCGGATGCGCGGCTGCAGGAGTTGCTGCGGGGAGACTTGAGCGACGACGCGGACCTTGCGGAGGCGCTGGCCCTGTTGCGGGCGCACCCGGCGATGGAGCGGGCCCGCCAGGAAACGTATGCCGTGGCTCGCCGCGCCCAGGACGTCCTCTCGTCCCTGCCGGACTCGGAGGCCAAGACGGCCCTGCACGCCCTCGCGACCGGAGTCGTCGACCGCGTCGGCTGAGCCCCCGGGGCGGGCGGGGCGCCAACGCCGAGTCGAAAGTACGCGACTCGCCGTGTGCGAACCCGTCAGACGGCAAGTCGCGTACTTTCGACTGGTGGGGCGTGCTGCTGGCTCATCGCCTGACTCACCACAGGTGGACGGTGCCTGGATCGAGGCCCAGGGCGTCGGCGACCCGGATAAGCAGGTGCGACCTGCGGGCTCCTGGGAGGAGGTCCTCGGCCCAGATCTCGTGGACCGTCCAGCCCTCGTCGCGCAACACCGCCAACCGCTGGGCGTCGGCGCTCCGGCGGGACCGCTGAGCATGATGGTCGCCCTGGTACTCGGCGACGACGCGGCGGCCGGGCCAGACCAAGTCGCCTTCCCCGAGCCAGCCGCCGCCGACGGCATACAGATTGGCATTGACCTGTGGCTCGGGCAGGCCGGCTCGGACGAACAGCAGCCGAGCGCGGGTTTCCTGCGGGGAGCGCACCCCGGGGCGCATGAGAGTTCGCGCCTGGATGAGAAGCGCCTTGCCGCGGGGACGGACACGGCCGCCGAGGACGTGTTCGAGGTCGGCTCCGGCGGCGGCCACGAGGCGTGGGTTGTGGTGCCACGCCTGGCCGGGGGCGTTGCTGCGCCGAGTATGCCGCCCCATGAGCCGGTTGAGCACCTCATCGCCGGCGACGACCAAGTCATCGAGGTCGAGCAGACGCCAGCGTCGCGTCGCGAGCGCGCCCAGGTCGACCCAGGTGTCGGCGATATCGGTCACGGGCAGGCCGTGAACGGTCACCACCTGTCGGCGCTCGGCTCCTCGATGACCCGCCCAGCCCTCGCGTCGCGGCTGCCCGGAGCTGGTCGGCGCGCAGATGTCGAGGTCGAGGCGATGTTCCAGGTGGGCCGGGACGGGGAGCCCGTGGATGAGGGCCGCGGTCGCGTGCGAGAACGCCGCACCGGCGGGGAGTGCGGTGCCGGCCGTGTCGAGGCGGCGGCGAAGGTCGGGGTCGATGGGAGTGAGCCGGGATTGGTGCGGTGGGGCAACCGGGCCGGCGGCTGCGCTCGCGGGTCGAGCAGTCCAGACCCCGTGGAGGGGGTGGTGCATGTCGGTCCGTGTCAGCCGGGCATCGGGCACCCCGAGTTCACGGGCGCGGGCCCGGGTGAACGGGCCGGACGCCAGTTCCGGCGGAAGGGGGCGAGGCTGCACCGTCCCAGGATGACGGCATACGTGGTTGGGGCCTCGAAGTTATCCACAGGGCTTCGGCGGGCGGCACCGGGGCGATGGTCGCCGAGGGAGCGGCCGCCGATGGGACAGCCGCCGAGGGGGCAGCCGACGGGACGGCCGCCGAGGGGGGCAACCGGCTGTCGAAAGTACGCGACTTGCCGTCTGGCGGGTTCGCACACGGCAAGTTGCGTACTTTCGACGTGGAGCGCCGGGGCGGGCGCCTCAGAATCAGGCCACCGGGGTGCCCATCAGGCCACCGGGGTGCCCGGGGCCGTCGATGTCGAGGTGGCCGACCGGGCGGCGGCGCCGGCCCGAGCGGCGCGCACCGAGTCGACGGTGAGGATGACCAGCGCCACCCACACGATCGCGAACCCGACCCACAGGGCCGGCGAGACGTGTTCGCCCAGCAGGAACACGCCCGTCAACAACTGCAACCCGGGTGTCATGAACTGCAACAGCCCGATCGTCACCAGCGGCACCCGCCGGGCCGCCGCCGCGAAGAACAGGAGCGGCACCGCTGTCACGACGCCGGCCGACAGGAGCAGCCCGGTGTGGGCGGCGCCGTGCCGTCCGAGGGTTGTCGCGCCGCTCATCGCGACCCAGGCGAGGATGCCCGCGGCGACCGGCCCGAGGACGAGGGTTTCGGCCGCGAGGGATTGCATGGCGGTCAGGCGGGCGCCGACCCGCTTCTTGGTGAGCCCGTAGAGGGCGAAACTCAGGGCGAGCACGAGCGGGATCCACGGGATGATCCCGCCCGCCACCGTGAGGTAGACCGCGGCGACCCCGCCGACGCCGACGGCCAGCCACTGACCCGGCCGCAGCCGTTCGCCGAGGACGAGCACCCCGAGGAAGACGGTGACGATGGGGTTGAGGAAGTAGCCGAGCGCCGCCTCGTAGGTGCGGCCGCTGAGCACGGCGAGCACGTAGACACCCCAGTTGCCGGCGATGAGGAACGCGGCGAGCACCAGCCCGAGCGTGAGCCGGCGATGCGCCAGCGTCGGGCGCAGCCAGGCCCAGTCGCGCCGCACGGTGAGGATGAGGGCGCACAGGACGAGGGTCCACAGGATGCGGTGAGCGAGGATTTCCCACGGACCGCTCGGGGCGAGGGAGTGGAAGTACATGGGGAACAGACCCCAGATCCCGTATGCCGCGATCCCGTATGCCGTCCCGCGCCGCACCTCCTCGTCGGCGGCGGTCGGGGCGGGGGTCACCGGGGCAGCGTACGCCCGCAGCGCCAACGGGGCGGTTCCCGTCCAGCCCCACCGGGGGAGGTTCCCATCGAACCCCGCCCGGGGGTCCCGTCCAGCGCCACCGGGGGTGTGGTCCTGGCCAGAACCACCCGGGACACGGTCGCCATCCAGCCCCGCCTGGGGGTCCCGTCCTGCGCTACCCGAGGGCGCGCTCCCTGTCCATCCCTGTGCGCAGGGGTGCGGCCCGTCGGTGGCCCCGCGCCCCGTCCTCGTGCGGCCTACCCTGCCGGAGGTGTGGCGATGACCCCACCTCCGGCAGGGTAGGCCGGGGGATCACCCCCGCGCGGACCTCATGACGAGGGTTGCTCGGGTATGCCGCGCGGCCCGGTGCCGGTGGCGAACTCCGTCACCAGGGCGGCCACGGTCGGGGAGGAGAGGTAGTGGCGCGCCATGTGGAAGTCGAGGGCGTGGATGGCGGGTTCGAGGCAGGCCTCGACACCGTCGAAGTGTGCGGAGAGCGGCCGAAGAATGGAAATGAAGTCACCGGGGTCGGCGACGTTGACCCAGCGAGCCACCCCGGGGGGTTTGCGAGGGCGCCCGTCGCGCGGGTGGGCGAGGCGGTCGTAGACGACGGTCGGCATCGCCAACGGGGAGCCCAAGGTGATGAGGAGGTCGATGTCGTGATGAGGTTCCTGCCACAGTGCCTCGTAGGTGACGACGCTGCCGAGAGAGTGCGCGAGGACGATGTGAGGCTGCTGCGTGTCCAGTGCCTGGCGGACGATGTCGAGGGCGCGCTGGCGGCGCTCGGTGTGCTGGGGCGCGAAGTAGGTGCCGACCTCGGGGAAGAACGACACGACCAACTTCTTGACGACATCGTGGTCGAGGCCATAGGTGCGGGCAAACCATTCGATGCCCTGTCGGATGGGCTTGGTGACCCGGCCTTCGGCGGTCGCGCCGGTGGGCATCCCGGAGGCGATCAGCCAGGCCCACACGTCGTCCACCTCGTCTTCACGCAACTGCTCGAGGTCCTGCGGCCCCTGGCTCGTGGCCAGGTGCAGGGCCGGGGCGTAGTACGCGAACGTCAGGGACAGGTCCGGGACCGGACCCTCGCGGAAACCCTCGCGGAGGTATGCCGCCCAGGTGGCGGCCCAACTCTCAGCCGTGCGTTCGCGTCGGTAGTTGCCGACGCCGTGGACTCCGAGGACACGGATCGTCATGGCAGCCACCTATAGCAGGCAATATCCCGGCCGAAGGTCACGATCAGCGACCCGTCGGGGCCGATGGCCAGGTGTGCGGGCGACTGGGGCAGCGGCAGTCGTTGCCTGGCCCTTCCGGTCGTGAGGTCCCACACGATGGCGGTGTCGCCGCTGGTGGTGATGGCCACCGGGGTGGTGTCGATGGTGGTGGTGGTCACCGACCGGACCGAGCCGGTGTGGCCGGTGAGGGTGTAGCGGGCGGTGCCGGTGGTCAGGTCCCACACGATCGCGGTGTGGTCGTTGCTGGTGGTGATGGCCACCGGGGTGGTATCGATGGTGGTGGTGGTCACCGACGTGACCCAGTTGGTGTGGCCGGTGAGGGTGTGGCGGGTGGTGCCGGTGGTTAGGTCCCACACGATCGCGGTGTGGTCGTTGCTGGTGGTGATGGCCACCGGGGTGGTGTCGATGGTGGTGGTCACCGACGTGACCGGGCCGGTGTGGCCGGTGAGGGTGTGGCGGCGTGTGCCGGTGGTCAGGTCCCACACGATCGGGGTGCGGTCGCCGCTGGTGGTGATGGCCACCGGGGTGGTGTCGATGGTGGTGGTGGTCACCGACGTGACCGAGTTGGTGTGGCCGGTGAGGGTGTGGCGGGGTGTGCCGGTGGTCAGGTCCCACACGATCGCGGTGTGGTCGTTGCTGGTGGTGATGGCCACCGGGGTGGTGTCGATGGTGGTGGTGGTCACCGACCAGACCGAGTTGGTGTGGCCGGTGAGGGTGTGGCGGGCGGTGCCGGTGGTCAGGTCCCACACGATGGCGGTGCCGTCGTCGCTGGTGGTGATGGCCACCGGGGTGGTGTCGATGGTGGTGGTGGTCACCGACGTGACCGAGTCGGTGTGGCCGGTGAGGGTGTGGCGGGTGGTGCCGGTGGTCAGGTCCCACACGATCGCGGTGCCGTCGCCGCTGGTGGTGATCGCCACCGGGGTGGTGTCGATGGTGGTGGTGGCCACCGAGGTGACCGAGTCGGTGTGGCCGGTGAGGGTGTGGCGGGCGGTGCCGGTGCTCAGGTCCCACACGATCGCGGTGCCGTCGTCGCTGGTGGTGATCGCCACCGGGGTGGTGTCGATGGTGGTGGTGGCCACCGACGTGACCCAGTCGGTATGGCCGGTGAGGGTGTGGCGGGTGGTGCCGGTGGTCAGGTCCCACACGATCGCGGTGCTGTCGCGGCTGGTGGTGATGGCCACCGGGGTGGTGTCGATGGTGGTGGTGGTCACCGAGGTGACCGAGTTGGTGTGGCCGGTGAGGGTGTGGCGGGGACCCCGCACCGGGCGGCCGGTCGCCCAGAACGGGCGGAATCCCGAGGTAGCCGAGTCTGAGGAGAAGGCGTCGCCGAGTTCCCGGCAGCCCAGTTGTCGGGCAACCAGCGCGAGCCAGTCCCAGCGCTCGTCGGCCGTCAGGCCACCTCTCGTGGCTGCGACGCGAAAGAGCTCGGCTCCATCGCAGGTCCGAACGTCCGCATTCGCGCGGTTGAGCGCCTCGCGGGTCGGAACCGGGTCGGCCACCGCGAGGAAATGTGGGTCCGCGAGCAGGTCGAGGGCACGATCCGTCTCGAGGGCATGGGCGAGCGCGTGGCGGCGCAGGTAGGGCTCCGCGCCGGCCCAGACGGGCTCGCCGGTGGCACCCCGCCGAGCGTCGAGAATGCCCTCGTAGACGGTCCCGGGGTCGGCGGCTGCCGTCTCGTCGCCTCGGGGGTGAGCCCGCAAGTGGTCCGTCAAGCCCTGGTGGAACAGGCCATACAGGGTGCTCCCGTCCTCGTCAACCGAGCGCCGCTGGTAGAAGCGGGTGGCGTCCAGCGCCTGGACGACCTCGGAATCGGTGAGGGTGGCCGAGTCTGCGGCGAGCCGGCGAGCCAGCGGCGCAATGACCGAGAGCGGCATACCGTCGCCCTGCGCCCAGGCGAGCGCGGCCAGGACGAAGCGATGGGCCGCCGGAGCCCTCGCCAGGTCGAACTCGAGCACGGCGGGGAGCGAGCGCGGAATCTCATCGATCATCCGCGCGAGATCGCCCTCCTGAGGTGGTCCGCCGCGGGCCAGATGACTGAGATAGACGCTCGCGATGAGGAAGCCGCCGTCGACAACGCGACCCTCATCGACCACGGCGAGGGCGGTGCCGATGGCGTTGCCGAGGGGTGAGCGGTGAAGGTAGGTCCAACCGTGCTCCTCGGGGAGCCAATTCATGCAATAGAACTTGATGTCGTCACGCACCCGTCCAGGGTCGACATCGTCGAGATCGAGGAGATTGCTGCCCGCCGCCGCGATGAGCGGGCTCAGCATCGGCCACTTGGGTCCCGACCGGGTGCCCACCAGCAGCCGCACTCTCGGTGAGGAAGTTGACTGGGACCAGTCGGCGAGGGGGACGAGCAGAGAGTCCGCGAGGTGGCGTGGGTCGAGTGCCTCGTCGACGGCGTCGATGACAATTGTTGCCTCGACGCCAGCGCCCGCCAACGCGGCCGTCAACTCTCGCGCTCCGGGCGCCTCGGGCAACACATTGAGGTTCAGTTGGTCGGCGAGGGCGAGCACGACCTGCGCGGTGGACAACCCGCGCGCATGGACCGCCGCCAGGTTGGTTACGGGCCCGGGGTCGGGCGAGGCCTTCGACCACACCGGGCGCGTCGGTTCCCGCAGTGCCTGGTGCCCGGCGCATACGAGGATCCCGAGAATCGCCGACTTGCCGGACCCGGGACTGCCGGTGACGATCCGCAATCCCCGAGACTCCGGGTCCGTCACCCAGTCCGACAGGCTCTCCAACTCGTGCCGACGCCCGGAGAACAAGGCCCGTCGCCGTGCTGCCCGAGCGTCATCCGATCCCCACGGAGCATCGCGACCGGCCGCTCGATCGAGGAAATGTTCGATGTCGATGGCGCTGTCGACGAGCCCGACGATGGTGGCCTCGATCCCGAGTTGTGCCAGCACGCGCGAGCGGGCCGCGGCACCCTTGGAGTACCTCGGATTGTGGAAAAACGGCGGGTTGACCGTGTGATCGAGGAGCGTCGAGCGCACCCGCTGCGACAACGTCGTTGGACCGGCTCGTTCGACATCGCTGATGACCCGATCCCGAAACAAGACCCAGGGGATGAACTCCACCGAGGGGTCGAGGCCCAGCGTGCCGTCCCACGCAGCATTGAGGGCGGCCGCCACGGCCCGGGTCAGTTTGGCATCGTAGGCGTTCTCCTCCCGGTCGGCCGCTGCCAACACCCAGGCCCGCGTGCTCTCGTCCGCGCCGCGGATTTGCCAGGGCAATTCCGCCGCGGCCCCGGCTCGGCACATGTCGAGAAGGAACAGGGTGACTGGAGCCTCGTCACTGTCCACAATGTCGGTGATCTTGGCGCTCACGGAACTGGCGCGACCGTCGCTGCCGATGACCTTCAGTTCCCCGCTCGTGCGTCCCCGCTCCCCGTGGGAGAGGAGGTGCACGATTTGCAATCCGGGGGGCGCCTCCTCGTCGAGGACGTCCCACAGGTGGGCCGACGTCAACTGCTCCCCCGAGGGGCGCGCCACCGCATAGCCGTAGCGCGCGAGAACCTCCGCGAGATCATCGGCCGCAGGGACGAGGTGGGACAGCCATGTACGCCCATCCCCGTGGCCCTCGACAGAATCACCTTCGCCGAACTCCCCGATCGCGATGACAATGGCCCGGCCCCGGGGGGTCTCCTCGGTCGCGACCGTCATGGCCACATCCTGCCAGCGCCCCGCAGTGTCACCGCACCAAGGGGCGGCTACCCAACGGTCCAGGTGTCGCGGCCGCGCAGCAACTCGGCAAGGTCGGCGTCGCTCGCCGCGCCACCGGCGGATTCGACGGCACCGTCCACCTGGGCGCGCACGACGTCGTCGTAGGCCGGGCGCGACACCTGCCGGAAAATGCCCATCGGCACATGCGTCATCTCGGCCGAGTCGAGCCGGCTGAGGGCGAACGCCTGACTGGCGTCCGCGGCATACGGGTCATGGATGACGTATGCCGCGGGGTCGGCTTCCGCTTCGGCGACAAACTCAAGCGAGCCGTCGGGGCGGCGCACCAGCACCTGGCGCGAGTCCTCTACACCGACCCGGACGGGCTCGTCGGCGCGCAACCGGACCAGCCGGGCCTGCTGCTGGGAGCGGTCCTTGATCGCGTCGAAGGCGCCGTCGTTGAAGATCGGGCAGTTCTGGTAGATCTCGATGAGCGCGGTGCCCCGGTGGGTGGCGGCGGCCTTGAGGATCGCGGTAAGCTCGGCCCGGTCGGACTCCATGGCGCGCGCGACGAACGTCGCCTCGGCGCCCAGGGCCAAAGAGATCGGGTTGAACGGGGTGTCCACCGACCCGTAGGGCGAGGACTTCGTCACCTGGCCCAGCCTCGACGTCGGAGAGTACTGGCCCTTCGTCAGCCCGTAGATCTGGTTGTTGAAGAGCAGGATCGTCAGGTTGACGTTGCGGCGCATCGCGTGGATGAGGTGGTTGCCGCCGATGGAGAGGGCATCGCCGTCACCGGTCGCGACGAACACGGTGAGGTCGGGGTTGGCGGTCACCAGCCCGGTCGCGATCGCCGGGGCGCGCCCGTGGATCGAGTGCATCCCGTAGGTCTGGACGTAGTAGGGGAACCGCGAGGAGCACCCGATGCCCGAGACGAAGACGACGTTCTCGCGCGCGATGCCCAACTCGGGCAAGAACCCCTGGACGGTGGCGAGGATGACGTAGTCCCCGCACCCCGGGCACCAGCGCACCTCCTGGTCGGAGGTGAAGTCCTTCTTCGTCAGCGCCACCGGGGTCGGGGCGCTCGTGCGGTTGACGGCGGTAGTCGTCATCCCAACTCCTCCACGGCAGCGGTGAGGACCTCGGCCAACTCGGCCGTGGTGAAGGGCAACCCGCGCACCGCGGTGTGCGAGCGGACGTCGACGAGGTAGCGCGCCCGCAGGAGCAGCGCCAACTGGCCGAGGTTCATCTCGGGCACGATGACCCGGTCATACGCCCCCAAGACCGCCCCCAGATTGGCGGGGAACGGGTTGAGGTGACGCAGGTGGGTGCGGGCCACGGCATACCCGGCCCGGCGGACCCGGCGCACGGCCGCCGCGATCGGACCGTAGGTCGACCCCCAGCCCAACACGAGGACCCGGGCCGCGCCCGAGGGGTCGTCGACCTCGACGTCGGGGACCGCGATCCCGTCGACCTTGGCCTGGCGCAGCCGGACCATGGTGTCGTGGTTGGCCGGTTCGTAGGAGATCTCGCCGGTGACGTCGGCCTTCTCGATACCGCCGATCCGGTGCTCCAACCCCGGCGTGCCGGGCACCGCCCACGGCCGGGCGAGGGTGTCGGGGTCACGCAGGTAGGGCAGGAACGCCGGCTCGCCCGCCTTGTCGACCCCGTTGGGTTCGGTGGCGAAGTTGGGCTCGATCCGCGGCAGGTCCTCGACCGCCGGCACCAGCCACGGCTCGGACCCGTTGGCGAGGTAACCGTCGGTGAGCACGAGGACAGGAGTCCGGTATGCCGTCGCCATCTCGACCGCCTCGACGGCGGCGGCGAAGCAGTCGTTGGGGGTCTGGGGGGCGATGACCGCGGCGGGGGATTCGCCGTTGCGCCCGAACATCGCCTGGAGCAGGTCGGCCTGCTCGGTCTTGGTCGGCAGCCCGGTCGAGGGGCCACCGCGCTGGACGTCGACGATGACGAGCGGCAACTCCAGCGACACCGCGAGCCCGATCGTCTCGGACTTCAGCGCCAGCCCCGGGCCCGAGGTCGTGGTCACCCCGAGGGCCCCACCGAAACTGGCCCCCAGGGCCATCCCGATGCCGGCGATCTCGTCCTCGGCCTGCATCGTCGTCACGCCGTAGCGCTTGAGCCCCGAGAGCGTGTGCAGGATGTCCGAGGCCGGCGTGATCGGGTAGGACCCGAGCACGAGCGGCAACCCGGACCGGTGCGCCGCCGCGACCAGCCCCAACGCCAGGGCGGTGTTGCCGGTGATGTTGCGGTAGGTGCCCGCCGGCATGGGAGCCGGCCCCACGGCATACGAGGACGCAAAATCCTCCGTCGTCTCGCCGTAATTGACACCGGCCGCGAGCGCCTTGAGGTTGGCCGCGAGAATCTCGGGGGCCTTGGCGAACTTGGCCTTGAGGAAGTCCTGGGTCGCCGCCGTCGGCCGGTTGTACATCCACGAGAGCAGCCCGAGAGCGAACATGTTCTTGGCCCGCTCCTTGGCCTTGCGGGTCAACCCGGTGAACTCCGCGAGCGCCTCGACGGTCGTTGCCGTCAGCGGCACGGCGTGGACGTGATAACTCTCCAGGGACCCGTCGGTGAGCGGGTTGAGCGCGTAGCCGACCTTGGCCAGGTTGCGGGTGGTGAAGTCGTCGGCGTTGGCGATGATGATTCCGCCGCGGCGCAGGTCGCCGACGTTGGCCTTGAGGGCCGCGGGGTTCATCGCGACGAGCACGTCGGGTGCGTCACCGGGGGTGAGGACGTCGTGGTCGGCGAAGTGGAGTTGGAAGCTCGACACGCCCGGGAGGGTGCCCTGCGGGGCCCGGATTTCGGCGGGGAAGTTGGGCAGGGTCGACAGGTCGTTGCCGAGGGTGGCGGTGTCGCTGGTGAAGCGATCGCCGGTCAATTGCATGCCATCGCCGGAGTCGCCGGCGAACCGGATGACGACGCGGTCGAGATCGTGGACCGACTTGCTGCTCATGGGTCCTTAAGGGGGTCACAGGGGTGCGGTATCCAACCGGCCCATGCTATGCCCGGCGGGCTCGCCACCGTGGGACGTTGCTGTCAAAGGTATGCCGTTGTCGACGTCCGGTCTCTCGGCCCGGCTCGGCGGCGCGCAGGGCCCGGGCACCCCTCCCCATGGACAGCCGCGTGCGCGGGCGACAGGGTGGACGCAATGCAAGAATCCGGCCGAGCGTTAGGGTGCATCGTCGAGAGGGGAAGTCATGACCTACGAGGTCGAAATCGGTGCCCTGCGCGCTGCGGCAGCAGCGGCGCGGGCGGCCGGTGACCAGGTCGCGACCATCCATCCGGGGGATGTGCTGCGGGCGGCCGGGGGAGCCATCCCGCACTCGGGCAGTGCCGCCGCCATCTCCGAGGTGGCGGGTGTCCTCGAGCGACGCGTCACGGACTGGGTCGGGGCGGCTCGACAGTACGCCGGCACGTTGGAGGGCAACGCGGCGCAGTACGCCCACGACGATCGCTTGGCCGCGGCCGCCTTTGCCTCGCCGCCCAACACCGCCCCTTCGCTCCCGGTGCGTCCGGCGGGTGCCCGCACCAAGGGGCCGCTCGTGGTTGCCCAGGCGCCCACCAGCGTGCCGGCCGCGCCCTCGAAATACCTGCGCCTCGGCCCGGTGCCGGAGTGATCGTATGCCGCTGACCTGGGGCGACATCCTGCAGTGGCACCCCGCGGCCTTGGACTCGGCCGAGGCTGCGTTGCGCGCGGCCCGCAACGCCTGCACCGACCGCGCCGGTGACCTCGACGGGATGGCCACCCCCAAGGGCTGGAGCGGGGATGCGGCCGACAATGCCTCGGTCTCCCTGCGGCGCCTCACGGGTGAGCTGCGAGACCTCGTGGCGCAAGTGAGCGCGGCATACACAGCGGTGAGGGACGCCGCCGACGGGGTGCGCGGAGTGGAATCGGCGGTCCGGACAGCGCTCGACCATGCGCATGCCGGGGAATTCGCGATCGACGCGGACGGCACGGTGCGTGACCTGCGTCCGCAGATGTGCCTGTCGAACACCCACGACTGGCTGCTCATCCAGCAGGAGCGGCAGGACCGACTCGGGGAGTGCGCCCTTCGGGTCGAGGCCGCCCTCCGCAAGGCCGCTGATGTGGATGCCGACCTCGGCGCCGTCCTGGCCAAGATCCTCGCCGGCACCATCAAGGGCGGTGACGGCTCGCTGGGCGCGGCCGCCGCCTCGGGTGAAGCGATGGGTCGGCACAGCGTGCTGCCGCCTCCCGGGCACGGCAGCCCGGCGGAGAATGCCGCCTGGTGGGCGAGTTTGTCGGCCGACGAGCGCGAGGAGGTCATCGGGGCACACCCGGAGTGGATCG
The DNA here is from genome assembly GCA_029778715.1 of Actinomycetes bacterium. Classification (GTDB taxonomy): domain Bacteria; phylum Actinomycetota; class Actinomycetes; order Actinomycetales; family Dermatophilaceae; genus Phycicoccus_A. The sequence continues at coordinate 50,948 of JAKOPT010000029.1, read as the reverse complement.
GCAACCGTGACGGGGTGGAGTTCGCGGCGCGCGACCGCGCCAACCGGTTGCTCCTCGATCGGCGCCGCGCTCACGTGGACGAGCGCTGGGCCATCCTGGAGCGCTTCTGCCATGACGAGAACGGCAGGTTCATCTACGGCAACTACCTGCAGGTCAAGGCCGAATACGAGGACCTCAAGGAGGAACGGGAGTCGATCGCCACCCTCGGCGCGATCCTGGCCCGCCCAGGCGCGCACGCCCTCCTCGGGCTCGACTTCACGACCGAACGCACCCAGGCGATCGTCGCCAACGGCGATGTGGACCATGCCGACCACGTTGCCGTGTTCACCCCCGGGCTGACGTCGACGGTGGCGGGGATGGGTGGCTACGACAGTGACATGGCGGCGCTGAAGCTGCGCACCGAGGGCGAGTTGTTCCGGCGCGGCGAGCAGGGCACGGTCGCGACCGTCACCTGGCTGGGGTACCAAGCGCCCCAGTGGAGCACGATCTTCACTTCCAACTCGGTGGCTTCCAGTGGAGCCGCCGAGGCCGGCGGGGCATCCTTGGCGAACTTCTACCGCGGCATCAATGCCGCCCGGCCCACCGACCCGGATCTGACCGCACTCGGACACTCCTACGGGTCGACCACGACCGGCTACGCCCTCCAACAAGCCGGTGTCGACGTCGACCGCGCGATCTTCTTCGGTTCCCCCGGACTGGGCACGAGCAGCCTGGACACCCTGGCGATCCGCTCGGGGGCGGCCTACTACGCCGAGGCGAAATGGGATGGGGTGGGTGACCTGGCCGCATTCGGGGCCGATCCCACCGGCATGAAGGGCATGCAGCATCTGCAAACGGGAGCGGCCACGACTCCGGACGGCCGCGCCTGGGAGGGCATCATCGGGCACCTGGACTACCTCAAGGATGGGTCGACCAGTCAGTACTCGATGGCGCAGGTCGTCGGCGGGCACCCGGACAGCGCTGTTCACGGCAAGAATGTGGGGTTGACCGACCCGATCAGCGCGCAGGACTGGTATCCGGAGTGGTTGAAATGACGGCGATTTCGAGAGGGGTGGCGGCTCTTGCCGCTGCCCTCACCCTGGCCTTGACCGGATGTGGAGGAACCCCAGTGACCAACCCCTCGAACGGCAACGCCACCCCAGCGGCCTCGAGCGCCTCCCCGGGGGGCTCGGGTGGTGTCTTGGAGCAGCGGCGCCGGTCCGCGCAGGCCCGCGCCGACTACCTCGCGCTGCTCACCGAGGTGCGCGCCGCCCTGAGTGCGGTGACGCCCGGGTTGCGCTGGCGGACGACGGAACCGGTCATCGACAGTGAGACCGGGTGCAAGACTCCCTTCGACCGCGTCCCCGGGGCGTCGATCGCGTTGGCCGACAGCGGCGGCGCGTATGGCGGCATACCGGATGCCGACTGGGCCCGGGCCTGGTCGGCCGTCAAGGAGGTGGCGGCCAAACATGGGTTCGGGGACGAGCACGTCCTCCTGGACCGTCCGGGCGACCACCAGATGTCGGTCTATGACGCCGAGGGCGCCGAACTGTCCGTCGGCACCGGGGTCAACACCGTGGCCACCATTTACGGCGCCTGTCACCTCGCGTAGTCGAGGCGAGGTGGCGGGCCCGGCGCTATGCTCACGGCCATGAGCGGGTATGCCGTGGCGGCTGCGGTTGTGCTCGCCGGGGTCCTGCTGGTGACCGCGGCGATGGTGGCCCGGCGCCTGTTTGCCCCCCGAGCCCCCACAGTGGCGAAGGCCACCACCTACGAGTCGGGCGTGGACCCGGTGGGCGAGGGGTGGGCGCAGAGCCAGATCCGGTATGTCGCGTTCGCCTTCCTTTATGTCGTGTTCGCTGTCGACGCGGTCTATCTGTTCCCTTGGGCGTTGGTGGCGCGTTCACCTGGGCTCGGCGTGCGGGCCCTTGTCGAGATCGGGGTGTTCGTCGGCATCGTCGTCGTCGGGCTGCTCCATGCCGCGCGGCGCGGCCTGCTGCGTTGGACCTGAGGGGCTGGCGCGGGTCTCGCTGATTTGAGTTGAGTTGACGCGGGCGCTGGTGGCTCATGACTTCCCAGGGTGACCATGACCCCAGGCGGGAGGGATGGGGTAACGCCATGGCTCGCGGGTGTGCTTGGGGTGCTGTGGAGGTGGGGCCGCTCAGGGGGTCGCTGGGCGCTTGTACACAAGCCACCTATTGGTCGATTGTTTACGGGGCGGGCGAGGCGGTGCTCTGGCGGGTGTACACAAGCCACCTATTGGTCGATTGTTAACGGGGCGGGTTCGGGCAACCGGGCCATCCGAGCGTGCGAAGGGGCGGTGGGGGGTGGGTGCGGAACGGGCGGTGCGCGGCATACCGTCCCCAGGACACACTGAAAGGCATGAGCGCGAACCCCGAAATCGGCCACCTCGTCACCACCGGGGACCTGGTCACCAACTACCACGACGTCGGCGCGGGTACCCCGGTCCTCATGCTCCACGGCTCGGGACCTGGGGTCTCGGCGTGGGCCAACTGGCGGCTCCAGTTCGAGCGCCTCGCCCCGCGGATGCGGCTCATCGCGCCGGATTTCGCCGGGTTCGGCTTCACGCAGGTGCCCGACGACATCACCTACGGCCTCGACCGTTGGCTCACCCAACTCGTCGACCTCCTCGACGCCCTCGACCTGCCCCGCGTCAGCGTCGTCGGCAACTCGTTCGGCGGCTCGATGGCCCTCGCCCTGGCGATCTCCCACCCCGAGCGCGTCGACCGGATGGTCCTCATGGGCGCGGTCGGGGTCCCCTTCGAGATCACCGCCGGCCTGGACGCCGTCTGGGGGTATGAGCCGTCCGAGGCGACGATGGGTGACCTGCTGCGGCATACGTTCGCCTACGACGCCTCGCTCATCACCGACGACCTCGTCCGGGCCCGGTATGCCGCCTCCATCCGGCCCGGGGTGCAGGAGAAGTTCGCGGCGATGTTCCCCGCGCCCCGGCAGCGTTGGGTCGATGCGATGGCGCACCCCGAGGCCGCCATCCGGGCCCTGCCGCACCGCACGCTCATCATCCACGGCCGCGACGACCAGGTCATCCCGCTCCAGACGAGCCTGACCCTGCTCAACTGGATCGATGACGCGCAGGCGCATCTGTTCGGGCGGTGTGGGCACTGGACCCAGATCGAGCACGCCGAGGAGTTCGCCCGGATCGTCGGGGACTTCCTGGTCGAGGGCCGGGAGGGCTGAGTCCGTATGCCGCGTCCTCGCCGCCCGCTGTGTGACCGGTCCCCGGGCCGGTGGCGGGCGCGGTGCCGAGACCGGTTGCGGGCGCGGTGGCGGGCGCCGGCGCGGCATACCCCACTGCCGTGAACCCCGCGTCGGGTCGTCGGCTGCGGCTGGTCATCGGGGCGTTCGGGTCCGAGGGGGACACCCGGCCCTACCTTGCCTTGGCCGCGGGGCTGCGGGCGGCCGGCCATGAGGTGGCGGCGTGCAGCGATCGAGGCGGCGAGGACCTGGCGGCCCGGCTGGAGGTGCCGTGGCGGGAGTTGCCCGGCGATTTCCGGGCCCACTTCGCGCCGCACGGCGGGCTGCGTGCTGCCCTCGACCGCGCCGACGGGGGCCTGTCCGGGCTGCGGTTCTTCCACCGCATGGCGAGCACGCACACGGGCCCCTGGATCGACACCCTGGCTCACGCCGCCCGTGGCTTCCGGGCCGACCTGATCCTCGGGAGCGGGCTCGCCATGTATGCCGCGGTCGCCGCGGCCGAACTAGCCGGGGTGCGCGTAGGGGTGGCCGGAGCGTTCCCGATGACGCCGACGCGGGAGTTCCCCAGCCCGGTCGCGGTCACACAACGCTCGATCCCCCTGCTCAACCCCGCCAGCCACCACGTCGCCGCACGGCTCACCTGGTGGGCGTTCCGTTCGCCGACGGTGCGGGCGCGTCGGGCCCGAGGGTTGGGAGCGCCGCGGGTCCGTTGGCTCGACCTGCCCATCCTCTACGGCTTCTCGCCCGCGCTCGTGCCCCGCCCGAACGACTGGCCCGCGACGGTGGCGGTCACCGGCGCCTGGCACATCCCGGACGAACCGGCGTGGGAGCCGCCGACCGCGCTCCGTGACTTTCTCGCCGCCGGTGAGCCCCCGGCATACGTCGGATTCGGGAGTATGGCGAGCGCGGACCTGGCGCCGCTGCTCCGCACCCTGATCGCCGGGCTGGACGGGCGGCGGGCCGTGATCGCGACAGGGTGGAGCGGGCTCGATGCCGGCGCGCTGGGTGACCTGCCCGAGACGGTGCGGCTCATCGAGCCCATCCCGCACGGGTGGCTGCTTCCGCGATGCGCGTTCGCGGTGCACCACTGCGGGGCGGGGACGACCCATGCGGTGGCGCGGGCCGGGATTGCCTCGGTGCCGATGCCGTTCGCCGCGGATCAGCCGTTCTGGGCGGCGCGGCTTCGGGCTCGGGGGATGGCATCGATCCCGCTCGACCGGCGCTCCCTCACGCCGGCCGACGTGCGGGCGGCGGTCGCCCAGGCGCGAACTCCCGCAATGCGCGAGGCGGCCCGGGCGGTGGCTGCCGAGATGGCGACCGAAGACTCGGTGGGCGCGGTGGCGCGGCACCTGCTCGCGGGCTTGGTGTCCTAGTCGGCGTGGGCGTGGGTGGCGTCAGTGGTGTTCGGGGTGTTCGGGGTGTCGGCCCCGCCGGAGGGCGGCTCGGCAGGCGCTCCGGTCTGAGCGCTCCGATCCGGCCCTCCGGCGGGCGTGACATCAACCGTCAAGGGCAGTGCCCACCGAAGGCCCGGGAATCGGGCAAAGCCACGGTCACTGCTGATCCAGGTCGCGCCGTGCTCGATCGCGAGGGCCGCGTGATAGGCGTCCGGCACGACGTTGCCGCGGGCGTCGACCTCGCGGCACAGCCGATCGAAGATCGACCAATGGCGTGGTCCGGGTCGCACGGGGAGCGCAGCCGGCGCATTGAGCACGGCCGCACAGAAATCCAGGGCCACAGTCGGCGGAGTGGGTTCCCGAAAGACGCGGTGGTTGGTCACGATCCGCAGGAACGCCGACAGCACGAGTTCGCTCACGCCGATCGGCTCGGTCCCCGTCAGCGCCGCCTCCAGCCACGCGCGGTGCTCGGCGAACCGGGGACTCTCGGGCCGGTGAGCGTAGATGAACGTGTTGACGTCAAGGATGAACACCGGTGCCGTCTTCCTCGTCGAGGAGCGCGGCCAGGGCGTCCTTGTCCTCGAGATCGACACCGGGGCGCAGGCCACTGCCGCCGTAGGTGGGCAGGTGGAGGGCCGCGGGTGCGGAGTCCCGCCGCGCCAGGAACACCCGCAGCGAGTCCTCGACGACCTGGCCCAGGGTGCGGCCTTCGCGCAGGGCGTGGTGGCGCGCCTCGCGAAGCAGATCATCGTCGACTGTGATCGTGGTGCGCATAGCGCATCTTAGCATCAGGGACTTGCATCATGATGCGCCATCAGTGGGGCGAGGCAGCCCTTGGTCGAGTCGACGGGTCGAAAGTACGAGACTCGCCGTCTCGGCGGTGCGCACGCGGCGAGTCGCGTACTTTCGACTTGCGATGCACCCGCTCGCGGTGCCCACGGACCGGGGCGGGCGGCATACTGAGGGCTGAAGGAGGCGGCGATGAGTCAGTTGGCGTTCGAGCACGCTGTGCGCCTGCGGGATCGTGCCTTCCTGGCGCTGGTCGCGGCCCTCCTTCTCCTTACCCCAGTTCTCCCCGGTATGCCGGGCGCGCCCCTCACGCTCTGGGCTGGGGTTGCGCTCGTGGCGGCGGCGGCGACCGTCGGGGCGACCCGGGCGCGACCGATGCTGGTCGCGGTGCGGGTGCGGGCGGCATACGCCCACCGGGGGATCGACGCCTGGGCGACCACGGCGCACTGGTGTGCCGCCCGACCGCCGCGTCGCCCCCGCCAGCCGCGGGCTCCTGGGCGCGGGATCGTCTGAATCCGGCGCGCCGCCGGATTCGCTTGCCCCCCACCTCTTTTGACGTATGCCGCGCGCTCGCGGCGCCCAGGAGCCCTCATGTCTGCGTTGTTGTCCCCGCTCGTGTCCCTGCTCACCGTCGTCCTCGCCGGCGCCCACGACCTGCTCGCCGCTCTTGGGCTGGCGCCCGGGTCGCCCCTCGCCTGGGTGCTCGCCCTGGCCGGGCTCGTGGTCGTCGTTCGGGGGGCGATGCTGCCGCTCGTGGTCCATGGCGTCCGGTCGGCGCACGCCCGGGCTCGCGCGATGCCGGCCCTCACCGCCCTCCAGCGTCGGTATGCCGGCCGCCGCGACCTGGAGAGCCTGTCCCGCCTGCGTCGCGAACAGCGCGCCATCCTCGCCGAGCACGGGGTGTCGTCGTGGTCGCTCGCGCCGATGCTGTTGCAGTTCCCGCTGTTCCTGGCGCTGTATCGGGTCATCGCCGAGGTGTCCGCCGGGCATCCGGTGGGGGCCCTGACGGCCGGGCTGGTCGCGTCGGCGACATCCGCGACGATCGTCGGGTTGCGGTTGACCGACCGGGTGACGGGGTTGGGCGCGAGCCTGCCGGGCCTGGTCCTCTTTGTGGGGCTGGCGGTCCTTGCGGCGGGGCTGACGTACGTGACGCAGAAGTGGTTCGTGCTGCCGAACACGCCGGCGATGTCGACTGGCGCGGCTGGGGTGGCCAGCGCCGGGGCAGCTGGTACTGGGGTCGGCGCCGGCGAGCAGGTGGCCGGTGCCATGGCCGCGGTCCAGGGGTGGCTGCCGGCGCTCTCGGCTGTTGGCCTGCTGATCGGCGCGGCGGTCGTGCCGGCCGGCCTACTGGCCTACTGGTGCCTGAACAACCTGTGGACCCTTGTGCAACAGGCGTTGATCTGTCGTTACTGGCCCACTCCGGGCTCGGCCGCGGCGACGCGGCAACCCTGACCGGGCGGCATACGGGGCCGGTCGGCATACGTGGCCGGGCGATTGACGGGAACGAGGGTTGTCCGGGAGTACGGCTTGTGCGTTGCGCCGCTGGCAGGGGGTCAGTGGCGCAGGAACCGGAGCGTGAAGGCGCCGAAGACCAGGACGATGCCGACGTTGACCATGAGGCGCGGCCAGAAGTGGTCGCGGAAGAACAGCACGTCCACGCCGACGATGAGGGCGACCATCGCCAGCGCGGTGAGGATCAACGGGAGTTTGGACACGTTCTGTCTCCCTCGGTGGGGCGCGATGGGTCTTGGTCGCAGTGTCCCGCGGCCCGCTGGGAGAAGTCGGGCGGCATACCGAGGTCGTATGCCGTCACGCGAACTCCACCCGAACCCACCGGCGGGCGGTGCGGGCCAGGCGGGCATCGCGGGTGAGCAGGGGGGCGTCGAGCGCCTCGGCGAGGGCAACGTAGAGCGCGTCGTAGGAGGTGACGTTCGCGGCGAAATCGAAGGCGCGCCGGAGCAGGCCATCGTCGAGTGGCCACCGCTCCAAGGGAAGGTCACGCAGGTCGGTGAGGGCGTCGAGACAACGCGTCCGGCTGAGATGCCCACCGAGGGTGAGGCCGCGCAAGCCGCTCAAGACCTCGGCGTCAACGTGGGCCGGCGCAACGAGGGGGCGGCCGGCGATCATCTCCTGGATCGCGACTTGCTCAGTGCCGACGAGAGCGTCGATCAGGGCGGATGCGTCGATGACGAGATCGGTCACTGGGGTGGCCGTGGGGCCGCGTATCGGGCTGCGAGAGCGTCGCGTTCGGCGCGGATGACGTCGGCGGACGGGACGTCGGCGGTTTCGCTGCGGGCTCGTGCGCGAGCGAAAACCTCGGTCTGCGTCATGCGGCTCGCCTCGTCGGTGAGGATGCGGCGCAGGTAGGTGTTGAACGAATCCCCGGCCTGGGCTGCGCGTGCCTTGAGGCGGTCTCGGGCCCACTCATCGACATCACGAATCTGAATCACGACACCCATGCATGCATAGTGCCATGTACTCAATGCTTTCTGCAGTCATCGAGGACTGCCTGTGGGGTGGGGACGGCGCGGTGGTGAGCGGTGGCCGCGGGGGTGTGGGCGTGGACTGGGGGTGGGATAGGGGCAGTTCGCACGGGAACGGTCGGGGTGCGAAGTGGACGGTGGGTGGTTGAGGCGGGAAAAGGGTGACGGGAGGGGCGGACGGGACGGGGCCGAGGGAGGACAATGGGGGTATGCAGAAGATGGCCCTTCGCGAGTACATCGACTCCCTGCGCGAGCAGGGCTACACCGTCGCCGGGAGTGAGGAGGAAGACCCGATCCTGCTCATGCCCGACGGGCAAGCGGTCGAGACCTGGCGCGAGGAATACCCCTACCCCGAGTTGCTGGGCCGTGACGAGTACGAAGAGGAGAAGTACAAGCTCCAGGTCGAGTTGCTCAAGTTCCAGTACTGGTCGCAGGACGAGGGGCTCAAGCACGTGCTCGTGTTCGAGGGGCGGGATGCGGCCGGTAAGGGTGGGACGATCAAGCGGTTCATGGAGCACCTCAACCCCCGTGCCGCGCGGGTCGTCGCGCTCAACAAGCCGAGTTCGACCGAGCAGGGGCAGTGGTACTTCCAGCGCTACGTCAAGCACCTGCCGACCGCCGGCGAGATCGTGCTCTTCGACCGCAGCTGGTACAACCGGGCCGGTGTCGAGCGGGTCATGGGCTTCGCCACCGAGGAGCAGTACACGGTGTTCATGAAGCAGGCCCCCGCGTTCGAGCGGATGCTCGTGGAGTCGGGGACGACCGTGACGAAACTGTGGTTCTCGGTCACCCAGCAGGAGCAGCGGACGCGGTTTGCCATCCGCCAACTCGACCCGGTGCGCCGCTGGAAGCTCTCACCGATGGACCTGGAGAGCTTGGACCGCTGGGAGGCGTACACCGCGGCCAAGGAGGCGATGTTCGACTACACCGACAAGCGGCACGCCCCCTGGCTGACCATCAAGTCCAACGACAAGAAGCGCGGCCGGATCAACGCGCTGCGGGCCTTCCTCAACCAGTTCAACTACGAGGGCAAGGACACCTCGGTGGTCTACCCCGCCGACGCCAAGATCGTCCAGCGGGCCCGGTACGCCTCCGGCGACTGACGCCGCGGGTGCGGGTGACTGAATCGAAGGAGCGAGACTTGCCGTTGGGCCCAGGCACCAACGGCAAGTCTCGCTCCTTCGATATCGTGACCGGGCACGAACGGCGGCCCGTGCAGGAGCCACCACGGAATAGGGACGAGCACGCCAAGGTTGGCAGCGGCATACAGGCGCGACGCACGTCGCATCTCGACCCCAAGGAGTGAGCACGATGGCCACCTTCATCACGCCCCTGCTCGAAGGGCGTGAGCCATACGACCTCTACAAGTGGGCGGTCGACCTGTTCGAGGGCCGCGAATACCTCCCCGCGATCGAGGTCCTCGAACACCTCCTCACCCAGGTCTCCCGCAGTGAGGCCGGCGAGGCGCGCGAGTTGCTCGTCCGCTCCTACTTCCACTCCGCCCAACTCGCCAAGGCCGCCGAGGCCGCCGAGGCGCTGCTCATCGACAACCCCACCAACGGGTATGCCGCGCTGCTCCGGTTCCGCTCCCTCGAGCGCGCCGGCTGGCACGACGAAGCGCAGACGGCCAAGCGGGTGGCCGAGGCTCTCGGAATGGACACTTCCGGGCGTTGACGGCCCCGCCCGGCCCAGGCCCCGCCCGGCCCAGGCCCCAGCCGGCCCCGGCCCCACCCGGCTCCGGCCGGGCCCCCGCCCCGCCCCCCAGGGTCAGCGGGCCGAGCGACGCTGCGCCTGGATTCTCGGGCGCCCCGGAGGTCGGCGTGGCCGCCTCGCAGATCAGTGCGTCGGGAACAGCACCTCGAAGCGCTGGCACACCACGGGCATGTCGGGCGAGAACCCCCGCGAGTGCGCGGCATACGTCCTGAAAAAGGCCTCATGGTCGCGCCGCCACGATGCCAACGAGCGGTCCCCCTCGCCCTCGGCGGCCGCGAATTCCTCGCCGACCTGATCGAAAGGCACCACCTCCACCGAGGTCGTCGCGATCAAGGCCCGCGGATGCCCCGATCCGTCGACGACGATGGACAACTGGCCGCGCTCGGGCACTTCCTCCCCGGCCGCCTCGTAATCCCACAACGCCCCCGCCGTCGCCGTCTTCACGCCCGCCACGACGAGCGCGGCCAACTCGTCCGCGACCTCGGCGCTGCCCCCGAAGGCCATCGCGGGCGGCTGCAGCGAGTCGATTTCCTTGGGTCCCCAATAGGCGGCGAGGCGGTTGAGGTTGGCCCGCATCCGGGCATCGACCCAGAACGCGTCCACTTCGTCCTGGCGCGGGTCGGCGAGGTCGCTCATTCCGCCACTCTAGGTCGCCGCGGCCCAGCCGCGGGGAGTTCGGCCAACCGGTTGTCGGTGGGATAGGGCAAAGTAGGAAACGTGAGCAGCGACGCCAAGGGCTCTGGCGAGTCCATCGGTTTGGGGTTCGGCCCCATGATTCTCGTGGTGCTCGCGGCCGCTGTCATTGTCATGGCGGGCACCCGCGAGATAGCCGGCCTCATCGGCCCGGTGTTCCTCGCGCTCACCCTGGCCGTGTCCGCCCGCCCGGCGATGGCCTGGTTGCGTCGCCACGGTATGCCGCGGGCGCTCACCACGATCATCGTGTTGGCCGGCCTGTATGCCGTGTTGCTGGGCATGGTCCTCGTCATCGGGATCGCGGTGGCCGAGTTGGCCAACACCCTTCCCTCGTACGGAGGTCGGTTCAGTGGCCTCTTCAACCAGGGGATCGCCGAACTCGCCCGGCACGGCTTCGACACTCAGGCGGCCCGTGATGCGGTGCGCAAGTTCGACATCACCTCGCTCATCGGGGTGGCGCAGTCGCTTGCCGCCGGGCTGACCTCGACGTTCTCATTGCTGCTTTTCATGCTGCTCTCGCTGGCGTTCCTCATTCTCGACACCTCCGACGTGTCTGCTCGCACCTCGGTGTTGCGCCGGGTGCGCCCGTTGCTGGCCGACGCGCTGAGTGACTTCGCCTGGCGGGTGCGCAAGTACTGGGTGTACTCGGCGATCTTCGGCCTCATCCTGGCGGCGGGGGACTATGTCGCGCTGCTCGTCATTGGCGTACCGCTGGCTCTCAGTTGGGCGCTGCTCGCCTTCATCTGCAACTTCATCCCCAACATCGGGTTCGCCATCGCCTTGGTCCCCCCGACCCTTCTGGCTCTGCTCGACAGTGGGCCCGGCAAGGCGCTCGCGGTGCTCATTTCGTATGCCGTGATCAGTTTCGTCGTCCAAACCCTGATGCTGCCTCGGTTCATGGGCAATGCCGTCGGCCTCAACACGACGACGACGTTCATGTCCCTCGTCTTCTGGGCCAGTGTCGTCGGCCCGCTCGGTGCGGTGCTGGCGATCCCGCTCACGCTTTTCTGTAAGGCCGTGCTCATCGACGCCACTCCCGGGCTGCGGTGGGTCGGTGTCTTCTTGAGCAACGAACCCACGCCCGCCGAGACAGTGAGGATGACGCAATGAGCACCCCACCTGCCCAGTCCGCATCGGGCCACCCGGATCACTTCGACCCCCCTCGTCCGACTTCGGGGGCCGCAGAGCCGGCCGCCAGCGGGACGGGTGTGGGCGGCATACCGGGTCCTGGGTCCGGCCCGACCGCGAAACGCTCGGTGGCCGACGTGGGGCGGAGCATCCTCACCGTCTTCGGTTTCATCGTCGCGGGGCTGCTGGCCTTGATTGTCGGGTGGTTCGCGTTCGGTGAGTGGTGGATCGGGGTCGTGCGGCGGCGGGTGGACGGCAACGCGTTCGCGGGGTTCGGGTTCGGGTGGATGGTGGGGTTCGTCGCGGGGGTGGCGAGCCTGTTCCTCCTGTGGGTGTTGCTGCGCCGCGGGATGCCCGGGTGGGCGCGGATTCTGGTCGGTGCAGTGGCGGCGGTGCCGTTGGCCCCGCTGGTGTTCTCGCTGCGGATCGCCGTCAACAAGGCGAACGACAACAAGGGCTCCCTCGAATACCAGATGCTCACCGACGGCCGCGGCTACCAGAGTGGGGTCTTGATCGGGGTGCTCGCGGCGGTCGTGGTGTTCATGGCGTTTGCGTGGTGGCGGCTGAGCCGGACGCGCGCCAAGGAGCGCGAGCGGGCCCGCGCCGAAGGGCGTGCAGAGGAGGCCCGAGTGGCGGCGGCCAAGGAAGCCAGGGCGCGAGAGTCCGAAGCTCGGGAACCCGGAGCCGCCCGGAAGGACACCGAGCCCCCGGCCTAGGCCGGGCTGCTCCACGTTTCTCCGTGCTCCCGGCGAGGTCCCGGGGGGACTCGCCCCGGACGTCGGCGGGCGGAGAGCGGAGAACCAGCCGGGGTCGGGGTTGTCAGGGGCGTGGTGCAGGATGAGCCCGTGCCCGTTTCCCCAGGTCGTGCTCGCCGCCCCAGCGCGGTGATCGTGGCGCTGTGGGGGGTGCTCGCCGTGCTCGGCGCACCCCTTGCGTATGCCGCGTCGCCGGCCCACGACCTCGGGGTCGTCGCGCGCCCCATGGGTGGAGTTCTCGCAGGGACATCGGCCCTGGGGGCCGTCCCGCCCGCGGTGCTGGTCAGCGACCAGAAGGTCACCGTCGCTCCCGAACCCGACGGCACCGCGGTGGCGCTCGACGTCACCATCTTCGCCTCGGCCGCCGCTGGCCCGCACCCGGCGGTGCTCCTGGGCCACGGATTCGGCGGCAGCAAGGCCGACGTGGCTGATCGAGCGCGCTCTCTCGCCGAACAGGGCTATGTCGTCCTCACCTGGACCGCCCGCGGATTCGGTGCCTCGGGGGGCCGAATCCACCTGGACGATCCGGTTTTCGAAGGTGCCGATGTCAAGGCTCTCGTAGACGTGCTCGCGGCGCGTTCGGACGTCCTCAAGGACGGGTCAGGCGACCCGAGGGTCGGGATCGCCGGCGGGTCCTACGGTGGGGCGATCGCCCTCATCGGTGCGGCTCTCGACCCCCGGATAGACACGGTGGTCGCCGCCATCACGTGGAACGACTTGGCCGCCTCGCTGTTCCCGCAGGCCACAACTCTCCCGGCTGCTGCTGCGGCCGCGCCCGGACCGATCAAACAGCAATGGATCAGCAGATTCTTCGCGGCCTCGGTGGGCGGGGCGGCCCGCGGCGGGGACGCCAACGGGGGATCCCGATCCTCGGCCTCTCCGAGTGCGTCGTCATCGGCCGCCGTGACCAGCAGCGCCGCCGCCTCTTCTGGTGCCCCAGCCCCGCCCGGAGCCGGAGCCGGAGCCGGTTCCGCTGGCGCGGGAGGTGGAGCGACCGGTGGGGCTGGGACCGGTGCCGCAGCGGCAGCGGGAGCGGGCGGCATACTCTGCGGGCGGTTCGACCCCACGGTGTGCCGACTGCTGTTGACCGCGGCGCAGTCGGGCACGCCGAGCCCGGAGTTGCTCGCGCTGCTGCGCGCCCACAGCCCGGCGGCGCTGATCGGGCAGATCAAGGCGCCGACCTTCCTCATCCAGGGGATGGCGGATTCGCTGTTCGGGCTGGATCAGGCCGATGCGACGGCGCGCGCGTTGCAGGCGCAGGGGGTGCCGGTGGCGGTGCGGTGGATCGACGGTGGCCACGACGGCCCGTCGAGCACGGCCACCCAGGATGACGCCGCGGCCGACACCTGGCTCGCGCACTACCTCAAGGCGCCCGCCGCCAACCCGTCGCCGGCCTCGAGCACGGTGCCAGCGGGTGCATCATCGGCGAGTGCGTTGCCGGTGCCCGTGTTTGTCTATGCCGGGACGGTGGCCCGCCGAGCGAGCGTGGCGCCCCTGTTCAGCGGGGCGGCATACCCGGGGATTGCCGCGACGGCGCCCCGGACGGTGACCACGATCCCGTTCGCCTCCACGGCGGGGACCAAGGCTGTACTCACCCCGCCGGGCGGTGCGCCCGCGTCGATCAGCGCGGTGCCCGGGCTCGGAGCCCTGACGACGGGCCTCCCGACGTACCAATTGGCCGCCCTCCCCGGGCAATCGGTCGCCTTCGACACCACTGGGGTGGGTGCGGCGGTCACGGTCGTGGGGGCGCCCCGGGTGCGGCTGCGGGTGACGTCCACCGGGTCGCAGGTGACGCTGTTCGTCAGCCTGTGGCAGGTCCAGGGGCAAAACGTGAGCCAGCCACGCGGCCTGGTGGCGCCGGTGCGCCTCGACGTAACGCCGGGTACCCCCACCGAGGTCGAGGTGGCGTTGCCCGCGGCGACCTGGCAGTTTGCGTCCGGCAGCCGGTGGCGGGTCCTCGTCACCTCGACCGACGCGGCCTACGGCAACCCGCGCGAGGCCCGCGCCGACCGGATCGAAACGGTCGGTGGGCTCGACGTCCCCACGCTCGTCGGCACCCCGCTCGCCGGGACGTCCGAGCGTGACACCGAGGCGCTCGTGGTGGGCGCGGCCATCCTCGGGGTGCTCGTGGTCATCCTTGCGGGCTGGCTCATCGGGCGTCGTCGGCGCTCGCGGGTCGCGGCGCGCCCGGAGTTCGCCGAGGTGCCGTTGGCCGTCGATCACCTCGTCAAGACGTATGCCGACGGGCACCGCGCCGTCGACGACGTCTCATGGCGGGCCGAGAAGGGGCAGGTCGTCGGGTTGCTCGGGCCCAACGGTGCCGGCAAGACGACGACGATCCGGATGATGCTCGGGCTCATCACCCCCGACAGTGGGACGGTTCATGTGCTCGGGTCGCCGGTCACCCCGGGCGCGGACGTTCTTGGGCGAGTCGGTGCCCTGGTCGAGGGCCCGGGGTTCCTGCCGCATCTCACCGGTCGGGCCAACCTCGAGGCGTTCTGGCGGGCGACGGGGCGCCCGGTGGAGGAGGCGGGGTTCGAGGAGGCGCTGTCGGTGGCCGCGCTCGGCGGTGCTCTCGACCGGCCGGTGCGCACCTACAGCCACGGCATGCGCCAGCGGCTCGGCATTGCCCAGTCCATGCTCGGGCTGCCCGAGGTGCTCATCCTCGACGAACCCACCAATGGCCTCGACCCGCCCCAGATTGCGGCGATGCGGCCCATCCTCCATGCGTATGCCGCGGGCGGCCGTACCGTGGTCATCTCCAGTCACTTGCTGGCCGAGGTCGAGCAGACCTGCAGTCATGTCGTCGTGATGCACGCCGGTCGGGTCGTGACGACCGGGGCGGTGGCCGATTTGGTGGCCAGTTCGGACACCACGGTGGTCGAGTTGGGGCCCGCCGGTGCCACCCCGACGGTCGTGGCGAGCGCGCTGCGGGAGATCGACGGCATCCGGTCGGTCGATGTCGAGGACGACGGTGCCCACGGCAAGATGACGATCGTGGCCGACCGGCCCCGGGCGAGTGTCGTGTCCGAGGTGCTCAGTGCAGGCGGCGATGTCGTCGGCGTGGGGAGCCGGCGCCAACTCGAGGAGGTGTTCCTCGGGGTCATCGCGGCGGCCGCTCAGGTCGACGGTGGATCCGGCCTCGATGGTGGCGCGAGTGGTCGCGGCAGCTCGGGCGGGGGCTCGGGGACCGATGTCGGCGATTCCGGGCAGTTGGGATCGGAGGGGCGCGGGACGGGCGCCGGGGATGCCGCGCGGTCGGGAGCCGGTGGTCCGGGGATGAGCGCGGACACGGGTTCGTTGATCGAGAAGTTGAGGCAGGTGCGGGCCCGATGAGTGCGCCGTTGTCGTTCCGCGCCGAGTGGGCGCGCCAAGTGGGCCGGCGCCGGACCAAGATCTTGCTCGGTGTGCTGCTCGCGCTGCCCCTGGTGTTCATGGGCGCGTTTGCCCTTGATCGCGGTGGCTCGGGCGGTCGCGGGTCGGGCACGGGCACCGGTTTTGTGTCGCTGGCGACCTCGAGCGGGGCCAACTTCACGGTGTTCACCGTGTTTGTGGCTTCGGAACTGTTGCTCTACATCGTTGCGGCTCTGCTCGTCGGCGACCCGGTGCCGACCGAGGCCTCGTGGTCGTCGCTGCGCTATCTGTTGACGGCACCGGTTCAGCGGGGCCGGTTGCTGCGCAGCAAGGTGCTCGTGGGGCTTTCCCACGTCGCGCTGGCCCTGCTCATCCTCCCCGCCTGGACCCTCCTGCTCGGTGTGTTCGCCTATGGCACCGGCTCGTTCGTGGCTCCTGGCGGCGGCACGTTGACGCTGGGCGAGTTGCTACCGCGACTCGGGCTGGCCTTGGCCTACATCTTCGTCACCGTGCTGCCGATCGCCGCGGTGGCATTCTGGGTCGGGGTGCGCCTCGACTCGCCGCTTGGCGCCGTCGGTGCGGCCCTGGTCGTCTACATCATTTCGGGCATTCTCGACACCATCGAAGCCCTCGGCTCCTGGCGCAACGGCCTACCGGGCCACTATTCGCGGGCCTACCTCGACCTGCTCCAGTCCACGATCGACTGGACCGCGATGCGCCACGGCGTCTTGTGGTCAGTGCTCTGGGCCCTGGTGTTCTTCGCCCTCGGGTGGCGCCGCTTCGCCCGCAAGGACATCCTTTCCTAGCGTCTCGCACCCACTCGTCTCACCTATCACTCTTTTCCCGCCTGAACCGCCCAAGGTCCACTTCGCACCCCAAATGTCGGGGTGCGAAGTGTCCCTTTCCTAGGCGAACCTCGCGCGGCGGGCCGGAGAGCGAACCGGCACCCCCAGTTCCCCGGCAGGGCGTCGGTGTCCACCGTCGGTCCTGGGCTCCTGTTGTGCGGGCCGGGCCGAACCTCGCACCTGCGCCACCGCGGGTCTCTGAGATGAGCGACGATGGCGGCGTGAAGATCGACCTGACCGTGCTCGCCATCCCCGCCTTCGTGGGCGCGATGGGCGCGGAGTACGCCTGGCAGCGCCGCCACCCCGCCCCCGCCGGCCAGCCCCGCACCGGAGACTACGAACTCAAGGACACCCTCGCCTCGCTCACCATGGGCGTGGGCAGCCTCATTGCCCCGTATGCCGTCAAGCGCCTCATCACGCCCCTCACCCCCGGCCGTGGTCGCTTCGGAAAAGCGCTGGTCGGCGTGGGTCTGGCGGCTGCCGCGGTGACGACGGTCGGGGACATCCTGGCGGCGCGCCGAGCCGCGGGCGGACGGCTCCCCGAGGCCGGCGAGGTACAAGGCGACCGGAGCGGGCGGCATACGGGCCGGGAGGCGATCACCAGAGCGAGCGCGGTCGCCGCGGTGGCCGCAACTGCCGTGGCGAGCGCGACCACCTGGGCGGCGACGACCGGCGGCCAGCGACTCTTCGAACGGCACGGCCGCGACCTGGGGAGCGGGCCGGGCGCGCTGGCGCTCGCGATCCTCGGCTGGGACGCGATCTACTACTGGAACCACCGCCTCTCTCACGAAAGCCGCTGGCTCTGGGCGGTCCACGTCGTCCACCACAGCAGCGAGCGCTACAACCTCTCGACCGCGCTGCGGCAACCGGTCGCCGAAGGGGTGGCGATGACGGTGCCCTACGGGCTGCTGGCGCTTCTCGGGGTGCGGCCGGCGCTCATCGAGCAGGCGCGGGCGCTCAACCTGATCTACCAGTTCTGGATCCACACCGAGGTCATCGGCTCGCTCGGCTCTCTCGAACGCATCCTCAACACCCCCTCGCACCATCGAGTCCACCACGGGTCGAACCGGCGCTACCTCGACCGCAACCACGGCAGCATCCTCATCATCTGGGACCGGCTGTTCGGGACGTTCGAGCCCGAGGGTGAGCCGGTGGTCTACGGGCTGACGCGCAACATCGACACCTTCAACCCGGTGCGGATCGCCACCCACGAATGGCGCGACATCGCCCGCGACATCGCGCGGTCACGGACCTGGGCGGATCGGTTCGGGTTCCTCGTGCGTGGGCCGGGGTGGGCGTATCGCCGGCGCGCCGAACTCGCCGTCTCTCGCGGCGATTCGAGGTAAAACCGCACGGATTCCGCGGCGTTTTTACCTCGAATCAGCGGCGGCGGCCGCATCGGCGGCGGCCGCAATCTCCGCCAGGTCGATGCGGCGCTGCGCCAACATCGCGCGGGTCGCCGCTGCGGCGCGCACCGGGTTCGGGTCACCCAGCAGCGCACCGAGCGCCGACGGATAGACCTGCCACGACAGCCCGAACCGGTCCTTGAGCCACCCGCACTGCCCCTCCTGCCCGCCGTCGGCCGTCAACGCCGCCCAGTAATGGTCGGCCTCCTCCTGGTCATCACAGGCCACAACGAAGGACACCGCCTCGCTGAACGTGAACATCGGCCCACCATTGATCCCCGTGAACCGCTGCCCGCGCAACTCGAACTCCACACTCACCGCCGTGCCCGCCGGCCCCGGCCCGGCGTCGGTGTACCGCTGCACCCCGAGCATCCGCGAGTCCGGAAACACCGACACGTAGAACCGCGCCGCCTCCTCCGCGTTGCCGTCGAACCACAGGTTGGGGGTGATGGGCTGCATGGGCACACCCAACCCCACGCGCCCGCCGTTGTCGAGCCGCGTCCGTCCCCGGTATGCCGCCCGCTCGCCTCGGCCTCGGGGCCGACCGATCTCGTCAACATTCGACCAATTGGTGGGTTGTGTACGGGGGGCGGCGACCGTACCGGGGCGGATTCGGCCGATCTCGTCAACATTCGACCAATTGGTGGGTTGTGTACGGGGGGCGGCGACCGTCCCGGGGCGGATTCGGCCGGTCTTGTCAACATTCGACCAATTGGTGGGTTGTGTACGGGGGTCGACGGCGGGCACACCGGTGTGTCAGAGCCCGGTGACACACTGTCAGACATGGGAAAGCCCTACACCGTCACCCGCAGCGTCCTCATCGCGGCGTCGCCAGAGCGCATCCGGTCTCTGCTCACCGATTTCCATTCGTGGGTGCGCTGGTCACCGTGGGAGGACATCGACCCCGACATGACCCGCACCTACGGCGAGGTCGAGCGCGGCGTGGGCGCGGCATACGCGTGGGCGGGCAACTCGAAGGCGGGCAAGGGCACGATGCGGATCACCGGCGACGAGCCGGCGCTCACGACCATCGCGCTCACCTTCGAGAAGCCCTTCCCCGCGCAGAACGTCATCGAGTTCGCCTACACCCCCGAGCCGAGCGGTAGCGGGGAAGAGAGCGCGGCCGGGCCGGACGGCATACCGGCAACGCGGGTCGAGTGGCGCATGCACGGCGAACTCAACCTCCTCATGCGCCTGTTCTCGCTCATCAAACCCATGGACGGGCTGGTCGGGCCGGATTTCGAGCGAGGGCTGGCTCGCCTCAAGTCCGATGTCGAAGCTTGAGTCGCGCTGGCGAGGCCGGGCGTCCACCCTGGCCGCCGGCCTGTGGCGCGCCGTGGCCATGGGCGTGGAGCGAAGCACGCGGTTCTCGGCGTTGCTCGGCGCCGCGGGGTATGCCGCGTCGATGTCGCCGTCGCTGCTGCCGCGCACCTGGCTCTTCCAGGGGATCATCACCGGGGTGAGTGTCGCCGCGTGGGCGGGTGCGGGGGCGGTCCTCGACAAGACGTGGGCGGGGTTTTCACGGTGGTCCGGGACGAAGATCACCGTGACCCGGCCGGGGCCGCGCAAGTGGTTGCGCCGCGGCTGGGCGGCCCTTGTCGCCGCCGTCATCGTCCTCGTCCCGCTCGGGGCGCTGGGTGGGCAGCGGCACCTGGCCGATTCGATGGGGATGGCCGCCCCAAGCGTGGGCGCGCTGGTGCTGGGGTTGCTCCTGGCGGCGGCCACGTTCGCGGGGATCCTCGCCCTGTGGCACGGCCTCGGATGGCTCTCCGACATCCTCCAACGCCGGATGCGCCGACTGCCGCGCCTGGTCACCCGCCCGCTCGCCGGGCTGCTCGTCATCCTGCTCGTCGTCGGCGTGGTCCAGTACCTCATCGTCGGCGGGGTGACGCGCGTCGTGAGCATCCAGTCCGAGCAGGCCAACGAAACGACCCGCGCCGGGGTGGTCGAGCCGACCTCGCCGCTGCTCTCCGGGGGACCGGGGTCGCTGGAGGCCTGGGACAGCCTCGGCTATGAGGGGCGCTCGTTCGTCGCGAGCGCCCGCACCCGTGCGCAGATCGAGGCGGTGACCGGCACCCCGGCCATGGACCCGATCAGGGCGTATGCCGGCCGCTCTGCGGGGCGGTCCATCGAGGGGGCCGCTGCCGCTGTCGTCGCCGAACTCGATCGCACCAAGGCCTGGGACCGGCAGGTGCTCGTCCTCATCACGACGACCGGCCAGGGGTGGGTCAACAACTGGGGGGCCACGGCCGTGGAGTACCTCACCGGCGGCAACTGCGCGCTCGCCGCGATCCAGCACTCGACCCTCCCCTCGCCGCTCGCGCTGCTCGACGCCTCGAACCGGCCGCGGGAGGCCGGTCGGGCCGTTCTCGAGGCGGTGAGCGCCCGGCTGGCACAACTGCCGGCTGGGCATCGGCCCAAGGTGTACGTGAGCGGGGAATCGTTGGGGGCCTATGGCGGAAACGCGGCCTTCTCGTCCCTCGATGATCTGCTCGCGCGCGTCGACGGGGCGGTGTGGACCGGGACGCCGACGTTCACGGACCTGCACCGTCAGATCACCGCGGCCCGGGTCGTGGGGTCCACCCAGGTCAACCCGGTCGTCGACAACGGGCGGCATGTGCGCTTTGCCTCCAAGCCCGCGGAGTTGAGCGCGGACCAGTTCGGGCGGCCTCTGGGGGCCTGGGAGTTCCCGCGGGTGGTCTACGTGCAGCACCCGTCCGACCCGGTCGTCTGGTGGTCACCCGACCTGCTCGTCGAGACGCCGCCATGGCTCGCCGAAACCCGGGTGGAAGGGCCAGCGGTCGCGATGTCGTGGTTGCCCGTGGTCACGTTTTGGCAGGTCACCGGGGATATGCCGGCCGCGACCGAGGTGCCGAGCGGCTACGGGCACAACTACCGCGACGAACTCGTCCCCGTGTGGGCCGCCGTGCTCGATCGCGGCAGCCCCGGCCAAGTCGAGGCCATCATCCATGCCATTCGCAACCCCACCCCTTCATGATCTGAGGCGCTCGCCGAGGAGGACTCATGCCCACCTTCACCCACACGAGTGACTACCCGCAGGACCGAGCCACGGTCTTCGGCTGGCACGAACGCCCCGGTGCGTTCACCCGGCTGTCCAACCCGGGGCAGGTCACCTCGCTGGGCCGGCCGAGCACCGGCCTGGCGGTCGGGTCACGCCAACGGTTCCGGGTCGGTATGCCGTCTCCGGCCGGCCCGGTGGGGCCGACGTGGGTGGCCGAGCACACGGCATACGACCCGGGGGCGAGTTTTGAGGACGTCATGGTCGAGGGGCCGCTGCGTGCGTGGCGGCACCGGCATACGTTCAGTGACCTGCCCGGTGGGGGGACCCGGATTGTTGACGACGTCGACTACGCGTTGCCGCGCGGGGTGCCGGGGGCGTTGGCGGGGACGGTCGAGGCGCGGCTGCGGGCGATGTTCGGCTATCGCGAGCGGCAGTTGCGCGGAGACCTGGCCCTGCACGCGGCGCTGCCGGCGACGCCAAAGGTGATCGCGGTCAGCGGCGCGAGCGGCCTGGTGGGGCGACAGTTGGTCGCGCTGCTCGGCGGCGGGGGGAACGATGTGCGGCGCCTGGTGCGGGGCGCGCCATCCGGCGGGGCTTGTGCTGCCGATGAGATTGCTTGGGACCCGACGGTTCTCGACGGCTCGGGGATGGCTGTGGAGGCGCTGCGCGACGTCGATGTCGTCATCCATCTCGGCGGCGAACCCATCGGTCGCCGGTTCACGGCCGCACATCGGGCGCGGGTGTTCGACTCCCGGGTGCGGTCGACGGGCGTGCTTGCCGCGGCGTTGGCGGCGCTCGCGGGTGACGGGCGCGAGCGGACGCTCGTCGTCGCGTCCGCGTCGGGGTTCTACGGCGCCGACCGGGGGGACGAGGTGCTCGCCGAGTCGGCGGCGTCCGGTGCGGACTTCTTGGCGTTGGTATGCCGCGAATGGGAGGCCGCCGCCGCCCCGGCCCGGGACGCAGGCGTGCGGGTGGTGCATGTCCGCACCGGCATCGTGCAATCCGCGGGCGGGGGCCAACTGGCGCTGCAGTTGCCGATCTTCGCCGCCGGGTTGGGCGGGCGGCTTGGCGACGGCCGGCAGTGGCTCTCGTGGATCACCGTCGATGACCTCGCCGGGCTCTACGCCCACGTCGCCCTGACGCCGGGGTTGGCCGGCCCGGTCAATGCCGCGGCGCCCCACCCGGTGCGCGGCGCGGAGTATGCCGCGACCTTGGCTCGGGTGCTCCGTCGCCCGGCGGTGCTTCCGGTGCCGGCGTTCGGTCCCTCGCTGCTCCTCGGGCGGGAGGGTGCGCGCGAACTCGCATTGGCCAGCCAGCGCCTCGACGTGACCCGGGCCGGCCAGTGGGGGTACGCGTTCCGCCATCCCACGCTCGAGGTGGGCCTGCGGCACGTGTTGTCCCTGCCGGGATGACCCGCCGTGGCCGCATGTCGGAGAGCAGCACCCAGAAGCTGCCCTGAGAGGCAATCCACCTCGTGAACTCGGCTGACACCGAAGGTGGGCAAGAAGGGTGCCGGGAGCGGACGGCATACCGGGAGCAGGCGGCATACAGTCGGGCCATGGAGATCACGGTCGTGGGCACGGGGCGGGCCGCGTTGGCGCCGGAACGGGCGACGCTGCACCTGACGGCGACGTTCGAGGAGGCCGGGCAGGCCGAGGCGCTGCGGCGGGTCAGTGCGCTGGTGCGAGACGTGCAGTCCGACCTGGCCGGACTGTCCGAGGGCGACCGCGCGCCGGTGACGCGCACCGTCGTCTGGCCGATCGGGACGCGGTCGTGGCGGCCCTGGTCCGAGGACGGGAGCGTGCAGCCGCTGCGACACGAGGCGAGTTGCCAGGTGGAGGCGGAGTTCACGGGGGCGTCCGGGTTCGCGGCGTTGGCGGGGTTCGCCGACCGGTGGGGCGGGGTCGCGGGGATCGCGCTTGGCACGGTGACGTGGAGCCTGACCGAGGAGGCGCGGGTCCGCGTCGAGGCGGGCGTGTTGGCGCAGGCGCTCGAGCAGGCCCGGGCCCGGGCGTCGGTGCTGGCCCAGGCAGCCGGCTGTGGTGCGGTGCAGTGTGTCGAGGTCGCCGACCCCGGGCTGTTGTCGCGCCGGGTCGACGTGTCCGGGTATGCCGCAGAGGGCAGCTACGGCGCGGGCCTCATGCATGCTCGGCTGGCCGCGTCCGACGGCGGCGGTGGCGGCGGGATCGAGATCATGCCCCAGGACGTGGAAATTACGGCTGCGGTGCATGCGCGTTTCGCTGCGTCCGACCCGACCTAGCCACGCGCCAAGGGCGCGCTGCGTCGTCACAGGGCAGCGCGGCATACGGGACCTGTGGTGTATTCCGGCAACAATGTTCTAAAATCGCACACATGACGTTGGATGCCGCCACGATCGGTGCCCGGGTCGCTGCGGCACGAGCGCGAGCTGGCAAGACCCAGGCGGATGTGGCGCGTGAGAGTGACCTCGATCGCTCGGCGCTGGCCAAGATCGAGAGCGGAGTTCGCCGGGTGAGCGCGCTTGAGCTTGCTCGGATCGCTGAGGCGCTTCGGGAACGGGTGGAGTGGTTCCTGGTCGAGGCGCCGCCGTCGGTTGTCGCGCACCGCAACGCCTCCTTTGAAGCCGGCCCTGGGGCCATTGACGCGGTTGTCGAGGCGGCTGCGCGGGACGTGGAGTTCGTTGTGGCGCACGATGACTCGTGGACTTGGCCGGAATTGCCGGTCGTCCGGCCACCCGATAGCCACAAGGCGGCAGAGGCGCTGGCGCTTGAGGTTCGTAGTCTTCTTGACCTCGGGGTCGAGCCGGCTCGTGACCTCGTCGAACTGGCAGGACGCTTGGGATTGGTGACGTTCAGCCTCACGCTGGGGCCGGGCGCGCCGGACGGTGCAAGCGTGCAATTGCGTGACGGAGGGGTCGCGGTTGTCAATGGCGACCTGCAGACCGGGCGGCGTCGACTGACCTTGGCCCACGAGCTGGGTCATTACCTCAGCGACGACGAGTATGTCGTCGATTGGTGGCGCGACGACGTCGACGAAGGCGTCAGTCGGGAGGCGACGCTCGACTGGTTTGCGCGCGCGCTGCTCCTGCCCGAGGGCGGCCTTCGTGCTTTTGTCGGGGAGTGTCGCGAAGGGGGCGACGACCTGCGGACCACGGCAGTTCGCGCTGCGAGTCACTTCCGGGTCGATATGTCGACCCTGGCGCGCCGCCTTGTCGATCTCGGCATCCTGGGCTGGGAACAGGCTCACGTGGTCCGGGCTGTCCGGACGACCAAGGCCGACATCATCGAACTCAACCTCGTCGTCCACGACGAACTGGCGCCGCCGACGCTCTCTCGGTTTTTCGAACAGTCCGTGCTTCGTCTCTACCGGGCCGACATCATCTCCGACGTCCGGGCCGTCGACTTGTTGCGGGGGGTCTTGGACGAGGAGGGCCTCCCGGAACTGCCGCTGCTCCCGGAGTCGGCCATCTGGACATTCGTGTAAGCGCCACGCCTATGGCTGTCCTCGAAACCCTGATCTTCGACACGGGCCCGCTGAGCCACTTTGCGCTCTCGGGGTGGCTCGGAGTCCTCAAGGCTGTGGTCGGCGAGCGGATTGCCGTCATTCCTGAAACGGTTGTCGAGGAACTGCAGGTGGGCGCTATCCGTGAGTCGCGTCTTCAAGACGTGCTGGCCGCCGAGTCGCTTCTGCGGAGGTCTCTGTTGAACCCCGGAGAACTCCAGGCGTTCGCCGGCTTTGCGGAGCGTCTTGCGGTCGGACGGCGCAACCTCGGCGAGTGCGGCGTCCTCGCTCTCGGAGCGACCCTCCCGGGGGCAAGCGTCGTTGTGGATGATGCCGCGGCTCGTCGCGCCGCCCGCGACGCAGGAATCGCGGTGAAACCGACACTGGCCCTCCATTTGGACGCAATCCGCGGGGGCCTGCTGACAGTCCCTCTTGTCTCCGCGCTCGCTGACGATCTGCTCGCTGGTGCCTACCGGTTGCCGTTCAAGCCTGGTGGTTTCGCCCAATGGGTCGAGGACAACAACCTGCTGTAACGTCTCGCCGTCCGCAGGGGCCCTGACTCGCGACCGAGCCAGCGCGGCATACGGGTATGTCGGGGTCACGCTGTGGTGACGATGACGGATCCTCACCGGACGGCCCGAGGACGCCGCGGCAGCCGGGGCATCGTGGCCGGCAGTTGTCCCCCGATGTCTCCGCTTGACCAGCGGGCGCCGCCGCGGCGGCCTCGGTGGCGGCTGCGACTCGGCCTCATCGGGGCGCTGCTGTTCGTCGTCACGATGGTGGTCTCGGGCGGCTCCCTGCTGCGCCCGCGGCGCAGGCGCCCTGGGCGCAGCGGAGGGCGTGGGATTCGAACCCACGATGACGTTGCCGCCATAGCGGTTTTCAAGACCGCCGCACTAGGCCACTATGCGAGCCCTCCAGCGACCGGTGAGCACTCGGCATACCAGTCGACAACCCCAAGCCTACGGCCCAAAGGCCCGGCACGGCTGCGCCGCGGGCCCCGCGCACTAGCTGTGGAGTCTTGGTGGTCCCCACCACGAGAACTCCACACCAATGACGGGGGCAGGCCGACACAGTTCGTTGATCGGGCCCCCAGTGAGCCGCCTCGCGGGGTGGCGAGCCGTGGCTGGCCATCAACGGCGGGGCTTTCGGTGGCGAGCGGCTGCGCGCGTGGGGACGGTGCGAACATCGCCGGGATCGGTTCACGCTGCATCGCACGGGCGGCGCACCCCGGCAACGCGGGACTCAAGCCGCGGCCATCGACAGCGCCCCAGACGCCGGTCCGGTGGTGCCGCTGCCCCCTCCGCCAGCGGCACCACCGTCCCCGGCGACGCACCCCGCGCGACTGCGTCACCCCCCAAGAGCGACTTGCCCGCGCCCTGATACACGGTCAAACATCACATTTCGGCGGGCAGCCCCAAGCGGTGCGGCGGTGTATCAGCGTGGGCTTCCCATGCTCCTCACCGATAGAGAGTCCCCTCGCTACGCTCGTGCCACCGACGAGCCGCAGAGTCCGAGTTTGCAGGAGAGACGATGAGCGACGACACGCCCACCACGACGCAGACCACGAGCCTGTTGCGCCCCGAACAGATCCGTGACATCGAGCGGCTTCGCCAAGCCCGCCGCGAACGTCCCCTGCCGACGCCGGCGACCGGCGGTGCGAGCACCCCGACCGTCGAACGAGTCTTCCGCGGCCGCCGCACCCCTGGCGTCTACGTTCCGGCGACCGCCGTGCGTCGCCTTGGCGTCGTCGCGCTCGACCCGGCCGCCGCGCCGCGCGTCGGTGCGGCTCGCCGCCCCGAACCCACCGTCTACCGCCCCGACCGCCTCCTCGTTCCCGGCCTGCCCGCCGACGATCGCACCGCCGCCCCCCAGCGGCTCGACGAGGCCGCCGCCGCCCTCGGGCTGCAGGTCCGCATCCCCAACCCCTCACCCGTGCGTCGGCTGGCGGAGGAGTGGGGGTATGCCGCTCAGCTCGCGGCCGTTTCCCACACCCCCGTCGAGTTGGTCGCCAACCCCGACGCCACGGCCGCTGCCGCTCCGCCCGACGCGTACCTCACGTTGCAGTCCATGCGGGCCGCGGGTGCGAAGGCCCGCGGCTGGAGCCTGGCCCACGTCTACGTCCCGGCCGGCGAGACGCATGGCGTGGGCGAGACCCATGGCGTGGGCGAGACCCATGGCGTGGGCGAGACCCATGGCGTGGGCGAGACGCACGGCGTCGGTGAGACGCACGGCGTCGGCGAGACGCACGGCGTCGGCGAGACCCATGGCGTCGGCGAGACCCATGGCGTCGGCGAGACCCACGGCGTCGGCGAGACCCACGGCGTCGGTGAGACGCACGGGGTCGGAGGGGACTCCATGGGCGTTCCCAGCGGACCCCGCCGGGTGCCGGTCACCTACTTCGATGCCGGCCGTGCCGCCGCCAGCGACACCTCCGCAGTTGCTCCCACCGAAAAGGGCCCCGTCGTTGCCCTCCTCGACACCGGCCTCGGCGCCCACCCCTGGTTCACGCACGGGGTCATCGCACCGGTGCTCGGCGGCATACCCATTGGGCTGCCCCACGGCACGCCCGACGACCCCGAGGTGACCGGGGTGACCCTTGACAACGTCAACGGTTTCCTCGACCCGTTGGCCGGGCATGGCACGTTCGTCGCCGGCATCATTCGGCAACGCTGCCCGTCCGCGCGCATCCTGCCCGTGCGCGTCATGCTCGGGGACGGCATCTGCGACGAACTCGACCTCATCCCCGCCCTCGAGGGCCTCTACCTGTGGCAACTGGCCGCACTCGACGGTCGCGCCGACGTACCCCCCATTGACGTCCTCAACCTGTCGATGGGCTACTACCACGAGGACCCCGACGCCGTCACCGGCGAAGAAGCCGTGTTCGGCCTGCTCAAGGCGCTCGCCGACCTCGGTGTCCTCATCGTTGCCGGTGCCGGCAACGGGTCCACCGATGTCGAGTTCTGGCCGGCCGCCCTCGGGTCCGTCGCGGGCGCCGCACCGGTCGTCGCTGTCGGCTCGACCAACCCCGACATCGTCACCGTCTCCTCCTTCTCCAACACCGGGCGCTGGGTGCACGCCTACCGCCCGGCGGGTGCCGTCGTCAGCACCATGCCTGTGACGTTCAACGCGAGCCTGCGCGGCGGGTTCTTCCGCGGCGGCGGCGCCTACCCGGCGCGGGGCTCGATCGATCTCGACGACTTCAGCGGTGGCTTCGGGTTGTGGAGTGGCACCTCATTCGCCAGTCCCGCGTATGCCGGTGACGCCGCCGTCGCACTCGCCTCCCGGCCCCCGGCGGACACGATCGAGGAGCGGGTGGCCCGGGCTCGGGAGGTCGTTGCTTCCCTCGCCACGGTGGGGCCGTGATGGGTCCGGAGTCTCGGGTCGTGGCGCTGCCGGCGCGAGCGGCTGCCGCGTTCACGGCATACCGGGACGGGGACCCCAGCGGCATGGAGGGTCTCGTCGAGGACCTCACACCGTTGCTGTGGCAGATCGCGCGTCAACAGGGACTGGACCGGTCCGGAGCCGAGGACGCAGTCCAGACGGCGTGGTTGCGACTCGTGGGGGCCGCGGACGGGATCGACGATCCGGCGGCCATCCTCAAATGGCTGCTCACGACGGTCCGCCGGGAAGCGTGGCGCCTGACCAACCTCGGTCGGCGCGACGTCCCGGTGACCGAAGAAGCCCTTGCCGCCACGAGTGATGCCCTCGTCAGTGATGGTGCCACCTCGCCGACGGTTGCTCCCGGCGACCTCTTCGAAACCCGCGAGGAGCGGGCCACGGTGCGCCGCGCCTTCGCCGCCTTGCCGCTGCGGTGCCGCGAACTGCTCGCCGCCGTCGTCTTCGTTGACCGTCCCGACTACGCCACGGTCGCCGTGGCCTTGGGTATGCCGGTCGGCAGCATCGGGCCCACCCGCGGTCGCTGCCTGGCCAAGTTGCGAGTGCTTTTGGAAAACGACCCAACCTGGGGGTGCCCTTCATGATGTCCATCGATCGCGAAGCCACGCTGGCGGCGGCTCTTCTTGACTCGACCGATGAGGTGGTCCTGGGAACGCTGCGGCGGGCTCTCGACGACGACCCGCCGCCCCTGGGTCTGTGCGAGCGCATCAAGTTCCGCCTCAGTCTGGCGGCGCTCGAGGCCGAAATGGCCCACATCGTCTCGTCCACCGAACTCGCTGGGGTGCGGAGCACCTCATACGCCCGCACCACCTCGGTGACCTTCGCCGGTGCGAGTCTCAGCGTCATGATCACGACCGAAGAGTCGGGGCCCCGTCTGAGCCGGATCAACGGGTGGACCTCGGTGCCGGGTGTGGACGTCGAAGTGCGTGAACGGTCCCGCACCGTGCGGGTACGAAGCGACACCGAAGGGCGCTTCCACGTAGACGGGGTCGAGAAGGGCATGGTTCACTTCATATTCCGCCGCACCGACGACCCCACCCAGGCGCCGGTGATCACGCCCGCCATCGAGATCTAACTGTGAGGTCGCCGTGGCCCCACCCCGGGCCCGCGAAGTGCTCGCCGAGCGCTTCCAGGGCTACCTGGTCGAGGCCGTGCGCCGCAACGGGATCGGCGATTTCACCGGCGCCGAGGACGTGCTTCGCGATGCGCTCGGTGCGACCGACGACCTGAGCCGCGCAGAGCGGCAACCCTGGCGGGCCCGGCTCCTCATCACCCGGGCCTACACCCGCTTCGAACTCGAAGGGTTCGCCGCCGCCCTCGCCGACCTCGAAGAGGCCCGACAATTGGCCGCGTCCTTGGGGCAGTTCGGGCCCGCCCCCGCACCGGACCCGCTCGGGGACGTCCCCCCGGGCACCGGGGCCATCGTCTCGGGTGGCGGCGCCGAGGGTGCGTCCGCGGCGCGGGCCACGCGGCTGTTGGCGCTGGCGAACATTCAAGAGGGCAACCTCCATACGCGGAGCACCCGGTGGCGCGAGGCGGTGGCATGCGCCACGGCGGCCGAGGAACTCGTCGAGGCTTGGGTCGCGCGCCGTGCCGCGGACGCGGGCCGTTTGGACCTGGGGGCCGGCGGCGGCGGCGCGCCCAGTGCGCATGGCGGGCGCGCAGCGGGAGGGCGCGGCGTCGGGGCGGCTGCAGGGGCGCAGCACGCTGCCGGCCAGGACCTGGTGGCGGACATCTTGACCACCGAGGAGCGCTGCGCGCTCCTCCTCAATCGGGGCTTCGCCCAACTGACACTGCTCGAGATCGACGCGGCGCGGACCGACCTGGAACGACTCCTCGAACTGATCGCCACGGAGCCTCATGAAGTTCTGCGGTTCAAGGCGATCCACAACCTCGGTTGCCTCGCCTATGTCGAGGGTGACCTCGCCCTGGCCCTATCCCTCATGCAGCAGGCCGACGACCTGCCCGTCGAAGTCGAGCGCGACCGGGTCCATGTGGACCAGGCCCACGTTCTCATCGAAGCCGGCCTCGTTGACGAAGCCCACGACCTGCTCGAACAGGCCCGCTCCGGAGCAATCCGTGCCGGCCACCTCATCGAGCAAGGGGCGATCGAACTCGACCTCGCGCGCTGCGCCATCCTGCGCGACGATCTCGATGCTGCCGACGTGCATGCCCAAGCGGCGATCGAGACATTTCGCCGCTGCGAGGCCACCGATCGCGTCCTGCGCGCCGAACTCGTTGGCGCACAGGTCTCTTTAGCGCTGGCCACCGCCCCGGAGCCGAGCGCGCAGAGGAGCGAGCAGCCGTTCGGCGCCGAGGACGACCCGGCGACGCCGACCCGAGGCGGGCGCGAGCGGCATACCCAGGAGGGAAGCGAGCGGCATACCCGAAAGGTGCACGAGCGGCACCCGACCGAGGTCGAACGGGTGGCCCGGTACGCGATGACCCGCGCCGACGATGTGGCCCTCCTGGGCGAGGCGCAGCGGCTGCTCGCCGAGGCCTACCTCGCCCGGGGCGCGACGAGTGCGGCCGAGGCGGTGCTGCGAGGCCTCCACCTGCTCGACGAGCCGGAGTCGACGGGCCCCGATGGCGGGCGGAGCGCGCGGACCCTCCCCTTGGCCGTCGAAATCCACGAAACCTACCTCTGGGCGCGAGCGTCCCTGCTCCGCGGCGATACCGATGACGTCACCCGGCGGTGCCAGGTCGCGAGTCGCTCACTGGCGCGTCATCAGGCCCACGCGCAAAGCCTCGAGGTGCGGTCGGCGTTGGCTTTTCACAGCAGCCGACTCGCCACGCTCGACATCACGCATGCGGTGCGTTCCGGGCAGCCGATCGCGGTCTTCGACAGTGTCGAGCGGTGGCGCGCCTCGTCGGCTCGGTTGACGCCCGTCGGCCCGGCCGAGGACGCCGAGTTGGCCGACCTGGTGCGCCGGCTCCGTCACGCCAAGCAACTCCTATCGACCGGCGATCCGGTGCCGCCCGAGCTGACCAGCGATATCGCTGATCTCGAACGCGCGATCGTCCGGCGCGACCGCGCGCTCCCCGCCGTCGCCGTCGCCCCGGCGTCCTCGGCCGCCCCCGTGTCGGTCGAGGTGGCGTGTGCCGCCGCCGCGGCCGCCGGGGTCAGCCTGGTGTCGCTGGTGGTCGCCCTCGACGAGGTGTATGCCGTGGTGCTTTCGGGTGAGGGCGCACTGCTGTGCTCGGTGGGTCCGTTGGCGCCCATCGAGGCGGCCGCCGCGACCGTGGCCCGTGACGGGGCGGCGGCGGCGCTGGCGCCTCCACAGATGGCTCCGATCCTCGACGCGGCGCTGCGCCAGTCCGCAGCGGCGCTGGATGCCCTGGTCGTGGCGCCGCTAGCGGGTGCATGGGCGGGTGGGGGAGGGGTGGTCATCGTGCCGTCGCAGGCGCTCGCGACCGTGCCGTGGGGAGGGCTTCCATCTCTCGCCGGGGTTCCGTTGACGATTGCTCGTTCCGTGACGTCGTGGGTCGCCGGCCGCGGGGACAGCCCGGAGCGGAGTGGCGCCGCGACGATGAGGGTGAAACCCGCAGCGGTGACCGGGAGGGTGCGGGTCGCTGCCCTCGGCGGCCCGGGGCTGCGGCATACCGTCGACGAACTCACGGCGATCGCCTCCGCGTGGCGACACGCCGACGCCTCCGGTGGCGGCGGGCGCGCCGCCGCACCCGCTGGGGCGCCCTTGGGCGGGGGGCGCTGCCATCTCGAGGTGGCGACGACCGCGACGAGCGCCGAGGTCGTTGAGGCGTTGCGGTCGGCGACCGTCGTGCACCTGGCCGCCCATGGCCATCATGAGGAACAGAACCCGCTGTTCTCGTCGCTGCGGCTGAGCGACGGGCCGGTGTTCGCGCACGAGTTGCCGCGCCCGATTGCGGCCGAGCATGTCGTGCTGAGCGCCTGCGACGTGGGGCGGTCGCGGATGCGGGTGGGGGACGAACCGCTGGGGCTGACGGCGGCTCTGCTCGCTCTGGGTGCCCGCAGCGTGGTGGCGGCGGTCGCGCCCGTGCCGGACGAGGCCGCGGCGGCGGCCATGGTCGCCTACCACGCTCGGTTGGCCGCCGGTCAGGACGCTGCGAGCGCACTGGCGGCCACGATCATCGACGTGCCCGCGGCCGGAGCGTTCTGCCTGTTCGGGGCCAACTGGTCCAGGGCGCGCTGATTCGCTTTGGTTGCCCGCCGATTCGAGGTAAACGCGCCGCGGAATCCGCGCGGTAATACCTCGAATCAGATGAAGAGGGCCGGTTCGCGGAACAACGCTTCGTAGGGGTCCTCACCCGGTTCGGTCGGCATTCGCAGGCTGGCCGGTATGCCGGTGGCGATCGCCCCGGCCGGCACGTCCTTGACGACGACCGAGTTCGCGCCGATCTGGGCGCCGGCACCGATGTCGATGGCGCCGAGCACGCGGGCACCGGTGCCGATGGTGACGCCGTCGCCGACGGTGGGATGCCGTTTGTGGCCGCGCGCCAGGGTCCGCCCGCCGAGGGTCACGCCGTGGTAGAGCATGACGTCGTCGCCGACTTCGGCCGTTTCGCCGATGACGACCCCCATGCCGTGGTCGATGAAGAACCGGCGCCCGATTTGTGCCCCGGGATGGATTTCGACGCCGGTTACCGCCCGGGCCGCGGTGGAGAGCAGGCGGGCCGCCGGTTTGGTGCTGGGGTGCTGCCACAGTTGGTGCGCCAAGCGGTGCGCCCAGATCGCGTGCAGCCCAGGGGAGTTGAACGCAACGTCGGCTCTGGTGGCGGCTGCTGGGTCGCGGGCGATGGCGGCGTCGATGTCTTCGCGCACCCGGTCTCGGGCGATCCCGACGGCTTTTCGTATGCCGCGTAGCGCACCTCCCGCTCGCCTCCCGCGCCCCGCGGCGGCCGTCAACAATCCACCTATTGGTCGATTGTTGACGCCGGCGGCGCCGCTGGCCGGGTGCTCCTGCGGGCCGCTCTTCTCGGTCCCCGTCAACAATCCACCTATTGGTCGATTGTTGACATCGTCGGCCGCATACAACCCACCTATTGGTCGATTGTTGACACCGTCGGCCGCATACAACCCACCTATTGGTCGAATGTTGACGCCGGAGTCCTCGGTGGGCGCCTCGGGGGTGGCGGCGGCGGGGACAGTGGCGCGGGAGAGGGACGCAGAAGGGGAGCCCACGGCATACATGTCAATCCACCAGCCCCTCGAAGAGCACCGTCGAGAGGTAGCGCTCACCGAAACTCGGGATGATGACGACGATCGTCGCGGCGGCGCTCTCGGGGCGGGCGGCGACCTGGGCGGCGGCGGCGAGCGCGGCGCCCGAAGACAGGCCGACGAGCAACCCCTCCTCGGTGGCGGCCTTGCGGGCCCACTCCACCGCGGTGCCGGCGTCGATGTCGACCACCTCGTCGTAGACGGAGGTGTCGAGGACGTCGGGAACGAAGTTGGCGCCGATGCCTTGGATCTTGTGCGGGCCCGGCGCTCCGCCGTTGAGGATGGGTGACTCGGCGGGTTCGACGGCGACGATCCGGACCGAGGGTTTGCGCTCCTTGAGGACCTGACCGACGCCGGTGATCGTGCCGCCGGTGCCGATGCCGGCGATGACAATGTCGACCGCGCCGTCGGTGTCGCGCCAGATCTCCTCGGCCGTGGTGGCCCGGTGGATCGCGGGGTTGGCGGCGTTCGCGAACTGGCGAGCGAGGATCGCCCCCGGGCGCGCGGCGACGATCTCCGCGGCGGCGTCGACGGCGCCCTGCATGCCCTTCGCGGGGTCGGTGAGGACGAGTTCGGCGCCGAACGCGCGCAGCAGCGCCCGCCGCTCCTTGCTCATCGACTCGGGCATGGCGAGGACGATCTGGTAGCCGCGGGCCGCGCCGACCATGGCCAGCGCGATGCCGGTGTTGCCCGAGGTTGCCTCGACGATCGTGCCGCCGGGCGTGAGTTCGCCGCTGGCCTCCGCGGCGTCGACGATAGCGACCCCGATGCGGTCCTTGACCGAGTTCGCGGGGTTGTAGAACTCCAGCTTCGCCGCGACCGTCACGTTGTCCGCCGCGCCGGTGGCGGGGCCGATGATGCGGTTGATGCGCACGAGGGGCGTGTTGCCGACCAGGGCGGTGACGTCGTCGTAGATGGGCATGCGGAGGCTCCGTTTCGGGCGGCGTGGGAGGTCGAGCGCGTCGACTCCGGTGGTGTGCTTATCCCAATTCCAACACCACGTTATGTATGCCGCCAAATCCGTCTCAGCGCAGGGGATCGTCACGGCGCGGGCGAGCGTCGAGCCCCGCGCGGTCCCTCGAGGGAGCGAGACTCGCCGTTGCGCGGCATACGCGACGGCAAGTCTCGCTCCCTCGGTGCGCAGCGACAGCCACGTCGCCACCGTTTGCCGCCCACGGGCCGTCACACTGCGATGGTGAGCGGACGTATCCCGGGTGACCCCACCTCACCCTCGGAGGACGCCATGACCGATCGCCTCACCTCGCAGTTGTCCGCCGCCGATCCGCTGTCGCCGCCGACGTATGCCGCCCGCTCACTCGGGACTGACACGCACCCCGTCGACTCGCTCCCACCGGATGCGTATGCCGCCGACTCGCCTCCTGGTGTGGCCGACGTCGATGCCTCGTGGGCGGCTGAGGCGTCGGCGCAGATCGCCGCTGCCGTGGTGGCCGCGGATCGAGGTGCGTCCCTGCGACGTCGGCGGGCTCGCCGTCGCACGCGGCTGGTCGCCCTGGCGCTATCTGCGGCGGTCGTCGTGCCGACCGGTGCCTGGGCCGCCGGATTCCTGGCTCAGACCGGGCTGTTCGGGGCGCCGGGCCAGACGGAGAACGACACGAGTGAGTTCATCGACGTCTGCGCCAGCGACTTCCCCGCCTACTACGCCACCTTGCCCGTGCCAAACAGCGCACCCCCGGCCGGGCTGACGTGGCCGCAGATCCGCACCTTCGTGGTCACCCGGATGGCCAGCACGAACGCGTCCTCGTGCCCATCGCCGGGGGCGGTCATGCAGCGCACCGGACTGCTCTCCCAGCCCTTGTTCGTCGCCCAAAGCGTCTATGCCTGCCGCGCCCTGCAGGCCCACCGGGACGGCAACGACGCCGCGGTGCGCGAGAACCTGCAAGGGGTCGCGGACATGTTCGACGCCCAAGAGGCCCTGGGTGTCTTGGGTGACCGGGCTTGGGTGCCGTGGCGCGATGCGGCCGCTCGCGGCGAGTTCGCGGGGGTCCAGGCCTTCATCGACGCCAACGTCGTCGGCGCGACCACGCCGGAAGGGGTCTGCCGGTGACTCCGGACGAGGCGCGCCT
This sequence comes from Actinomycetes bacterium, assembly GCA_029778715.1. Taxonomy (GTDB): domain Bacteria; phylum Actinomycetota; class Actinomycetes; order Actinomycetales; family Dermatophilaceae; genus Phycicoccus_A. The sequence goes on along the minus strand of JAKOPT010000029.1, from coordinate 15,990 downwards.
GGAACACCTGGCCCGCACCCACGCGGCCCCGGTCCTCGCCTATCTGGTCCGCCGCGTCAACCCCCGCGAGGATGCGGCCGACATCTGGCAACTCACCCTGACGACGGTGTGGCGCAAGATCCACCAGGCACCCGACCGAGACGAGGAAGCGTTGCCCTGGCTGATCGCGGTCGCGCGCGGCGAACTGGCCAACTATCGCCGAGGTCAGTTCCGGCGGCTGGCGGCGACGCAGCGCCTGCGGGACGAACTCGCCACCGCGCCACCGCGAGGTGGCAGCGCGGGGCCGCCCGCGGCATACGGGGTAGGTTCCAGGACCGACCACGACGGCCCGGGCGAGCGGGTCCGCGAGGCTCTGGCGCATCTCGGCGCGACCGACCGGGAGATCGTGACGCTCACCTACTGGGACGGGCTGACCGCCGAGCAGGTGGGGTTGGTCGTCGGTCTGCGCGCTGCCGCGGTCCGCAAGCGGCTCCAGCGGGCCCGCCAGCGACTCACGGTGCTGCTCGCCGAACCGGAGTCAGTCGAGCCGGAGCGCCAGGGCGCCGTGGTAGGCCGGTCGTTCTGAGCGGCGGAGGCCCGGCGAGGCCGCGGGCGACCCGGCGATGTCGCGGGGGCACGGCGGCGCCGCGGGGGCACGGCGGTGCGGCGGGGGCACGGCGGTGCGGCGGGGGCACGGCGGTGCCGCGGATGCCTGTCGATGCCACGGGTCGCCCGGAGGTCCCACCGGTCGCTTGCGCGCTGCTTCCTACCGTGCAGTAAGCGTGGTGATCACAACACCTACTGCACGGTAGGCCGCATGAGACTCCCCGTGCGGGGCCAATGGCGGACGGCTCCCTTCGTGAGCCGCTCCGGGTGCGTGTCGAGGGTGCCGTATGCCGCTCCCTTGGCACGCAGGTCGTGCTCGGCACAGGCGTGGTGCATGCCGATGGTGCCGTATGCCGCTCCCCTGACACGCGCTTCGACGATGGCGCCACCAGCGGGCAGCCGCGGCGGTTCGTTACGCCGGGGAGATCATCGGCGCGGCAACCGTCCTGCGTGACCGGCTGGGGCTCTTCTGACACAAGCGACCTCGGGGGTGGCGCGCGGGCGGCATACGGGCCGGTGAGCGGGCGGCATACCGGCAATGAAGGGGGCGCCAGACGGGTCGGCGGGTGGGGGCGGTCACAGGTTGGCGGGCGGCGGCGTGACCCCTCACTAGACTCCCGAGCATGTCCGTCGAGCGCGTGTTCGCCCCGCCCCCTCCCGTCCCCAACGGCATCCTCCCGCAGCCGTATGACGGCTTCGGCGGGCTCGGGCCATTGCAGGTCATCGCGGTCGTCCTCTGCTTCGTCATCCCGCTCATCGGGTGGGCGCTGCTCGCGCGGCAGATCATGCGATTCGCCAAACTCTGGCGGCTCGGACGCCCCGATCACACCCGTCACGGGTCGCCGGGGGCGCGGACCTGGACGCTGCTCAAGGAGTTCTTCGGGCACACGCGGATGTCGCGGCTCAAGGTCGTGGCCGCCGCCCACTGGTTCACGGCGTTGTCGTTCTTCGTGCTGTTCGCCACGCTCGTCAACGCGTTCTTCCAACTCGTCCAGCCCAACTACCGGCTCCCACTCGTCGGACACTTCCCGCCCTTCGAGTGGCTCATCGAGTTCTTCGCCGTCACCGGCCTGATCGGCATCGTCGTCCTCATCATCGTGCGCCAGCGCAACAAGCCGACCCCGGCCGACGGGCACGAAGGACGGCGCTCGCGGTTCTTCGGTTCGACCTGGTGGCAGGCCTACTACGTCGAGTTCACGATCTTTGCCGTCTGTCTGGCCATCTTCACCCTGCGCGTCCTCGAAGCCGCCATGGTGGAGAAGTTGGTCGCGCAGGGTTTGGCGTCCGATGAGGGGTCGCTGGCCCTGCACTTCCCGCTGACCGGCTGGGCCGCTGGGGTGTTCAGCGGCTTCACCCTGCCGGGTTTGGCCAACTGGGTGTACGTCGTCGCCACCTTCAAGATCCTCGTGTCGTTCGCCTGGATGATCACCATCTCGCTGCAGCCGACGATGGGTGTGGCTTGGCACCGGTTCCTCGCCTTCCCCAACATCTGGCTCAAGCGCGAAGCCTCCGGCCGCACCGCCCTCGGCGCCCTCAAGCCGATGACGATCAACGACCAGCCGTTCACCCTCGAGGCCATGGAAGCGGCCGCCGAGGACGAGGACGCCCCCGAACCCATCCTCGGCGTCGGCAAGATCGAGGACTTCACCTGGAAGGACCTGCTCGACTTCTCCACCTGCACCGAATGTGGCCGTTGCCAGAGCCAGTGCCCCGCGTGGAACACCGACAAGCCGCTCTCGCCCAAGTTGCTCATGATGACGCTGCGGGCGCACTCCAACGCCAAGGCTCCTTTCGTGCGCGCGCTCGCCGCCAACGACGGCGACACCGACAAGGCCATGGCCGAGATCGCCATCCACCCGCACAACACCGGCGAGGGCACCGCGGAGGCCATCACCTGGGCCGACGTTCCGCTCGTGGGTGAGACCGGGTATGCCGCGGACGACCCGCTCTCGGCATACCACCCCTTGGGTTCGGGTGACGGCGGGAGCGTCATCGACTACGACGTCCTCTGGTCGTGCACGACCTGTGGCGCGTGCGTCGAGCAGTGCCCCGTGGACATCGAGCACGTCGACCACGTCGTCGACATGCGTCGCTACCAGACCCTCATCGAGTCGGCGTTCCCGTCCGAGTTGGGTGGGTTGTTCAAGAACCTCGAGGGCAAGGGCAACCCGTGGGGCATGGGCGCCCGGGCCCGCCTCGACTGGGCCAAGGACCTGCCCTTCCCGGTCAAGGTGCTCGGCCAGGATGTCGAAAAGGCCTCCGATGTCGATTGGCTCTTCTGGGTCGGCTGCGCCGGTGCCTACGAGGACCGCGCGAAGAAGACCACCCGCGCCGTCGCCGAACTCCTCGACACCGCCGGGGTGTCCTTCGCGGTCCTCGGCAACGGCGAGACCTGCACCGGTGACTCGGCGCGTCGCGCGGGCAACGAGGTGCTCTTCCAAACCCTCGCCCAGCAGAACATCGAGACCTTCGGTGAGTTCGGGGTGACCAAGGTCGTCGTCACCTGCGCGCACTGCTTCAACACGATCAAGAACGAATACGCGCAGTTGGGCGCCAACTTCGAGGTCGTCCACCACACCCAGTTGCTCAACCGGCTGGTCCGCGACAAGCGGCTCGTCCCGGTCTCCCGCCCGGCCGACGTGCCCGGCATGTCGACGGCCAAGAACGCCGCGTCCACCGCGCCGTCGGTGACCTACCACGACCCGTGCTACCTGGGCCGGCACAACCACGTCTACGCCCCGCCGCGCGAGTTGCTCGGCGCCCTCCCCGGGGTCGAGTTGCGCGAGATGCCGCGCCACGGCGAGAAGTCGTTCTGCTGCGGCGCCGGCGGCGCGCGGATGTGGATGGAAGAGAAGCTCGGCACCCGGATCAACATGAACCGGACCGAGGAGGCCATCGCCACCGGTGCCGAGCGCATCGCCGTCGGCTGCCCGTTCTGCCGGGTCATGATTTCCGACGGCCTGACCGCCAAGCAGGCCGAGGGCGTCGGTGAGTCCATCGAGGTCGTCGACGTCGCCCAAATGCTCCTGGCTGCGGTGCGCCGCGGCGAGGCGGCTCCCGCTGCGGTCGAGTCGCCAGCGGCCGGTATGCCGTCCGCGGCGCCTGCCGCTGCGGCTGCACCTGCGCCTGCCGCTCCGGCCGCGCCCGCGAGTGCCCCGGCGGTAGCCGCTGCGACGGCTGCTGCCGCGGTGGGAACGGCTGCAGTGGCCGCCGAAGCGGACCCGTGGGATGACGGCCCCGCTGCCCCTGCGCCGGCCGCGCCCGCGGCTGAGGCGGATCCGTGGGATGACGGCCCGGCTGCCCCAGTTGCAGCGCCCGCCGCCGAGGCGGACCCGTGGGATGACGGCCCTGCGGCACCGGCTCCTGCCGCAGCCACGGCAGACCCATGGGATGACGCGCCTGCGGCACCGGCCCCGGCTGCCGCGGCGGCGCCTGCTGCTGACCCGTGGGATGAACCGGATCCGTGGGATGACGGAGCGCCGAGCGCCGCTCCCGCTGCGGCCGCCCCGGCTGCGGCACCGGCTGCTCCGGCACCCGCCGCTGCCCCAGCGGCAGACCCCTGGGATGAGCCCGACCCGTGGGATGACGCGCCGGCCAGCGCAGCGCCCGCGGCCCCAGCGGCTGCGGCAGCACCGGCTGCTCCGGCACCCGCCGCCCCGGTCGACGCTGCCCCTGCGGCGGCACCGGTGGCGTCGTCACCGGACCCCTGGGACGAGCCCGACCCCTGGGACGAGCCCGCGGCGAGCGCCCCGGCCGCTCCCGTTGCTGCACCGGAACCGGTCGCCGCGGCCCCGGCTGCACCGGAACCCGTCGCCCCGGCCCCGGCGGCTCCCGCGGCTGCACCAGAACCCGCCGCCCCGGCGCCCGCAGCGGAGCCGGCCCCGGCTGCGCCAGCGCCTGCCTCGGGGATGCCGGCGAACGCTCAGGAGCTGCTCGACACCCCCGACCCCTGGGACTGATCCGTAGCCGCCCGCGGCGTCACCGAGCATGACGCCCGGCCGTGAAGGGTCTTGCGAGGTCACTCGCAAGACCCTTCACGCATTTCGCGCCAGGCTGTGCTCTTCGCTGTCGTGCAGCCAGCCCGTCAGCCCAAGCCCTGGGCCTTGAGCCACTCGGCTGCGACCGCCTTGGGGTCCTTCTTGTCCACGTCCGTGGACTTGAGCAGAGCGGTCAACCCCTCGGTCGTCAGCTTCGCCGACACCGCGTCGAGAGCAGACCGCATCTGATCGGCCCGATCGCCGGCCACGAGCGGCACGACGTTCTGGGACCCGAACAGGTGCTTGTCATCGGTGATCGTGACGAACCCGTTGACCGCAATCGCCGGGTCGGTCGTGAACACGTTGGCCGCCTGCACCTGGCCGTTGACCAGGGCCTGCACCAATGCCTGCCCCTTGAGTGGCACGAAGTCCTTGAACGTGATGCCGTACGTCGAGGCCAGCCCCGGTATGCCCTGCGCACGGGACTTGAACTCCGGCGGTGCGCCAAGCACGAGTCCCCCCGCTTTGGAACCGACCTGGGACAGCGTCGCAGCCCCCAAGGACGCCGCAGTCGCCGAGGTGACGACGATCGAATCCTTGTCCTCGGCTGCCGACTTGGACAGCACCGTGAGGGTCTTGGGCAGCAGACCGGGCAACGCGGCATACACCTTGTCGGGGTCGGTTTCGGCGAACTTGGGGTCGTAGTAGAGGGCGAGCGCCCCGGTGTATTCGGGCACGACCTGCACCGAACCATCCTGCAATGCCCGCAAATAGACCTCGCGGGAGCCGATGTTGGTCTTCGTGGAGGCCGACACCCCCTTGGCGCGCAGTGCCCCGGCATAGATCTCGGCGAGCACGACGGATTCGGAGAAGTCCGCGGAGCCCACGACGATCGCGCCGCCGCCCCCCGACGTGCTCCCGCTGGCGAGCGGGTCACCGCCGCCCGAGCAGGCGGCCAATCCCAGCGACGCGCCAACGACGGCGGCGAGAACGATACGGCGGGGGACTCTGCGACTCATGACCACTCCCTTGACGTTGCCGGACCAACGACGTTACCGGGCCGGGCTCACAGTGGGGTCTCCCGCAGTCGCCGGGTTTCCGGTATGCCGCCCGCTCGCGATCCGCTCCCGGCCTCCCTCCCGCAACCCGGCGGGCACGAGGAGGCGCTGCGCCAACGCCAGGACCGCGTCGATGACCAGCGCCAACGCTGCCACCAGGATCGCGCCCCCGGCCGTCATCGGGTAATTGCCCGAGGCCAACCCGTCGACGAGGAACCGGCCCAGCCCACCCAACCCCACGTATGCCGCGATCGTCGCCGTCGCGACCACCTGGAGCATCGCGGAGCGCACTCCGGACAGCACGAGCGGCATCGCGTTGGGCAGTTCCACCTGCCGGATCACCCGCAGCGGGGACATGCCCATGGCGCGGGCAGCGTCCCGCACGGCCGGATCGATGGCCTCGACCCCGGCATACGTCCCGGCCAAGACCGGCGGAATGGCGAGCAGCAGCAGCGCGACGAGACTGGGCACGACGAACGCCCACCGTCCCGGAATGTGGGGTCCCACCCACAGCGCGAGCGCGAACAGCAAGCCCAAGGTGGGCACGGCCCGGGCGGCGTTGGCGGCCGCGATCAGCCAGCGGCCCCGGCCCAGGTGGCCGATCCACAACCCCAGCGGCACGCCCACGACGATGGCCGCGGCGACCACGACGACGCTGAACAGCACGTGCTCCCCGAGCCGGGCCCCGATCCCGTCCGGCCCGACCCACGACGACGACGCGATCAACCACGCCCAAATCCGCTCAATCACGCCGCCGCCCCCTTCGTGACCGGGCGGCCGCGCGCCTGTTCGACACGCACCCATGGGGTGAGCAGTCGCCCGAGCCCCTGCAAGGTGACGTCGAAGAGCAGCGCCAACACGAGGCAGGCGAGGATGCCGGTGATGAGTTCGCCGCCGATGGCCCGGTTGTAGCCGTCGGTGAGCAGATCGCCGAGTTGGGTCACCCCGATGAGGGAGGCGACGCTGACGATGCTCACGTTGCTCACCGCGGCCACCCGCAGGCCGGCGACGAGCACGGGCACCGCGAGCGGCAACTCGACGGTCATGAACCGCCGGGGGGCGCGATATCCGAGAGCGACCGCCGCCGACCGCACCCCCTCCGGCACCGCCCCGAGAGCATCGGCCACGGTCCGCACGAGCAGCGCCACCGTGTAGATCGTCATGGCGACGACGACGTTGAGCGGGTCGAGGATGCGGGTGCCAAGGACCAGCGGCAGCAGCACGAAGAGGGCAAGCGACGGGATTGTGTAGAGCAGTCCCGAGGCCGTCACGAGGATGGGGTATGCCGTCCGCCACCGGCGCGCGGCCCAGCCCAGGGGGAGGGCGAGGAGGAAGCCGACGGCGAGGGGGAGGGCGGCGAGGACGGCGTGCTGACGGGCCAGGGTGATGACCTCGTCCCAGTGGTCGAGGAACCAGGTCATCGCTGGCCTCGCTCCAGTTCGAGAAGGGCGAGGAGTTCGCTGGCGACGACGGTCCCGACGAACTCGCCCTGGTCGTCGATGATGACGCCCCGGCCGGCCGGAGAGGACAGTGCCGCGTCGAGGACCTCCCGTGGCGTGGAGTCGAGACGGGCGACGTTGCCGCCGCGTTCAAGGTCGTCGACAAGGACTCTGCGCCCCGGGCGATGCACTTCTTCCGTTCGCACCCAGCCTTGTGGCCGGCCAGCGTCAAGGACGAGCACCCACGGCGGCCCGCCTGCGGGGAGCGGCTCGCCGAGCGTGACGGTGCGTTCGGCGTGCAAGGTGAGGCGCGGCATACCGGCAAAGGCGAGGGAACGGTAGCCGCGGTCGCGGCCGAGGAAATCGGCGACGAAGTCGTCGGCGGGGTGCGCGAGCAACTCGGCGGGGCTGCCGACCTGGGCCAGGTGGCCGCCGCGCCGCAGGACCGCAACCTGGTCGCCAAGGCGCAGCGCCTCGTCGATGTCGTGGGTGACGAGGACGATCGTCTTGGACAGGTCGGCTTGGAGGGCGAGCAGGTCGCTCTGGAGTTGGTCGCGCACGACGGGGTCGACCGCGGAGAAGGGTTCGTCCATGAGGAGCACGGGCGGGTCGGCGGCCAGGGCCCGGGCGACACCGACCCGTTGCCGCTGCCCGCCGGAGAGTTGGTTGGGGTAGCGGTCGGCCAGGTCATCTTCGAGGCCGACGCGCTCGAGGAGTTCGCGGGCGCGCTCCTGGATGCGGGCGCGTTTCCAGCCGAGGAGGCGGGGCACGGTGCCGATGTTGTCCAAGACGGTGCGGTGGGGGAAGAGGCCGGCGTCCTGGAGGACGTAACCCATGCCGCGGCGCAGTTTCGAGGCGCGGATGCGCGCGATGTCCTGTCCGTCCACGGTGATCGTGCCCGACGTCGGCTTGACCATCCGGTTGATCATCCGCAGTGAGGTCGTCTTGCCGCATCCCGACGGGCCGACGAGCACGGTAATCTGCCCGGTCGGAATGGTGAGCCCGAGGTTGTCGACCGCGACCGCACCCCCGGGGTAGACCTTGGACACGCCGTCGAAGCGGATCATTGGGACCCCTTACGCAGGAAACTCCGTGCCCCAACCTAACGGCTGGCCCCGCCGGAGCCGGGGAGGCGCCGCCGCGTGGTGGCAACCCGCCGCCCCTGCCGCGGGGCGAACCGGCCTCCCCCGGCGGACGACGCGCAGCATCCTCCTGCGCGCGGCGCTCAGTCAGGAGGCGTTGCTCAACTGGCGAACGACGTATTGGTTGAGACTGAGGCGTTCCTCGGCGGCGGCCATGGCGAGCTTGCGATGCAGCTGTTGACCCACGCGCAGGTTGAACTTGCCGGAGTAGGTGCGCGACGACAGCGGCTCCGGGATCGGCTCGCCGCTGGCCTCCAAATCACCCACGACGTCCCGCACGAGGTCGCGGATGCCGCTGAGCGTCTCGTCCTGAGTGGTGGACAGCCATGACAGCGACGGAAACTCGACGCAGGTGCCGACGAACTCCATGTCCTCCGGTGACCAGGCCACGCGGTAGGTGTAGTGGGCGATGTCAACGCGCTCGGTGCTCATGTGCCGGCCTCCTTCTTGTCGATCGCGGCGAGGACTTGCCGCACCTGGTACGCCTTGGCTCTGCCGTTGACGTTTTGGATGTTGACACGTGGGTCACCGGGCCACGGCGTCTTGTACACAGCGTGTGACCCGCGGGTGGTGCGGGGAGGTCCGAAATAGTGCTCGCAGACCTTCGCCAGGTCGGCATACCTCACGTTGACGGGGTGGGCGCGCATCGCTGCGAGTATCCGCTCGATGCTGGCCACCCTCTGACGGTACCATTATTGGTACCACTTGTGCCACACTCCTTGGGTCGGGCCGGGGAGCCAGTCGCAGCCAACGCCGAGCCTCAGTGAACTGCATCGCTCCCGCCGATGCCAGGCCGCTCGGGGACCGGCTTGGGAGTACCCCGGCGGGCGGATGGGGGTGGGGCGGCATACGGTGGGGGAGCGAACACCAAGGAGAGATCATGCGCGACGCCGTCATTGTCGAAGCCGTCCGGACCCCCATCGGGAAGCGCGGCGGGGCCCTCTCGGGGATTCACCCCACGGACCTCTCGGGGCTGGTGTTGCAGGCCTTGGCCCGGCGCGCGGGCCTCGATCCCGCCGAGGTGGACGACGTCATTTGGGGGTGCGTCTCGCAGGTGGGGGAGCAGGCCGCGTGCATTGGCCGGTATGCCGTGCTCGCCGCCGGGTGGCCCGAAGCCATCCCCGGGGTCACCATCGACCGGCAGTGCGGGTCCTCCCAGCAGGCGGTCCACTTCGCCGCAGCAGGGATCGTCGCCGGGCACTACGACATTGCGGTCGCCGGTGGGGTGGAGTCGATGAGCCGGGTGCCGCTGGGGTCGACGTGGCTCGGCGGGACCTATGGCGCGCCCTATGGCCCGATGGTCGGGGAACGCTACGACCACCACTTCTTCGACCAGGGCGTCGGCGCCGAGATGATCGCCGTCAAGTACGGCCTGAGCCGCACCGACCTCGACGAGCATGCCCTGGAGTCGCATGCCAAGGCGGCGCGGGCCATCGACGAGGGCCGGTTCGTCGGCCAGATCGAGCCGATGGAGGTGCGCGACGAGACCGGGGCGAGCGTGGTGTTCGACACCGACCAGGGGGTCCGCCGCGGCGGCACGGTGGAGAAACTCGCGACCCTGCCGACACCGTTCCAGGCCGACGGCGTGGTCTCGGCGGGCAACGCTTCCCAGATCAGTGACGGGGCCGCGGCCCTGCTTCTCACGACGAGCGAGATTGCCGCGGCCCACGGGTGGACGCCGATGGCCCGCGTCCACACCGCCGTCGTCATCGGCGCCGACCCGATCACCATGCTCGAGGGGCCGATCCCCGCGACTCAGCTGGCCCTGCGGCGCTCCGGGCTCACCCTCGACGACATCGGCGTCTTCGAGATCAACGAAGCCTTCGCCTCGGTGTCGCTGGCCTGGTTGCGAACCCTGGGCGCCGACCCCGAGCGGTTCAACGTCAACGGCGGCGCCATCGCCCTCGGGCATCCGCTCGGCGGGTCGGGCGCGCGGCTGATGACGACGATGGTCCATCACATGCGCGATCACGGCATCCGCTATGGCCTGCAGTCGATGTGCGAGGGCGGCGGCATGGCCAACGCCACCATCCTCGAACTCCTCTGAGTCCTCTGCGTCCCCGCTGCGTGGCTAGGCGCGCAGCGGGGGCTCAGGCGAGTTCGGCGGCCAGCCAGGCGGCATACGGGGGGTCGATGGCGACCACGGGGATGGCGAGGATTTCGGGCACGGCGTACGGGTGGAGGTCCCGGACGCGGTCGAACAACCGGTCCGTATGCCGTGTGCTCGACTTCGCGAGCAGCAGCACCTCGGTCGCGGTCTCGACGGCGCCCTCCCAGCGGTAGATGCTCGTGAGGTCGGGGACGATCTGGACGCAGGCGGCGAGGCGGTCGGCGACCAGAGCCCGCGCGATGGTCTCGGCGAGGGCGGCGTCGGGGGCGCTGATGTGGACCTCGACCGCCTCGGGCGGGTTCACGCCGCCCTCACACCGGGGTCCGGTGGAAGTTCTGGTGACTGCGGCTGGCCGTCGGCCCCCGCTGGCCTTGATAGTGGGACCCGTATGCCGCTGAGCCGTAAGGGTTCTCGGCAGGGCTGGAGAGGCGGATGAAGCACAACTGCCCGATCTTCATCCCCGGCCAGAGCCGGATCGGGAGGGTGGCGACGTTGGACAGTTCGAGGGTGACGTGCCCGCTGAACCCCGGGTCGACGAACCCCGCCGTCGCGTGTGTGAGCAGCCCGAGCCGGCCCAGGCTGGACTTGCCTTCGACGCGGGCCGCGAGGTCGTCGGGGAGCGTGACCGCCTCCAGGGTCGAGCCGAGGACGAACTCGCCGGGGTGCAGCACGAACCCCTCGCCGTCCTCGACCTCGACCAGGCGGGTGAGGTCGGGCTGGTCCTGGGCGGGGTCGATGACGGGGTACTTGTGGTTGTCGAAGAGCCGGAAGAACTTGTCGAGGCGCACGTCGACGCTGCTCGGTTGGACCATGGTCGGCTCCCACGGGTCGAGCACGACCCGCCCGGCATCGATTTCGGCTCGGATGTCGCGGTCGGAGAGCAGCACGTTCGCCAGGGTAGCCCGCCACCGGTCTGGTATGCCGTCCGCTCGCTGGACGCTGTGCCCGGCGGTGTGATGCTGTGCTATCAATGACATTGATGCCATGATGGAGGAATGCGCACGACGGTGACCTTGGACCCCGATGTCGAGGCCGCCGTGCGGCGCCTGATGGCCGAGCGGGGGGTGGGGTTCAAGCAGGCCCTCAACGATGCCGTGCGGGCCGGCGCTCAGTCCCGTCCTCGGGCCGCCAGGTTCCGCACCCAAACTCACCACCTCGGTGTCCCCTTGGTCTCGCTGGATCGTGCCCTGCAACTGGCGGGTGACCTCGAAGACGAGGAGCTCCTCCGGCGCATGGAGCGCGGTCAATGAAGCTGGTGGACGCCAACGTCTTGTTGTATGCCGTCAACGCCGACAGTCGTCATCACGACGCCTCGAGGGACTGGCTGGACGGCGCCCTGAGCGGAGGCGATCGGGTCGGCTTCACGACACTGGTGCTCACGGCATACGTGCGGTTGACGACGAAACCAGGCGTCCTGCCGCGGCCGCTGACCGTATCTCAAGCGTTGGGTTCGGTCCGGGCCTGGCTCGCCACCGACTTCTCCGTCCTGCTCCACCCCGGTCCGCGCCACCTCGACCTCATGACCGAGATTCTCGAGGAGGTCGGCACCGGCGGCAACCTCGTCAACGACGCCGTCCTCGGGGCGATCGCGCGCGAACACCGTGCGACGGTCGTCTCCTGGGACAACGACTTTGCGCGGTTGCCGGGGGTCCGGTGGGCGCGCCCCGTCGATCTGCCGCTGCGAAGCGACGAGGGCGCGCTCGCTGAGTCTGTCGACGGGGAAGCAGCCACCGAGGGGTGAGGCTGCGGAGAGTGGCCGCGGGGCTGCCGCCGGTGTCTGGCCGCTGACGTGGAGTGGCGCGGGACTGGGTTAGACTGCGGGGGCTGCCTGGCGGAATCGCCCGCGCGGGCCGCGCCGATGTAGCTCAATGGTAGAGCGCCAGCTTCCCAAGCTGGACACGCGGGTTCGATTCCCGTCATCGGCTCCACAAGAATGAATCCGCTGCTCATTCGCGGTTTCCGTGCACGATGGCTGAGATGTCACGCTCGCGTTTTCCGATTGATTCCGAGTGCCGCGGAGCCATGAACGGCACTTCCCCTCTTCGCGCCGAACCCGCCCGAGTCCCGGCATGCGCTCACTCCGCCCACCCAGCGGCGTCCCGAAGCCCCCACGTGATCCGGTGAGCGGGTTACCCCTGAGTCGCCGTCTTCGCCGTCTGCCGGCGAAACTCCGCGCGCATCAACGGGCCGCTGAAGGGCCCGCCGGAAACGAAACGGCGATGTTTCAGACTTCTATCAGACCTTAACGACACATGGGCTTCCACGAGGAGTAGCGTCAGGGTCATGAGCGACGACCGCGGGCTCTCTCCCTACTTCGCCAGGCAATCGGTCAAGCGCCTCCAACTCAAGGACCCGCTGGCCGGGCATGTGGACCGCATCCTCGCTCTGCTCGATCCTGACACCGGAAGGGCAGTGGTTGCGCAGGTCCATGAGGCCCTCTTCCCGTTCACTTCTACCTCGAGTGCAAACAAGAGCCTCAACCGGCTCACGACCCAACTCAACGAACTCGCCGAGAGCAGGGGAAACCCGCTGCGAATCCGGGTCACGATCGCCAAGAGCGGTGGTCCCACGAAGCGCTTCGTGTGGTTCGAGGGCCCCGTCTCGGCGCCTCCTGCCGCTAGGACGACCGAATTGGATTCGATCCCGGCGGATCGGCTTGTCGACAGCCGGGGCACGGATCCGAACGAGCCCGTGGTCGTGCTCATCACGTACAACGAGCACGAGACAGCGGCCGTGCTGGGTCGCTTCGGCCGCGAGGCCCAGCCGATCACCGAACAGCGCGGTGGGCGCTCCTTTTCGCTGTTGGGCGTTCACAACGGATGGCGTCTGGTCCATCTGGTCAGTCGTCAGGGCGAGGACTACTCCCAACTATCAACCAGCAAGGCGATCGCTGCCTGGCAGCCGGCGGCCGTTATCGGTGTCGGCATTGCCTTCGGGGTCGATAAGGAGAACCAGGACATCGGCGATGTCCTCGTCAGCGAGGCGGTCCAGGGCTACGAGTTCGCACGAGTTAACCCCGGCGGTGACCTGGCGTTGCGCGGCATACCCCGTCCCGCATCCGAGTGGCTCGTCCAGCGAGTCCTCACCTGCGACCAGCAGCAGTGTCACGCGGGCACCCAATGGCCCACGGTTCGACCGGGCGTGCTGCTCAGCGGGAACAAGTTGGTCGATGACCAGGACTATCGCGACAGTCTCATTCGCCTCGTCCCCCACAAGGTCGTCGGAGGTGAGATGGAGGGGGTCGGGCTCGCGCTAGCGGCCGACGACGCCAAGGTCGACTGGGTCGTGGTCAAGGGGATCTGCGACTGGGCGGACGGTCACAAAGGCAGCGCCACCAAGGACCGAGACCAACGCGATGCCGCCGACAATGCCGTTGCGGTGGTCGCGGAGATTCTGCGTGAGTGCCCCCCTGTCGACCGCGGCCAATGGTCGCGTATGCCGTCCGGCGGCGATCGGCGGACACCCCCAGGTGCGCCCTCGGTGCGCCGGATGCGCATGAAGGACCTGGAAACCATCGACCCAGCCGTGCTCATCAGTGACCCCCTAGGGATGCCGTCGACTATGGACAAGGACGATGTGAGTCAGGGTCGTGGGCCCGCCGCTGGCGACGGCGTCGACGTGATGACGGCGCTCCACGACTGGGTCGAAGCGCCCGATGGCCCTCCCGTGTTCGCGCTCCTCGGGGAATACGGGATGGGCAAGACGGTGACGGCTCAGCGATTGGCCCGCGAGCTAGAGTCCAAACGCGAGGACGATCCCGCTCGGCCCGCCGTGCTCTACTTCGACCTCCGCTCGGTGACCGGCCTGGACAAGGGTGTCCCTACCCTCGCCCAGGTCGTCGAGGAATGTATGAAGCGCGGCTGGGCCGCCGACGAGGACCCGGCGGCATACACCTGGGCGAGCGTGCTGGGGTGGCTCAAGTCCAGTGTCGTCGTGATCTTCGACGGCCTCGACGAGCTGCTCGTCAAACTCGACGCCGGAGACGGGCAGACGTTGACGCGCACGCTGCTCGCGACCGTCGAGGAGCAGCGCGCCCTGACCGGCAGGGCGCGGGTGCTCGTCACGTGTCGCACGCACTACTTCCGCACGCTGCGCGAGCAATCGAACCACTTCGTTGGTCAGGAGCGGGGCAATCTCCGGGAGGATGCCTATCGATCCCTCGTCCTTATGCCGCTGACCGAGGCTCAGATCGTGGCCTATCTAGCCGCAGCGGTCCCGGGCAGTAGGCCGGAGGAAGTTCTCGAGATGCTCCGCAGCGTCCACGACCTCACCGACCTGACCCACCGCCCGTATACCCTGCAGTTGGTCAGCCAGTTCCTGCCCGAGATCGAGGCGGATCGGGCGGCCGGGCGGCCGGTCTATGGGGTGACCCTCTATCGGCGGATGGTGACGCGCTGGTTGGAGCGCGACGCCGGGAAGCACCACCTACGCCCGGACGACAAGATCGACCTCGCCGAGCACCTCGCCGCCCACCTGCACGGCGCCGGCGCCGGGCTCCTCGACGTCACGGCGCTCGAGGACTGGATGCACGAGTGGCTGGAAACGTCGCCACGCCTGGCGCGCCGCTATGCGCGATTGCACCCGGACCAACTCGAAGAGGATCTGCGCACGGCGACCTTCCTGGCTCGGATCGACGGCTCGGAGGGCAGCGGCTTCCGCTTCGCGCACACCTCCCTGAGGGAGTACTTCCATGCATGCCACCTGTTCGCGGCCATCAAGGCGGACGACCCGGGTGCGTGGGACATCGAGGTCCCTTCGCCCGAGACGCTGGGGTTCCTTGGGCAACTCCTCGCCGAACGAGGCGGCTCCGAGTTGCTCGCACGGCTCACCTCGTGGGGCCGGGAGCGTGGCGGCCGCGTCTCGCGGGTGATTCTGCAGTATGCCGTGGCCGCGGCCAATGGCGGGTGGCCCACACCATCCTTGGCCCGCATGGACCTGCGGCACGCGGATCTGTCCGAGGTGCTCGTCTGCGGTCCCGCGGCCGGTTCCCCGCTGGACTTGCGGGGCGCTCACCTGCGGGATGCGAACTTGCGGTCGGCGGCGTTCCGGCATGTCGACCTCACCGGGGCCGAGCTCGACCGGGCCCGCGCAGCGCAGGCCACCTTCTCGGACAGCCGGCTTGTGAACCTCGAGTGCGCAGGGGCAGATTTCACGAGCGCGGCCTTTGTCCGTTCGGACCTCACGGGTGCCGATTTGTCCGTGACCGTCGGAAAGCCTCCGGTCCTGGTCGGCGTCGTGGAGCCGGCCCGGCTGCCGATCGGGGTCCGGTCGGCACGGATCGCGTCGAACTCACCGGAGCGACTGGTCTGGACGGGGTTGCCGAGGAGCAACGCCTGGCGGGGCGTGGCGTGGGCGCCGGATGGGTCGCGGGTGGTCAGTGCCGGTGCTGATGGGACGGTGCGGGTGTGGGAGGTGGCCACGGGGGAGTGTGTGGGCCGGTGGGGTGGGCACACCGGCTCGGTGTTGGCGGTGGCGTGGGCGCCGGATGGGTCGCGGGTGGTCAGTGCCGGTGTTGATGGGACGGTGCGGGTGTGGGAGGTGGCCACGGGGGAGTGTGTGGGCCGGTGGGGTGGGCACGCCGGCTCGGTGTGGGCGGTGGCGTGGGCGCCGGATGGGTCGCGGGTGGTCAGTGCCGGTGTTGATGGGACGGTGCGGGTGTGGGAGGTGGCCACGGGGGAG
>JAKOPT010000028.1 GCA_029778715.1 Actinomycetes bacterium | reverse complement strand
TGGGTGAGGCCGTCAAGGAGGCCCTGCACGGCATCGCCGGCCACATGATCAACTTCTGACCGGTCTCGGTCGGTGACCGTCTTCGCCATCGGCGGAGGAGCCGGGGTCGGCAAGACCACGGTTGCCCGGGCGCTGGCGGCTCGGCTCGGAGCCGGGTGGTTGCAACTGGACACGGTCTGGCTGGCGCTCATCGAGGGTGCCGAGCCGGGGTCGGCGCGGCGAGATGCCCTCGACGTCCGCTCGGCCGTGCGTGGGGCCGTGCGCGCGGGTCCAGTCGACCCCGATGCGCTGCTCGCGCGGCAGATCGCGGCTGCCGGGTTGGTGGAGGAGGTCCTTCCGACGGTGCTCGCCTTCGAGGCTGCTGCCCACCGGCACCTCGTCATCGACGGGTCGTGGCTCACCCCGGCCGGGGTGGCTCGGCTCGCCGCTGATCTGCCGGTGCGGGCGGCATGCCTGCACGAGGCCGACCCCGTCGCGGTCCGGCGGGCGATGGACACCCGACGAGCCGGGGCCCACCCACGCCCCTGGCACGACGCGATGGCGCACCTGGCGTGGACCTACGGGCAGTGGGTGGCCGAGCAGGCGCAGGCAGCCGGTCAGCCGGTGCTTCCGGCCCGGCCCTTCGCCACTGCTCTCGACCGGTTGGGCGTCGCGCTGGGGTGCGCAGCCGACTGAGCAGAGGCGTGTCGGCGCCCAGAGTTAGGGTGACCTCATCATCAGCTCGCGGAAGGAAAGCTATGAGCATTCATGAGGGCAGCTGGGTGCCGGGGACACCCTGCTGGGTCGACATCTCTGTTCCGGACCTGGCGCGCAGCCAGGCGTTCTATCGGGGGGTCCTGGGGTGGGAGTTCACCCCGGGCAGCGAGGAGTTCGGCGGTTACACAACGGCTCTCGTCAACGGCCGGGGGGCCGCTGGCATGTCGCCGCCGATGCCGGGTGCCGACCCGGCGCCGACGTTCTGGACGGTCTATCTCGCCACGGCTGACTCGGCCGCCTCCGAGGCAGCGATCACGGCCGCCGGGGGACAGACGATCTTCCCCTCCATGCAGTTGGCCGACCTCGGCCGGATGGGTGTCTACGCCGATTCGACCGGCGCGGTCTTCGGCACCTGGGAGTCCGGGTCGCACACCGGCTACGACGTCGCCAACGAGCCGGGCGCGGTCGGCTGGTGTGAGGGCATGGTGGGTGATTTCGAGGCGGGCAAGGCGTTCTACGCTGCCGCCTTCGGCTTCACCTACACGGACATGTCGGCCGACGGCATGTCCTACGCGATGTTC
>JAKOPT010000027.1 GCA_029778715.1 Actinomycetes bacterium | reverse complement strand
TTCTCCGGGAGTTGGCCGACCGGTTAGCCACCCCCCAAGCCCTGCGCGACCTGTCCATCTCCTTGAACAACGTCGGGACCGTCGCCCAAGCCCGCGGCCACTGGGACACCGCCGCCACCGTCTACGACGAGCAGATCGGCATTCTCCGGGAGTTGGCCGACCGGTTGGGCACCCCCGAAGCCCTGCGCGACCTGTCCGTGTCCTTGAACAACGTCGGGACCGTCGCCCAAGCCCGCGGCCACTGGGACACCGCCGCCACCGTCTACGACGAATCGTTGTCCCTGCGCCGGGAGTTGGCCGACCGGTTAGCCACCCCCGAAGCCCTGCGCGACCTGTCCATCTCGTTGAACAACGTCGGGACCGTCGCCCAAGCCCGCGGCCACTGGGACACGGCGCGGACGGCATACGAGGAAGCACTGTACATCGCCCGGAAAGTGGCAGCCCTCGACCCCTCCGAGCCGGCCCAACAACTCCTGCGCTGGCTCCTCGACCACCCACCCGAGCCGCCCACGGACGGCACGAGTTGAACGGCGATTTGGGGTCGCGCGGGTGGCTCGCCTATGCTTCCCTAGTCCTCGAACGGAAACCGAGCCTGGCTCACCAGCGCGAGGGGTCCTGTTTGACCGGTCCCCATCGTCTAGCGGCCTAGGACTCCGCCCTTTCACGGCGGCAGCACGGGTTCGAATCCCGTTGGGGATACGCAAGTCATGGTCTTGCACCAGCAAGGCCCCGTAGCGCAGTTGGTTAGCGCGCCGCCCTGTCACGGCGGAGGTCGCGGGTTCGAGTCCCGTCGGGGTCGCCAATGAGGAGAAGCCGAGACGCCCAGCGTCTCGGCTTCTCCTCATTGGTGTCCGGGACGACGGGGGTCCTGGTGGATGCCTCGGGGGGCAGGCCGGCGCGCTGTCACGTCGAGTGAGGAGTTGTTGTCGCCTGGGACGGTCAGAGGCGACAAGAACTCCTCACTCGACCTGGGGCAACGGACAACAGCTCAAGTGCCCGTGTCTCCTGGGGCATCGAAACCAGCCTGCGCACGTTGCTCTGTGCCATATCCCCGCCAGCGGGTACATTCTCCGATGAACATTCGGTGAACGCAGGAGAAACACTCGTGGGTGCAGGCGGACGCGGCGTGAACGCGGACAGCGAACCAGCCCTTGCCACGCCCGTCACCGACACCGCGCCCCCCGCTCCCGCGCCGCAGACACCGCCTGCCCAGGAGCGCACGCCTCTCAGCGAACCACTCGCGCCGGCACCGCCGTCGGCCGCTCCCGACGTCACACCCCTTCCCGAACCCTCCGCTCCCGCACCACCAGCGGCCGCTACGCCGCCAGCGGGCGCGGACGGCATACCCGCCGGGCCGGAAACGGAAGGCACTCCCCAGGCCGAGCCCACCCCCGCCCCCGAACCGGTCGAGGCCCGCTACGCCGACGGCGCCCCCGCGCCCCACTACGTCTCCCCCGACAGCACCCTCCCGCTGCCCGAGCCGGCCCCGGAAAGCCCGGCCATCCCCCGCCACGACGCCATCGACTACGAACTGCGCCGCACCAAGGACAGCTGGGCACTCAAGGCGTTCCAAGCCGCCACGCCCGGCCTGACCTTCCTCACCACGAAGTTCCAACGCCGCTGGCTGCGCCGGGACTCGATCGCGGGACTGGCGGTCGCGGCATACCTGGTGCCGCAGGTGATGGCGTACTCCGCGATCGTCGGCGTCCCCCCGGTGACCGGGTTGTGGACCGCGTTCGTCTCCATGATCGTGTATGCCGTGATGGGCGGCTCCCGGGTCCTGTCCGTCGGTCCCGAGAGCACCATCGCGCTGCTCGCCGGGGTGGCGATCGCCCCGCTCGCCGGCGGCGACCCCGCCAAGGTCGTCACCTTGAGCGCCGCCCTCAGCCTCATCGTCGCGCTCTGGTGCCTGGTGGGCCGGGTCTTCCGGCTCGGTGTCGTCGCCGACCTGCTCTCCCAACCGCTGCTCGTCGGGTACCTCGCCGGGGCGGCCGTCCTCATGGTCGTCGGCCAACTCGGCAAGATCACCGGCACCACGGTCAAGGGCGACACCCTCCCCGACCAGATCGTCGACTTCACCCACCGCGTCCTTGGCACCCACCTGATGACGCTCTGGGTGGCCCTGGGCACGTTCGTCCTCATCCTGCTCGTCCACTGGATCCGCCCGCGCTGGCCGGCCGCCCTCATCGGGGTCGTCACCGCCATGGTGTGCTACGCGGCGTTCGACTGGGGACGGCTGGGAGTCAAGGTCGTCGGCGCGGTGCCGAGCGGCATACCGACGCCCACCATCCCCGCCATCAGCATTGGCGACCTCAAGGAACTCCTCATCGTCGGGCTCGGCGTCACGGTCATGGCGTACAGCGACAACATGCTCATCGCCCGCGGCTTCCCGGCGCCCTCGCTGCCCGGCGAGCGCCCCTCCGAGAAGGAGGTCGACCCGCAGTCCGAACTCGTCGCCCTCGGCGGGGTGCACGTCGCCGTCGGGCTCATCGGCGGGTTCCCGGTGTCGTCGTCGGGCTCGCGGACGGCGCTGGCGTTGGCGAGTCGGGCGCGCACTCAGGTGTATTCGCTGGTCGCGGCGGCTGTCGTGCTGCTCGTCCTCGTCGTCGCCGGGCCGATCATGAAGTGGATGCCGCAGGCCGCGCTCGGGGCCGTCGTCCTTTATGCCGCGACCAAGCTCGTGCAGGTCGGCCAGTTCCGGCGCTTGTGGCGGTTCCGGCGGCGCGAGTTCGCGTTGGCGCTCATCACGCTCGGCGGGACGGTGTTCTACGGGATCCTCGCCGGCGTGGGGATCGCCATCGCCTTGTCGCTCGCCGAGATGGGGGTGCGGCTCGCGCGCCCGCACGACGCGGTGTTGGGGCGGGTGCCCGGGCTCGCGGGCATGCACGACGTCGCCGACTACCCCAACGCGCAGACCCTGCCCGGGCTCATCATCTACCGGTTCGAGGCGCCCCTGTTCTTCGCCAATGTCGGGGAGTTGCGCAGCCGGGTCCAGAAGATCGTCGACAAGGAGACCGAGGCCTATCCCGCCGACCCGCCGCGCTGGTTCCTCCTCAACGTCGAGGCCAACACCGAGGTGGACATCACGGCGGCGGACGGGTTGCGGGCGTTGCAGGGCGATTTGGCGGCCCAGGGCATCTTGCTGGGGCTCACCCGGATCAAGCGCGAGCTGTACGAGCCGCTGCGTCGGGCCGGGGTCGTGGACCTGATCGGGGAGGACATGCTGTTCCCGACGCTGCCGGTGGCCGAGGCGGCCTACCTCGCCTGGGCCGAAACCCACCCGCGGGTGTCATCGCCGTCGGTGTGAGTTGCCGTGTTCCCGGCGTGGGTCGAGGGCTGCGACGTGTGGCGGCGTGGCGCGCAGCGGCAAGTGCTCGTGGGACTTGCGGCGGGAAAGGGGCACTTCGCACCCGAACATTTGGGGTGCGAAGTGGACGTTTGGCACTTCCGGCGGGAAAGGGGTGACGGGCACTTTGGGGTATGCCGCCGGGCTGGGGTATCGTTCGGGGCGCGCCTCGCGCACGGCCAGATAGCTCAGTTGGTACGAGCGTCCGACTGAAAATCGGAAGGTCGGCGGTTCGACCCCGCCTCTGGCCACCACCGCAAGCCCGCCCGTCGAAGTTTCGACCGGCGGGTTTCCTGTCCCGTAGGCCACGGGCCACTTGCACGCCCGCGTGATCCCCGACCGGCGGGTTTCCTGTCCCCTCGGCCACCAGCCACTTGCACGCCCGCGTGATCCCCGACCGGCGGGTTTCCCGTCCCCTCGGCCACCAGCCACTTGCTACCCACCTAGGCACCCCGGCGGACGGGTTTCCTGGCCACCTGGCCACCAGCCACCTGCGAACCCCTTCGGGACCCGACGGACGGGTTCCTGGACACCGGCCACTAACGAACCCCCGAGGCACACCGCTCGGCCGGGCACCTGTCCTTGCGGCCACCCCGAAGACGTCCATCGGGCTGATCTACGGCGGCCTGCCTGTGTTCCGGCCGCCGGCTGCGCCCGCGCCTAGATCGTGATGCCGTAGGCCTTGAGCTTGCGGTAGAGGCTGGAACGCGCGATGCCGAGGTGCTGGGCTGCGAGTTGCCGGTTTCCGTCGGCTTGCCGGATCGCCGCGACGATCGCATCCCGTTCGGCTGATTCCAGCGTGGTCAGCGTGCGTCGCGCGGTCGTGTTGCAGTAACTGGGAAGATCGCTCACCTGCACCTCCCCGACCGGCCTCCGGTTGAGGGCATGCTGAAGCGCCTCGCGCAGTTGGCTGACGTTGCGCGGCCACGAATACCGCACGATCGTCCGCATCGCATCGGGGGCGATCCGCACCGAGCGTCCCGGAGCGATTTCGCGCAAGAGCCGTTGCACGATCACGGTGAGATCCTCCGTGCGACACCGCAACGGAGGAACCGTCACGGCCACCTCGAAATGGCCGAGCAAGGAATGGAACGGCAGATCCGAGTCCAGGCTGGAATCCGAGAGAGTCGCGGCAAACGAGAAGTGCTCCGTCCGCTCCCCGAGCGCCCGGACGAGCAACTCGATCTGGTCGACCCCTTCCGTGCTCGCCTGGTCGATGTTGCGCACGATGTAGAGGGTCGGTTCGTCCGTGGCCGACAAGAAGGCGGCAAGATCGTCCTCGCTTTGCCGCATGAGCTGTTCGGCATCCACCGACACCGACCGTCCTCCGGGGAAGGCCGCGTGAAACAACTCGGCGACGAGGGTGAACTTTCCAGACCCGGTCTCGCCCATGACCAGCGTCGGGACGCGCGCACCGATCGCTTCGTGCAGTTCCTGACAGGTGCGCACCCACGCCGGCGACTGCCCCTCGGCGATGGGGGCGTGGGGCAAGTGCAAATCACTGGCGATCTGGGTGGTCGCCGGCGATGCCACCGCGAGATTGGGCAGATGGGTGTCGGGCACCCGGTCGATCACCTCGCTGAGGGCCGCCGCGAGCAACTCGGCGACGACGACCATCCCCACCGTCCGGCTGCCGGCGAGGATCCGGGTCCCGCGGAGGTGGACGATTCGTCCCGACGGCAGCGTCAGCGTGTCGGTCGCTTGCGTCCTGCGGGTCATCACAAACGTCGCGTGCTCGCGGATCGTCAACTGCTCATCCGGTGAGAACAGGGCCTGCGCAGCGGCGTTGCCCATGAAAACCCGATCGCCGAACGCCAGCACTGCGTGCCGCCCCGAGCGGGCATCGGCACGGATATACGTTTCGAAGATGGCCTGTTGCGCCTGACTGCGGTCCTGGAGCAGATTGCGGCCGATGTCGACGGCGGCCGACTTGACCAGCGTGTGCATGATCGGGCTCCACGCCTGCGTGAGCGACGAAATGTCGAGCACACCCTCGACCCGGCCGGTCAGCGGGTCGATGATCGGCGCTCCGGTGCAGGCAAAGGCGTGCAGGTGCTCGCTGAAGTGCTCGGGTCCCACGACGGAGAACGGGCGACCCGACTCCAACACCGTCCCCACGCCATTGGTTCCTACTTGCGTCTCGGCATACGAGAAGCCGGGAGCGAAGGCCACCCGGTCGAGGAGGCGACCCACCGCTGACGACGAATCCAAGCGCTGCACGAGGCGCGCCTGCGCGTCGGTCAAGGCGATGACCAGCGGAATGTCGGCGGTGTCAACCCTGAGGCGTTCCATGACCGGACTCGCGCAGCGCAACAGACGTGACCCGGTGTCGACATCGGTGTAGTCGGGGGCCGGGTGCTCGCTGTCGACCCCGGCCGACTGGGAGCGTTCCCAGGACGCTGCCAACGCGTCGGACACCCCCACCGCCCCGGCGCGACCGCTTTCGAGGAAGTCGGCCCGGGCCGCGGCCACGCGCAGCAAACGGTCGGTGTACGGCACGGGCACCTCCTCAGCGAGGGTCTGTCGGGCCCTCCAAGGACGGTCTCCATCAAAGGGCTGTTTCAGCATGCCACCCGCAACCAACCCACGGGGAGCCCGCGAACTGTCCCACTTTGGGACACCGGACCCCCCTGAGACAGCGCCCAGAGTAATCCCCACGACGGCGCCCCGCACGGGCCTGACGACCCGATTCCCCGTGACACAAGGAAGTGGCATGAGCACCCTGATCAACATCGACAACGGTGGCACCCTGACCGATATCTGCGTCTGGGACGGCGGGAAGTTCACCTTCACCAAGACCCTCACCACGCCGCACGACCTCTCGCAGTGCCTGTTCGACGGCATCGAAAACGCCTCCACCGCGCTGTATGGCGCGGCCAACACCGAGAGGCTCCTCCACGCCACCCAGCACGTGCGCTACTCCACGACCCAGGGCACCAACGCCCTCGTGGAGCGACGCGGCCCCATGATCGGCATCCTCACCTCGATGCCCGACCTCATCGACGACCTCCAGAGCAACGAGGAAGAGCAGCACCTGTTCGAGGCCCTCATCGACGATCGGCACGCGCACATCGACCTCTCCCCCGAGTCCGGGACCGACGTCGACTTCGAGGTCGTGCAACTCGTCAACCGGCTGACGACCCAGGGCGCCGCGCGGGTCGTCGTCGCATGCGCGACCAAGGCGGAGGAACACCGGCTCCGTTCGGTGCTGCTGCGCAAGTTCCCCGCCACCTCCTCGGTTCGATCCCGATCATCTACAGCTGGGACCTCGCCGGTGACCGTGACCACCCGCGACGGACCTGGTCCTGCGTCATCAACTCGTTCCTGCACCCGACGATGGAGCGCTTCCTCTACGGGGCGGAGCGACGCCTCAAGTCCTACCGGGTCGTCAACCCGCTGCTCGTCTACCGCAACGACGGCGCCTCTTCACGGGTGGCCAAGTCGGTGGCCCTCAAGACCTACTCCTCCGGCCCCCGCGGCGGGCTCGAGGGAACCGCTGCGCTCGCCCGCACCTACGGCCTCGACCACATCCTCATGATGGACATCGGCGGCACTACGACCGATGTCGGAGTGGTCCGCGACGGTCAGATCGACGCCGACGAACGCGGCACGATCAAGGGCGTCCCCATCTCCTACCCCATGAGCAACGTCCACTCCTCGGGAGTCGGCGGTTCCTCGGTCATCTCCGTCAAGGACGGGGCGATCACCGTCGGACCCCGGTCGGTGGGGGCCGCCCCCGGCCCGGCCTGTTTCGGCTTCGGCGGCAAAGAGGCCACGATCACCGACGTCAACCTCCTCCTCGGCGTCCTCGACGCCGACACCTACCTCGACGGCACCTTCACCCTCGACGCCGAGCGCTCCCGCCAGGTCATCACCGCGACCATCGCCCAACCGCTGGGCATCTCGCTCGAGGAAGCGCTGGTGCGGATGGAGCAGGCCTACTTCGCGGCCCTCGCTGCCGCCTTCGCCGACCTCGTCGAGGACGGCACCACCCTGGCCGCCTTCGGGGGTGCCGGCCCGATGAGCGCCGCCGGGGCGGCCCGCCTCGCCGGGGTGCACACCGTGCTCATCCCGCGGATGGCGGCCGTCTTCTCGGCATTCGGTATTTCCTTCTCCGACATCGGGAAGACGTACGAAGTCGGGTTGCCCGAGCCGACCGCCGCGGCCGCCGAGGAGGTCCGCGCCGAACTCCTCGCCCGGGCCGCTCGCGACATGTACCAGGAGGGCTACGTGCTGGCCGACTGTGACCAGCACTGGCTTCTCGCCGTCGAGCACCAGGACGGCTCCCCCGTCACCATTCGCCCGTATGCCGCGGGCGACCCGGTGGACGCTCCCGGCGAGCAAGCGTCGTTGCGGCTGACCGTGACCGCAGCACTTCCGCATCCCGAACTGATCACCGATCAGGACGTCGTCCCCACACCTGCGGTCCCCAGCGGAACGCGGCAGGTGCGGTCCTCGGCAACCCAGGTGGACGGCATACCGGTCTATGTCCTTGACGACCAGGCGCCAGGGGCGCACGGTCACGGGCCGGCCATTGTCGAAGGCCCCTTCTTCACCGGGCGAGTCCTGTCCGGCTGGGACTTCCGGGTGACCGCCTCCGGCGACCTGCTCCTCACCGACAACCACTGACGCCGCAGGCGCAGAACAGAAAGAAAGGAACCCCGACGATGCGAGTTCCCATGACCGAGTACCTGGTCATCGACCTCGATACCGAGCGCTGGACCTGCCGGGTGTGCGACGGCGACATGGGCGATGCCCACGACTCCTACAAGAAGGGCACGCTCGCCTACGACCGTGACCCCCGGGAGATCCACCAGCCGATCATCGACCCCACCCGGTACGAGTACACCTTCTCCCCGGACCCGACCTACTGCCGGATCGTCGAGTACTACTGCCCCGGCTGCGGCACCCAGATCGAGACCGAGTACCTGCCCCCGGGCCACCCCCCGACGATCGACCTGCTCATCGACGTCGATGCCCTGCGGCGCCAGTGGCAAGAACGCGGAGTCGACCCGGAACAGGCCCACATCTATGGCCCCGGCGAGGACGCCCAGAAGTACACCGCCCTGCACAAGGCCACTGGCCACATCCGCTGACCCCGCGACGAGACAGGACTATCGACATGAAGCGCATTTCCGTCGACATCGGCGGCACGTTCACCGACTGCTTCTTCGTGTGGGACGAGAAGTACGTCGAGGCCAAGGCCCTCACCACCCACCACAACCTGGCTCTCGGGTTCAACGAGGCCCTCGACCTGGCCTGCAAGCGGGCCGACCTCGACCGGGCCACCGTGCTCTCCGAGGTGGACTCGGTCCGCTACGCCACCACCTTGGGCACCAACGCCCTCATCGAACGCAAGGGCCCCAAGGTGGGCGCCATCGTCACCCACGGGTTCGAGGACACCATCCCGCTGTCCCGGGGACGGGGGTACGGCGAGGGCCTGGACTACTCCATGCAGCAGAACCTGCCGGCCGCCGAACGCCCCGAAGCCATCGTTCCCCGCACCCTGATCCGCTCGGTCAAGGAGCGGATGAACTCGGCCGGCAAGGTCGTCGCGCACCTCGACCCCGAGGACGTCCGCAGCGTCGTCCGTGAACTGGTCGACGCCGGGGCCGAGGCCCTGGTCGTCTCCCTGGTCAACGCGACCGAAAACCCGGCCCACGAACTCGCGATCCAGGAGATCATCCTCGACGAGTTCCCGCCGCACGAGCTCGGTGCCATCCCGGTGCTGCTCGGTCACCAGGTCTCCGGGCGCAAGGGCGAATACGTGCGGGCCACGTCGACGATCATCGACGGTTTCCTCCACGAGATCATGTTCCACGCGCTCAGCCAGCTCTCCCAGAACCTGCGGGACTACGGCTACGACAAGCCGATGCTCGTCATCCACAACTCCGGTGGGATGGCGCAGATGAACAGCACCGACGCCCTGCAGACGATCCACTCCGGGCCCATCGCCGGGGTGAGTGCCGCCGAGCACCTGTCCACCGAGACCGGCCTGGGACACGTCATCTCCACCGACATGGGCGGGACCTCCTTCGACATCGGGCTGGTGCCCGAGGGCGGAGTCAAGCACTACGACTTCCTCCCGACCATCGACCGCTGGCTGGTGTCGGTGCCGATGGTGCACCTGGACACCCTTGGTGCCGGTGGCGGTTCGATCGCCTCCTACGACCGGATCCACAACGCGATCAAGATCGGCCCGGAATCGGCCGGGTCCAACCCGGGTCCGGCCTGCTACGACCGCGGCGGCCTGCGCCCCACGGTCACCGACGCCGACCTGCTTCTGGGTTATCTCGACCCGGACAACTACGCCAACGGATACATCAAGCTCAACCCCAAGCGCTCCCGGTTCGCCATCGAGGAGCACCTGTGCGACCACCTCGACCTCGACGTCATCGACGTGGCGCGAGCCATCAAGGACGGGGTCGACGAGCAGATGGCCATCGGCATCGGCAAGGAGTTGCGGGTGCGCGGCTACCTCCCCGAGGACTTCACCATGCTGGCCTACGGCGGGAACGGACCGCTCCACGCCTGCGGCATCGCCCGGCATGCCGGCATCAAGCGAGTCCTCGCCCCGCCCTACTCCTCGGTGTTCTCCGCGTGCGGGGCCGGCAACATGCGCCAACTCCACTTCCACGAGCGCGGCGTCCACGTCACCATGTACAACGCCACGACCCGTTCGCTCTACGACCGCTACGACGAGTTCAACGCCGTCGTCGAGGACCTCGAGGCCCGGGGTCGTGAGGACCTGGTCCGGCAGGGATTCGACCCGGCCGACGTCAAGTACCGCCTCGAACTGGACATGCGCTACGGCAACCAGCTCCTCACCCAGGCCGTGGCCCTGGAGGACCTCACCCGGATGTCCGGGGTGGGCGACGTGCTCGCGATGATCAAGACCTTCGGCGACGTCTACAGCCACCGGTTCGGGGCGAGCAGCGCGGCCCCCGAGGCCGGCATCCGGTGCAACACCATCCGCGTCGCCTCGTATGTCGAAGGGGACGTCGTGAACTTCGACTCCCTCGACGGGGGCGGGGAACGGCATACCCCGGCCCAGGTCAGCGAGCGCAAGGTGCACTTCATCGGCCACGACGCCCCGCTGCTCACCCCGGTGTACGACCACCACGCCCTCACCGTCGACGCCGTCATCCCCGGCCCGGCCATCGTCACCACCGAAAACACCACCTTCCTGGTCGAGCCGGGCTGGCGCCTCGAGCCGACGTCGCAGGGTGCCGTCTGGTTCCTGCAGGACTGACCGGACCACGCGGCATACCCAATTCTCAAAGGAGAGAACCGACATGACTGCCATCGACGAGACCCGCGCCCTCACTGCTCAGGAGCAGGAGTGGGTCGACAAGTTCATGGACGAAACCACCCTCTTCCTCGGCCCCGACCCGGAGATCATGCGTGACCACGCCATCTCGGCGCGCTCGGATCACGAGGAGATCGTCCTGGCCGCCGGGGTGGACCGGCTCCAGGTGGAGCGAATCCGCAAGCGCATCGCCGGCGCTCTCGACGAGGGCTACGAGATGTGCGAGGCCCAGGGCGCCGCGCCCGGGGCCAAGTGGGGCGACCTGACCACGGCCATCTACACCGCCGCCGGAGACGTGGCCTACCTGTCCTGCCATGGCGTGATCGCCTTCAGCGCAATCCTTCACCACCCGATCCGCTACATCATGAAGTACTGGAAGGACGAGCCGACCGTCGGCATCCATGAGGGCGACGGGTTCATCCACAACGACGCCCGCTTCGGCAACATCCACAACACCGACCAGTCGATGATCATGCCGATCATCCGCGACGGCCAGGTCATCGCCTGGGTGGCCGCCACGATCCACGAGGGCGAAAACGGGGCGTGCGAACCAGGCGGTATGCCGTCGGGCTCGGAGACGCCGTTCGACGACGGGCTGCGGATGAGCCCGTTCAAAATCGTCGAACGCGGCCACCTGCGCCGGGACCTGCTCACCTTCTTGCAGCACTCGGTGCGGGACCCCAAACTCCAGTTGGCCGACCTCAAGGTCAAGATCACTGCGGTGCGCAAGATCATGGAGCGCATCGACAAGGTCATCGACGAGGTTGGCGTCGACACCTTCGTCGGTGCCTTGCGGACCACGGTCGAGGACGTCGACGTCGAGGTGCGGCGCCGGATTTCGGAGTTGCCGGACGGAACCTACCGGATGGACCAGTTCATGGACTCCACCCTCAAGGAGAACATCCTCATCAAGTTCGCCTGCAAGATCACCGTCAAGGGCGACCACATGACCATCGACCTGCGCGGCACCGGCCCGGAGATCCTCAACCGGGCCATCAACTCCCCGTTGTGTTCGGTGAAGTCGATGTTCATGCAGGCCATCCTGGCCTTCTGGTGGCCCGACCTGCCGCGTTGCACGAGTGCGATGAGTTGCATCGAGATCATCTCCGACGAGGGCACCTGGGCCGATGCCTCCTACGACGCACCGATGGGTCAGTCGCTGCAGGCGAGTTTCCGAGGGTTCTCGGCAATGCAGGCGATGTACTCGCGGATGTCGTTCTCGACGCCGCACAAGTACTCCAACGTGGTCGCGAACTGGTTCAACCAGATCAACACCTTCCTCTGGGGTGGCATCACCCAGCACGGTGACATGGTGGGCAACCTCTGCGCCGACCTCAACGGGATGCCCGGTGGGGCCAAGCCGTTCAAAGACGGTGAGGACGCGGTCTCGCCGCTCTTCTGCGCGATGGCCGACACCGCCGAGCAGGAGGTCATGGAGGAGGAAGTGCCCTTCATGCAACTGGTCTCCAAGCGGCTCGTGCGCGACAACATGGGCTTCGGGAAGTTCACCGGTGGCATGGGCTACGAGATGATCGTGGCCGCCGAGGGCACCCCGCAGTGGGGCTTCATGACGGTCACCTCCGGCGCGAAGTTCTCCTCCATCTACGGCATGTACGGCGGGTACGGCTGTGGCGCCTACCCCCTCGCCATGGTCAAGGGCACCAATGTCTACGAGCACATCCGCCGCGACAACAGCAAGTTCGACCTGTCCATCGAGAAGGTCATGAACGAGCGACCCTTCGAGGACGGGAAGTACCTGACCGCCCACATGGGGTTGCAGTTCGACATCGCCAAGGACGGCGAGTTGTACATGATCTCCCAGGGTGCCGGCGGCGGCTACGGGGACCCGTTGGAGCGCGACCCCGTCGCGGTGGTCCGGGATGCCGAACTGGGCCGGATCAGCCAGAAGGTGGCCGAGGACATCTTCGCGGTCGTCTACGACCCGGCCACCTTCCGCCTCGATGTGGAGGGCACCACGGCGGCCCGGCAGGCGGCCCGCCAGGCCCGGTTGCAGCGCGGCAAGCCGTTCGAGGAGTTCTGCGCCGAGTTCGTCACGCCGGAGCCTCCGGCGGAGTTGCTCTACTACGGCTCCTGGGGTGATGTCGAAGAGATCACCGCAACCGAGTTCACCATCGACGGACCCAAGCGGGTGACCGCTCCGCTCAAGCAACTGCCGATCATCATGGTGCCCGACCGGCGCGAGGTGAAGATCGCGGCCCTGGAGGCCCGCATCGCCGAGTTGGAGACCAAGTACGGCGAGGACGTCCAGCGACTCACGTGAGTCCCCGAGCACGGCTGCCGGGCGGGCTGACCACGCAGCACCGCCCGGCAGCGTGACCGCAACCACCTGCCTCACGAGGCGCTCATCACGAGGGCCTCGATGAGCCATCCACACCCTTCCGGCACCCAGATTGGGGAGATTCATGACCATCAGCAGTCCAAGCGGTCGTTCGGTCCCACTCGTCATCGACCACGGCGACTACGGCCGTGCCGTCCTGCTCCAGGGCCAGCCCGTGCCCTGGCGGGAGGTGCCGGCATTGGCGGGCTATCTGCGCCAGGTGCAGGCCCTCCTCGACCCCGACGTGGCCTATGTCGATGTCGAGGCGATGATGCTCGGCGGGCTTGCGGCCCGCCCGGAACTGTGTGCGGCGATGGCCGAGCGCACCCGCACCGGGTATGCGCTGCGGACCTTGCTCGCCGACGAGACCGAACTGGACCTCGTGCGAGTCACGGTGACGACGGTGGGCGACGTCCTACGGCGACGGGTGGCCCTGGCGGTGCCCTCCCCGGTGCGGTTCCTGGCTAGCGCACACGAGGTGGCAGGGACGGCACGAGCCGAGGTTTCCGAGGACAATGCCGACTCAGCCTCGTTGTACCTGGCCGAGTGGCTCGGCCGCCTCGGCGGCTGCCCGATCGAGATGGTCCTCCTCGACGCGCGTGCCTCGGCCGCACTGGCCGGCGTCGAGGTGGAGGTCGAGGAACGCCTCGAGACCTACACCGCCCTGACCAATGTGGCGGCCCACCTGGGCTGGTCGATCGGGCTGCGCACCTCGACCGGGATCGAGTTCCCGCCCGACAGCGAGATCGGCCAGGTCGTGCCCGACGGGTTCTGGGACGGGGAGGCGACGACCCTGGACTCGGCCGCCACCGTGCGCCTCACCCACATCCCAGCCGATGCCCACCCGGAGTCGGTCCTCGAGCGGCTCCCCGCCCTGGGCTAGGACCGGTGGCGCAGCGATGACGAGCATCGTGGGCTGGGCTCACACCCGTTTCGGTCGCCTCGACGACTCCCTGGTCGACCTCATCGGCCACGCCGCCGAATCGGCCCTGACCCATGCCGAACTCGACGGCCACGACATCGACGAAGTGGTGGTAGCCACCTACAACGCCGGGCTACAACCCTTGGCCTTTCCCTCCTCGGTGCCCCTGGAGCGCGTGCCCACGCTGCGCGGCGTCCCCTGCATCCGGGTCGAAAACGCCTGCGCCAGCGGCACCGCCGCGATCCATCACGGCATCCGAAGCATCGAATCGGGGCGAGCCCGACAAGTCCTCGTCATCGGTGCCGAGAAGATGACGGACCGGCCGGCACAGCAGATCGGTGCCGCTCTGCTCGGGGCCGACCTCGCGCTGGCCGGCTCCGAGTCGACAGTGGGGTTCGCCGGGCTGTTCGGGCAGGTCGCTGCCGAATACCGCGGCCGATACGGTCTCGCCGACGACACGCTGGCCCGGATCGCACACAAGGCCCATCGCAACGCCCTGGACAACCCGTGGGCGCAGTTGCACCGGGAACTCTCCGTGGAGTTCTGCGCCACGACCAGTGCGGCCAATCCGGTCGTTGCGCCTCCCCTGCGCCGGACCGACTGCTCGCCCGTCAGTGACGGCGCGGCCGCGGTCGTCCTGGCCGCCGACGCCGCGGTCCCCGCCCGCTGCCCGCGTCAGGTTCGGGTGGCCGGGATCGGGCAGGCCAGTGACTTCCTCGATCGTTCGCGGCGTGATCTCCTGGAGTTCGCCGGGGCCCGGGCCGCCTGGGGCCGCGCCCTGGACGAGGCCGGTGTGCGCAGCCCGCGCCACCTCGATCTCATCGAACTCCACGACTGCTTCACCATCGCCGAACTCGTCCTCTACGAGGCGCTCGGTCTCGCTGCGAACGGACGCGGCGTTTCCGTCTTGGACGAGGGCGTGGTGTATGCCGACGGCCCCCTTCCGGTCAACCGCTCCGGCGGGCTCAAGGCCAAGGGGCATCCCGTCGGTGCTACCGGCGTCAGTCAGCACGTCCTGTGCGCGATGCAACTGACCGGCACGGCCGGTGCCATGCAACTGCCCAATCCCCGGTTGGCCGGGGTGTTCAACATGGGCGGGTTGGCCGTGGCCAACCACGCCACCATCCTCGGGGCCGTGGCCTAGCCCGCCGTCCCGGCCCCGCCGTCCCGACCCCGCCGTCCAAACGGCCGGCCAGCCCGACGGCATACCCATCCCCGCCAACCCACCACGAAAGGACGACCGCCATGTCCGCTTCGATGCAGACCTTCACCATGCTCGGCCTCAACGAGACGAGCATCGTGGACAAGCCGATCCCCACCCCCGGCCCGAACGAAGCCCTCGTCAAGACGACCGCGGCCCTCATCTGCACCTCCGATGTGCACACGGTGCGGGGCGCGCTTCCGGTCGAGCCCGGGCGCACCCTCGGACATGAGTCGGTCGGGGTCGTCGCGGCGGTGGGGTCGGCGGTCGCGGGCTTCACCGAGGGGCAGCGCGTGGCCGTCAACGCGGTGACCCCGTGTTGGCAGTGCAGCTATTGCCAGCGGGGTCTGTCGTCCCAGTGCGGCGGGTTGCTCGGCGGCTACAAGTACACCGCCCAGGTCGACGGGAACATGGCCGAGTACTTCCTGGTCCCCGCCGCGCAGGCCAACCTGGCGCCCATCCCGGATTCGGTGCCCGACGAGGCCGCGGTCTACGCCTGCGACATGCTGAGCACCGGGTTCATGGGAGCCGAGCACGCCCAGATCACTCTCGGGGACACGGTCGTCGTGTTCGCCCAAGGAGCGGTGGGCCTGGCGGCGACGATCGGGGCGCGACTACTCGGCGCGGGCCGCATCATCACCGTCGAATCACTCCCCGAGCGGGTCGCCTTGTCGAAGCGGTTCGGGGCGGACGAGGTCGTCGACTACACCCATGGGGACGTGGTGGAGCAGATCCTCGATCTCACCAGTGGTCAGGGCGCGGACGCGACCATCGAAGCCCTGGGGGCACCGCACACCTTCGAGGCGGCCCTGGCCTGCCTCAAGGCCGGCGGCACGCTGTCCAATGTCGGCTACCACGGCGAGAATCCCGCTCCGCTGCAACTCGACCTCATGGCCTTCGGACTGGGGATGGGTGAGAAGACGATCCGCACCGGGCTGTGCCCCGGAGGCAGCGACCGGATGCGGCGTATCTTCACCCTCATCGAGACCGGCAAGGTCGACCCGACGCCGATGACCACGCACCGCTTCGCCTTCGCCGACGTGCAGCGGGCCTTCACGATGATGGCCGACAAAGAGGACGGCATCGTCAAACCCCTCATCACCTTCGCCTGAGGGGTATGCCGTGAATCATCACCTCAGCTTGCGCACCCTGGTCGGCGACAAGATCGCCGGGTTCGGCGACCGGGTCGCCATCGTCGACCCGCGGGGCGCCACGACGTATGCCGCCCTGGCCCGGTTGCGCAACCAAGTAGGGCAGGCGCTGCACGCCGCCGGGTTGTCCCCGGGGGACCGGGTCGGGCTGTGCCTCCCCAACGGGGTGGAGTACGTCGCGCTCGATCTGGCGATTCTGGACCTCGGGCTGGTCAAGGTGGCGCTCAACGAAATGCTCTCCCCCTCGGATATCGCCCACTGCCTCAACGACTCCAGTGTTGCCGTGGTGTTCACCGGGCCGGGCCTGTTGGGCTCCGTCACGGCCGGTGCCCCTCCCGCGGCCACGGTGGTCGGGGTGCATTGTGGCGCGACCGGTGTTGTTCCCTGGGAGCGCTTTCTCGAGGGTCATCCGGAGACACGCCTAGCGGCAGCTCCCGCCCCCGACGACCTGGGCCTGGTCATCTACACCGGAGGGACCACGGGCCGGCCCAAGGGCGTGATGCACACCCAGGAACGGTTGGCGATCAACATCGCCGCACACATCATCGAGTTGGAGCTGGGTGAGGACGAGCGCATGCTCCTCATGTCACCTCTGCCGCACAGTGCGGGCTTCCACCTACAGGCCGGGCTGGCCAAGGGCGCCTCGATCTGGCTGGACTCCGGCTTCGACCCGCAGCAGGTGCTGCGCCGGATCGCCGACGACAAGATCACCTTCACGTTTATGGTGCCCACGATGATCTACCGGCTCCTCGACGCCGCCGAGGCATCGTCCCTGGATCTCGGCAGTCTGCGGACCCTTGTCTACGGGGCGGCACCGATCACCGAGGATCGGCTTCGGCAGGGGCTGGCCGTGTTCGGTCCGGTGTTCTCCCAGCTCTACGGGCAGTCGGAGGCGCCCAACTTCCTGACTCGGCTCACCAAGGGCGATCACCTCGTCGCCGATGACGACGGCGCCCGGCTCAAGAGTTGCGGGCGGGCGGTGGCGATGAGCCGGATCAAGGTCGTCGCCCCGGATGCGGCCGAGTTGCGGGAGGTTCCGGTCGGTGAAGTGGGCGAAATTGTTGCCTCCTCGCCCTACACGATGATCGGCTATCTGGGGCTGCCGGAAGCCACGGCCGAAACCATCGTGGACGGGTGGTTACGTACCGGCGATATCGGGCGGATGGACGACGACGGCTACGTCTATCTCCTCGATCGCAAGAAGGACATGATCATCACCGGCGGCATGAACGTCTACACCACCGAAGTGGAACAGGTGGTCATGTCCGTGCCCGGGGTGGTCACCGCCTCGGTCGTCGGAGTGCCGCACCCGGACTGGGGCGAGGCCGTCGTCGCTGTCGTCACCATCGCGGCCGAGAGTGACGGCGACACGGTCCGCACGGACGTCATCGCAGCGTGTCGCTCGCGCCTGGCCAAGTACAAGGTGCCCAAGCGGGTCGACATCGTTGCCCAACTCCCCCTGACCTCGGTCGGGAAACTCGACAAGAAGCGGATGAGGGCCGAGTCGCAACCGTTTCCGGTCTGACCCCGCCGGTGGTCCACGTGGGCCCTCGCCGCGCAATTGGCGTCCCGAGCGGACCCGAGGCCGTCGGCGCCCGGGCCACCTCGGCGCGGCTCCACGCCCACCCGGGCCTTCGTTCTGCCATGGTCGCTGCGTGACAATGGCGGCGTGAGTATGCCGCCTGCCGCCGTCCCCCCGCGCCCGGACTGGGACGACTACTTCGTCGCCATTGCCCGGGCCGTGGCCGAACGCAGCGACTGCCGCCGCCGCAAGGTCGGCGCCGTCCTCGTCGACCAGGGACACCGGATCGTCGGCACGGGCTACACCGGCGCCCCCTCCGGGCATCCCGGGTGCCTCGAGGGCGCCTGCCCGCGCGGCCTGCTGACCTACGACGAACTCAAGGAGTTCACCGCCTACGACTCGGGGCCCGGTCGGTGCATCAGCGTCCACGCCGAAGCCAACGCGCTCCTCTACGCCCGGCGAGACCTGCGCGGCTGCACGGCATACGTCACCTGCCAACCGTGCCCGACGTGCGCCAAACTCCTCGCCGGGGCCGGTCTGGCACGGGTCGTGTTCCCCCAGGACCAGGCGAACTGGCACAGCCCGCTGGTCTGGCTCGACCTGCACGACCCGGACGCCATCGCCGACCCGTTGTCCGCCTCAACAGCAATCGAGTGAGTTTCGTCGCTGGCGGATGAGGGCCACCGCGTGCTGGACGCCGTACGCATCGTCGGTCGTGATGTCCCCGCAGGTGTATGCCGCGCCGTCGCCGAACGCTCCGGCGAGCACCTGGAGCGGGGCGCGGCCCAGGGCCAGCACGCCCTCGGCGACCGCGGCATCGAGAGCCAGGAGCGCGTCGACATCGACTCCCCGCAACGCCGTGAGCCACACCTCGTCGTAGGCGTGCGCCCGCGGGTCGTAATGCCCCGGCGCCTTCTCGGTGCGCGTCGCACTGCCGTCCGCGACGATGATGAGACCCCAACGGCCGCCCGCTTGGTCCGCCTCGCCCTCGCCGCTCGCCTCGGCGCCGGTGATCGCGGCCCCGAGGGCGCGGCATACGACCACCGGGGCATCCCACGGGACGACAACGACCTCGGCCGGAGCCTCGCCGAGGAGGGTCGCGGCGACCCGGGCGCCGGCCGGCCCCTTCGTATGCCGCGGTTCCCGGTCGCCCGCGGTGACCACGACGACCCGGTCGGCCGCCGTGACCACGGCGTCGACGGCCGCGAGCGCCGCGGTCCGGATGGCCGGAATCGGGTCGATGCGGCCGGCATACTCGGGCAAGAGCAGCAAGGTGCCCGGCACGACGGCCGCAGCGACGATGCGCGAACTGGCGCTCATGCCAACCCCCGGGTCACGCGCATCGGCGGCAGATCGCCGCGGATGACCGACACCATGTCGAGCACGTCCCGGGTCTCGCGGACCTCGTGCACCCGGTAGATGTGGGCGCCCAGCCACGCCGACACCGCCGTCGTCGCCAGCGTGCCGATGACCCGCTCACCGACCTCACGGCCGAGCGACTCGCCGACGAAATCCTTGTTGGACAAGGAGACCAGCACCGGCCAGCCGAGCCCGACCAACTCGTCGAGACGGCGGGTGCACTCGAGGGAGTGCCAGGTGTTCTTGCCGAAATCGTGCGCCGGGTCGATGACGATGCGCTCGCGCTCGACCCCGGCAGCCACCGCCGCCTCCGCCTGCATGAGCAGCGACTCGGCGACCGCGGCGACGACGTCGTCGTACTCGATCCGGTGCGGGCGGGTGCGCACCCGCTGCCCGCCGGTGTGGGTGAGCACCAACCCGGCACCGTGAGCGGCGACGACGGCGGGCAGGTCGGGGTCG
Source organism: Actinomycetes bacterium (assembly GCA_029778715.1). Classification (GTDB taxonomy): domain Bacteria; phylum Actinomycetota; class Actinomycetes; order Actinomycetales; family Dermatophilaceae; genus Phycicoccus_A. The sequence continues at coordinate 64,615 of JAKOPT010000027.1, read as the reverse complement.
GCCCCGCCCCAGGCGTCGTTGACGACATCGGCCCCCGCGGCGAGCACGGCGTCGGCCACCTCGGCGCGATACGTGTCGACCGAAATCGTCAGGTCGGGATGCTCGGCCCGCACCCCCTCAACGAACGGCACCACCCGGCGCAACTCCTCGGCCACCGGCACCTCCGCGCCCGGGGCCGCCTTGATCCCACCGATGTCGACGAGGTCGGCCCCTTCGGCAATCACCTGCCGGACCCGGGCGTAGGCCGCGTCGTCCTCCCAGGTGGCCCCCCGGTCGTAGAAGGAATCGGTCGTGCGGTTGACGATCGCCATGACGAGGCGGTCGTGCGCGGCATACGTATGCCGTCCGAGCCGGAACCTCATGACGCCCCCCGTGACCCGTGGCGGCCCAGGTCGGCAGCGAGGCCAGCGAGTCTCTCGACGCGGGCGGCCAGCCCCGCGGCATACCCGTCGATGGAAACGGCGGGCGGGCGTTCGACGACATCGACGCGACGGTCCCGGGCCGCGAAACCCCCGGCGACCGGGTCGAACTGACGCAACCGGACGACGTCGGCGCGAGGTTCGGGGGAGGTGGCGAGCCGGCGCCGGGCCGCGGCCATGACCTGCACCGCCATCGGCCCGAGGGTGTCGTGCCGGTGGTGGCGGTGGGCCCGCCGCCCCAGGTCGACCTGGGCGATGGCGCCGGCCCCGTGGCCCCGGTAGGTGTCGAGGAGCGCGGCGATCTCGACGCCGTATCCGACGGGCACCCAGAGGGATTCGAAGAGTCGTCGGCGGATCGCCCACTCGCCGGCGAGGGGTTGGACGACGCCGGCGAGTTCGGGGGCATCGAGGGCGAGGAGCGGGCGGGCGACGAGTTCGGTGACCCGGCCGCCGGTTTCGGCTTCGTGGCCGTCGGCGTCGAGGAGCGGGCGGTGGTAGAGCGCCTTGACCAACTGAGTCGTCGGCTCGGTGAGGAGCGGCCCGAGCAGGCCCGGCACGAAGTGGGGTCCCCACTCGATGAGGTCGGCGTCGAGGAAGACGAGAATGTCGCCGACCGTCACGTGCAGCGCCTTCCACAGCGCCTCGCCTTTGCCCTGCGCCGGGCCGAGGTCGGGGCGCACCTGGGCCGCGGCATACACCCGCGCGCCGGCTCGCCGGGCCCGGTTCGCCGTGGCGTCGGCGGAGTCGGAGTCGATGACGACGATCTCGTCGATGAGGGGGACCTCGTCGAGCCAGGCGGCCTTGACGGCGGCGACGACGTCCCCGACGGTGTCCTCTTCGTCGCGGGCGGGGATGACGACGCTGATGCGCAGCCCCGCGGCGGCCTTGGACACGCGCAGATCGGCCGGCGACCACGCGTCATGGCGAGGCGCGGGCGGGTTCGCTCGGTCGGGCACCGGTCCAACGTAACCCGAGTCGCCCCCGATTCGTCAGGAGTGTTCCCCTTTGGCGAGTGCCTTCACCGTCGGGCCGGTATGCCGTGCGGCGTCGTTCGCGGGCCCGTGGCGGTCGAGGTTCAGGTGGGAAAGGGGCACTTCGCCCCCCGACTGTTGGGGGGCGAAGTGGACGTTAGGTGGTTGCGGCGGGAAAAGGTGACGCGAGGGGTCGGGCGCTGGCGAAGCGCGCGGGGCGGCGCTCCCGGAAGGCCGTGACGCCCTCGGCGAAGTCGTCGGTGCGCAGCAACGCGGACTGGTCCTGCTCTTCACGGGTAAGGGTGGCCTCGATATCGAGCGTGGCGGCATTGATCGCTTGCCGGGTCGCGGCCATCGCCGCGGGCGCGCCTGCGGCCAAGAAGTAGAGCAACTTTTGGGCGCGGGCCTCGAACTGTTCCACCGATACCAGTTCGGAGACGAGCCCCCAGCGCTCGGCCGTCGCCGCGTCCAGCCGTTCCCCGGTGAGGGCCAGCCGCATCGCCCGCGCCCGCCCGATGTTGGCGGCCACCAGCGCGGTCGCCCCACCGTCGGGCATGAGCCCGATCTTGGCGAAGGCCAAGACGAAGGATGCCGCCTCACTGGCCAAGATGTAGTCGCAGGCGAGGGCCACGGAGACCCCCGCACCCGCCGCGACCCCGTCGACGAGGGCCACGATCGGCGTGCGGGCTTGAGCCATCCGGCGAATCACCTTCCCCAACCCGAAGAGGGTGCCGTCAAGCGGGCTGCCCGTCCCGCTCATATCCGGCCCATCGGGATGCTCTTGCTCGTCCTCGTCGGTCCCTGACTGCGGCCCGGGGCCAGGGCCAGCTCGGCCGACATCACCCGAGCCGATATCAGCGCCGGCACAGAATCCCCGGCCGGCCCCGGCGACGGCAATCACCCGCACCAGGGGGTCTCGGTCCAACGTGTCGAGTACGAAGTGAAAGGCCGCGAGCATCGGCGGATCGACGGCGTTGAGCCGCTGCGGAGCGTCGAGCGTGATCCGGGCGATCCCTTCCTCGACAATCACTGAAATTGCGTCCCTGCTCAGTTCCATGGCCTTACTCTCGCATCTGCCCCGCCGTGGAGAAGCGAGTGCACCGGGCCAAACCCGCTCAGTGGGATTGACACCGGCCCGATTGGGGAGCCGTCCCCCAACCGCAGCCGTGGTCGGCGTTCACCCCGACGGGGAGAGCCGTTGCCGATCCCGGACGAACAGGGAGAACATCAGGTCCTCGATGGTGATGATCGCGGCCAGCACCCGCCCCTCCAGCTCATCCTCGAAGGCATTGACGCGCGCCTCACGATCGGGGGCGGCGGCGAGCAAGCCCCGGTTGGCCATGACCTTCAGACCGGTTTCGAAGAGCAGCGCCGACACCGGTTCGGCGGACTGGATCCGCTTCTGGGCAAGGAACTGCTCGCCCAGGGCCAGCGCCTCCGTGATCGTCGCGGCCTTGTCGATCTCGCCGTCGAGGCGCGAGACGACATCGGCGACGATGAGGTAGGCCTCGATGAAGGGCCGCAGCATGAACGCCGCCGTGAGCGGTGCCCGGGGGACGAGCAGCGCGCGCACGTCGACCGGGTCGGCGGCCAGGCGTTCCTCCCAGTCCGCCCCGGAGCGCGCCACTTCGCTCTCGATCTGGCGGCGGAACTCGGCTCGATCCTTGAAATAGAACTCGAACTTGAGCACATCCCGCAGCTCCATAACCCACCGCCAGAACGCCTCGATTCGGCCAGGCCCGGGCGGTTCCTGAGCGGCGAGGACGAGCGCGATCTCGCACAAGCCCGAGTTCAAGAACACGTGGATGATCGAGTTGCGGTAGAAGGTCGCTGCGAGTTGGTCGTCGGTGGTGATGTGCCAGACGACGTCGCGGGCGCCGTCGACGCGGGTGACGATGCCGCCGGGGCCGGCGAGGGTTTGCAGGGTCGCCTCGACGCCGTCGAGGTCGCGCAACCCGGCGACCGATTCGACGACCGGTATGCCGCGCTGCTCCAGATAGTCGAGGTTGCCTCGCAGCGCCGTGTGGACCTGGCTCGTCGTCAACGCCATCCCCCGCGCCGCGAGCAACGCCGACGTCACGAGCGCCACCGACGTCACCGGCGTCGCCTCGTTGATCCGCCAGGCGACCTCGAAGGCGGTCTTCTGCAACGCCAACTGCCGCGCTTGCGGGTCGGTCGTCGTCACCCCGCCAGGTGCCCCGAGCAACGAGCGCATCGACACCGGCTCGGGGAACCGGACGTAGATCTTGCCGAAATGCCGTTCCCCCTGGGCCTTGATGAACCCGAGGAGCCAGGCCATCCCCTCGGCCGCCTTGCGTCCCCCGCGGGCGTACGCGGCATACTCCCCGATTTCGTGCAACTGGTCGAAAGTGATGGACACCGGCTGGAGCATGATGTCGTCGGCCCGGCCGGCGAGATAGGCCTCGGCGGTGTAGCCGAGGAGGCCGAGTTTGGGCGGCAGCATCTTGCCGGTGCGGGAGCGGGTGCCCTCGATCGACCACGAGAGGTTGAACCGCTTCTCGGTGAGGTAGCCGACGAACTCCTTGAGGACGTACTTGTAGAGCTCGTCTCCGCCGAAACTGCGCCGGATGAAGATGGTGCCGGCCCGGCGCAAGATCGGCCCCATGGGACCGAAGGCCATGTTGATGCCGGCGAACAGGTGCGGCAGCGGCAGCCCGTTCTCGTAGAGCGCGACGTTGAGCACCCGGGTGTCGAGGTTGGAGCGGTGCGACCACAAGAAGATGACGGGCAGGCCCGCGACGGTCGTGCGCAACCGGTCGAGTTCGCCGGGCACGACGTCGATGTTGGGGTCGAAGCCGCGCTGGAACACCATCCGGTCGATCCGGGGCACGAGGTCGACGGCGAGGCGCCCCCACCCCGTCGCGAGTTCGTCGAGGATCTCCTGCGCCTTGGCCTCCGAGGCGACGTCGGGCCCGAGCCGCGCCGCAAGCGCCGACAGCCCGGCCCGGAACCGCCCCGAGTGCAGGATCTCCTCGGTGAGGAACCCCGGGGAGCGGAATTGCGGCCCGAGCACGGTCCGGTCGGCCCGCTCCAACCCCAGCCGGGCGCGCCGGGCGACGAACCGGCCCAGCTGCTCGTCACCGGCGGCGGCGCCATGGTGAGTCTCGGCATACCGCTGCCGGAGGAAGCCGGCGGTGGCGGGCACGCCCGCGATGACGGGAGCCCGGTCTGGGTCGCCGTCGGCGATGGCGCGCTGGTGCCGGGCCGCCGGGTGGTAGGGGTTGCGGGCGCGGAGTAGGTCGGTGAGCGGCACCCGCCGATGCCCGTCCTTCTCGCCGGGCCGCCAGACGACATGGGCCGGCATGAGCAGGAGGTCGGGGTCGGTGAGCGCGGCCCCCAAGTCGGCGTATGCCGCGGGCGGGGCGGCGAGGGCCGGCAGCGTCACGATCCGGGTCGAGCCGTAGCGCGGCTCGACCTCGCGGCGCACCCAGTCACGGACGAGGGATTCCTCGACGGGGGTGCGGGTGGCAGCGAGCACGAGGACGTCGATGCCGCCGGTCACCGGCCCGCCTCCTCGTCGGCCGGATCGGCGGGTTGCAACCGCGGGTCGTCCTCGCTCTCGGGCCAGTCGGCGAGCAGGTCGAGATATGCCGCCCGCACCTGCTCGATGTGGTCGTCGAGGGCGTCCCGGTCCCAGGCCGACACGTCGATGGGCGGGAGCACGGCGACGTCGATGTCACCGGAGTGCAGCGTCAGGGAGTCGCGGCCGGCGACGTCGTCGGCGTTGCGGATGACGATGGGCACGACCGGCAGCCCGGCCGACATCGCCATGATGAAGGCGCCCTTCTTGAACTCGCCGACCTCGTGGGTGTCCAGGCGGGTGCCCTCGGGGGCGATGATGATCGACAACCCCTGGGCCGCCAGGGCCTCGATCTCGCGCATCGAGTCCACCGCTGAGGCGCTGTCGGCGCGGTCGATGAAGGCCATGTCCATGAGCCGCCCGAACGTGCCGAAGAGCGGGTGCATCTTCAGTTCCTTCTTCGCCACCGCGGTGAAGTTGTCGCGGACGACAGCGGCGGCCATGAAGGCGTCGAACTGGTTGCGGTGGTTGAAGAGGAACACGGCGGGGCGTTGGGCGTCGGCGTTGGCGCCGCCGATGACGTAGACGCGGACGCCGTGCATCTCGAGGTAGAGCCCCGGCCAGGTCGCGGTGAGGACGTTGAGGCCCTTGCGCTTGTCGCGGCTCAACATGGCCCGGGCGGTGCCCAGGGCGGTGATCGGGCCGAGGACCCCGAGCCCCATCGCGGCCCGCACCAGCCCCCCGACGCTTGAGCCGCCCCGGCTCGAATAGCGCGCGATCGGCCAGCCCCGGCGCTGGGCGACCTTGGTCATGTGCGGGCCCGGGTTGGTGGGCCGTGGATGCCCGACGAGGTGCATCAAGGCGACGTCCTCGTCGCCGTCGGCGTAGAACCAGGCGTGCTCCAGGTCGAGCCCGTGCTCATCCGAATAGCGCTGGGCCGCAGTGGCCTTGCCTTCGCCCCAGATGATGGGGGCGACGACCTCGCCGGTGACCCGTCCCTCGTCGTCGGTGACGAACCGGTTGCAGACGACTTCCTCGACCCCGAGGTAGGCCGCGACCGGCTCGACCTGGATCGAGGTCGCCGAACTGCACAGGACGACCGTGTGGTCGCGGGCCTGGTGGGCGCGCACGAGCGCGCGGGTCTCGGGGTAGAGCAGGTCGGCGATGTCGGCGCGAAAGATCTTCTCCCCCAACGCGTCGAGGTCGCTCAACAACTGGCCCTGAAGAGCCATGGCGCCGCCGGTGATGAGTTTGTCGAACCCGGCGCGGCCCAGTTGGAAGTCGATGGCCGTCGAGATCAGCCGCAACGCCTCCGCGGCCCCCACCTCGCGGGACAGGAGTTGGTGTTTGGAGTGGACGAGGGCGGTGAACCCCGCGACGAGGGTGCCGTCAAGGTCGAAGTAAGCCGCCACCTGGGGGCCCGCCGGGGAGGCGAGCACCTCGGCGATCGAACCCGCAGACTGCGATCCCCGGCCGCTGCGCACCCGCTCGCCGCTCATGCCGACGTCCTCGTCGATGTCGAATCCACCACGTCCGCGAACCCTTCGGTGAGACAACGTGCCAACCGTATGCCGTCGCGCACCGCCGCCGTGTCGTAACGCACCGCGACGAACAGGGTGCTCTCCGTCGAGAGCGCCACCGAGGTGACGGCGTTGCCGGGAACCGGCCCCACGGCATACCGCTCCCGCACCCTGGCCCGGCCGAGGGACCCGGCGAGCGTGCCGCTGCGGTGACTGACGGCGACGTCGGCCCCGCGCGCCGGCCGGGCGACCGCATCGATGACCCCGTCGGGGAGCAACGGGACGAGCCGGCCGAGCATGGCGACCCGGTCGTGGGCCGGGGCGAGGGCGCGAGCGATGCCGGCGGGGGTGCGGGCCGCGACGAATTCGAGCGAGCGTCGCGGCAGCCCGAGTTCGTCGTGGTAGCGCAACAGCCCGGCGCGCACGCATGAGATGTGGGCGCGTTCGGCGCTGCGCGCGGCACCGGGCTCGGTGCCCGGCCACGGCAACCGGAGGGTGATCAGGGCCCGGGACGCGCTCCGGCGGGCCAGCAACGGCGAACCCCGCCGCGGCGGCGGGGGCGCGACGACGGCGGCGGCCTCGTCAACGACCCGGCCCGGGTTGGTGGCGACCCGGATCGCCAGCCCGGCCGCGCTCTGCACCCCACCGGCGGCCAGGGCAAGCATGCGCAGCGGCAACTCGTGGAGGCCGATCTGGGCCAGTTCGAGGGGTTGGAGGTCGGTCGGCACCGGGCGAGCCGGCAGCGGACGCCCATCGGCGGACCGGTCCAGGGCCAGGTCGAGCAGGTCGATCGGCCCAGTCTCCGTCCGCAGCAACGGCGAGGCCGCCGCGACGAGCGCCGCACCCGAACCGACCCCCTCGATGAGGGTGAGGGTCCACAGGGGGCGTGAGGGGTCGAGGGCGGCGCCGATGATCTGTTCGGCGAGGGTGAGGAGTTGGGCGTGGTCGGCGGGCGCCGGGAGGGCGATCCGGCGCACGTGGTGGTCGAGGTCGAAGTCCGGGTCGATGATCCAGCGCGGCTCGGTCGTGGCGAGGACCGGCTCGACGACCCGGGCCCGCAGGATCGGGAGGGTGCGGCTGGCCCGGTCGAGCCGGCTGCGGAGCAGCGCGGCGTCGGCCGGGCCGCTGAGCAGCGCGATCCCACCGGTCGTCACCCGGGCGCGCGGGTCTCGGTCGCTGCGCAGCAGGACGCGGTCCTCGGGGGTCAGGCGGGTGGGAGGCATCGGCAGGCTCGCGTCGGTGGGGGCTTGGGAATCCCGACCCTAATGCCCCGGCCGCGCTCTGCCCAGCCCCCGACCGCCGCTGCGCCCGATCGGGTCAGCCTTGGGCGATGGCGCCGCTGCCGAGGAACGCCTCGACCTCGGCCTGGGTGAACCCGTGAGTGGTGAGGTATGCCGTGGTGTCGGCGCCCGCGCTGCGTCCCGGCGTCGGGTCGAGCCCGGGAGTGGCCGAGAAGCGCGGCGCCACCCGGGGCACCGGCCCGGTCGGGGTGTCGACGAAGGTGCCGCGGGCCTGCAGGTGCCGGTGGTGCGGGGCCTCGGCGAGGGACAGGACGGGGGCCACGCACGCGTCGGTGCCGTCGAAGAGGGCGGCCCATTCGTCGCGGGTCCGGGTGGCCAGGGCCGCGGCGATGGTCTCGCGGTGGGCGGGCCAGTGCTCCTCGTCGTACTCGCCACCTTCGAGTTCGACGCCGGCGATGCGCTGGAACTGCGCGTAGAACTGGGGTTCGAGGCACCCGACGGCGAGGAACTTCCCGTCGGCGCACGGGTAGGTGTCGTAGAAGGGGGCGCCCCCGTCGAGGAGGTTGACGCCGCGCTCGTCCCGCCAGATGCCGGCGTTGAGCATGCCGTAGATCATGGTGACGAGGGAAGCTGCCCCGTCGACCATGGCCGCGTCGACCACTTGGCCTTCCCCGGTCGTATGCCGCGCTTGCAAGGCCGCGAGCACCCCGACGAGGAGGAAGAGGGTCCCGCCGCCCATGTCGGCGAGGACGTTGACGGGGATCGTCGGGTGGCTCGGCGGGCCGACGAGGTGGAGCGCACCGGTGACCGCGGCATACGCAATGTCGTGCCCAGCGCGCGGCGCCCACGGCCCGTCCTGACCCCAGCCGGTCATCCGGCCGTAGATGAGGCGGGGGTTGCGGGCGCACAAGACGTCGGGACCGAGGCCGAGGCGCTCGGCGACGCCGGGACGGAAACCCTCCAGGAAGACGTCGGCCCCGTCGGTGAGGCGGGCCACGACCTCCGGCCCGTCGGGGTGCTTGAGGTCGACCGCCACACTCGGGCGGGAACGGTCCAGGCCGGTGACGCCGACGAGCGCTCCGGGGGCCGAGGGTGGTCGGTCGATGCGCACGACGTCGGCACCGAGTTCGGCGAGGAGCAGCGCGGCATACGGGGCCGGGCCGATCCCGGCGAGTTCGACGACACGAAGACCGGCCAAGGGGCCTGCGGGTACACCCATAGGCGGACGATAACTGTCGGGACGGGCGACGGCGGCGATTCGTCGGCACTCTCACACGCGCGGGCCCGGCCGACGTCCGCTGGCGATGACCCCAGGCTCCTTCCCATTGAATCTCCTGCTCTCTTGGGCCGAGCGACATCCCGAACTCAGCGGCACACTGGACTCAGCGACTGACTGGCTGACCTACCCCGACTCAGGAGGCACCTCATGAGCAGCATCGACATCACTCCCGGCACCTACGCCCTCGACCCGAGCCACTCCGAGGTCGGGTTCGTCGCTCGGCACGCGATGGTGACCAAGGTCCGCGGCTACTTCCGGGGCCTCGCGGGCACGATCACGGTCGCCGAGGACTTCGCCGACTCGACGGCGAGCGCGACTATGGCTGTCGCCTCGGTGGACACCGGCAGCGCCGACCGCGACGAGCACCTGCGCTCCGGCGACTTCTTCGACGCCGACACCTACCCCGACATCGCGTTCGTCTCGACCGGCCTGCGGGACGTCGACGGGCACGAGTTCGTCCTCGATGGGCATCTGACGATCAAGGGCATCACCCGCCCGGTGAGCCTGGATGTCGAGTTCGAGGGTGCGGCAACCGACCCGTTCGGTCATGACCGGATCGGCTTCTCCGCCTCGACCGATGTCGAGCGCGGGGAGTGGGGCTTGACGTGGAACGCCGCTCTCGAGACCGGCGGGGTGCTCGTGTCCAAAAAGATCAAACTGATCCTCGACCTCAGCGCCGTCAAGCAGTCTTGACCCAGGTGCAACTGCCGTCGGCCAGGTGGCACGCGGCGGCTTGCTCCGCTCCGTGAGACGTCCCGACGGCGTATGCCGCGGGCTACCGTGCAGTACGCGGGGGGCGATCACCGAGGGCCGACGCGAGTGGCGTGAGCACCCGAGATACCGCGGCCTACCGTGCAATAGGCGGGGTGATCACAACACCTTTGGCAGGGGAGCCTGCATGAGGTGTGGCACTGGCCCTCGAGGGCACGCCCCAGAGACCACCTGCGTCCCACCCTGCACAAGGCTCACTCGGCAGGACCCACGAACACGATCGAACGCAGACACGTACCCGAGTCCCGCGCCGGAAGCCGACCTACAACACCCAGCGCGCTAGCCAGGCGGCACAGGGCAGCAGGGCTGAGCGGCCTTGGCTGCAGCGTGGTGGTCGTCCCGACGACCACCACGCTGCAGCCAAGCGCTCACCCGGCGGCCGGGACCAGTTCGCGCAGGCCGGGCAGCACCTGTTCGGCCAGGGTCCGCAGGAACCGCTCCTGGTCGTGCCCGGGCCCGTGCAACACCAGGTGGTCGAACCCCAGATCGGTGTAGAAGCGCACGGCCTCCACCACCTCCTCGGGCCGCGACGCCACGATCCAGCGCCGCGCCACCGTCTCGATCGGCAGGGCATCGGCGGCCTGTTCCATCTCGCGCGGCGAATGGATTGAGTGCTTCTGCTCGGCGCTCAACGACAGCGGCGCCCAGAAGCGCGTGTTCGCCAACGCCAACTCGGGGTCCGGGTCCCACGACAGTTTGATCTCGATCATGCGCGCGATCGGTTCGCCGACCCGCCCGGAACGAGCGCGGCCCTCGGCGACCGCGGGCAGCAACTGGTCGGCATACAGCTCCCGTCCCTTGCCCGAGGTGCAGATGAACCCGTCGCCCACGCGACCGGCATACCGGGCCACCATCGGGCCGCCGGCAGCGACGTAGACGGGCACCGGGTCGAGCGGGCGGTCGAAGACCCGCGCGTCCACCGTGCGGTAATACTCGCCCTCGAACGTCACCGACTCCTGGGTCCACAGCGCCCGCATCAGCGAAACCGCCTCCCGCAGCCGGGCGAACCGCTCCTTGAACGCCGGCCACTCCCCCTCGGGCAAGGCTCCGACCGCCGCCTCGTTGAGCGCCTCCCCCGACCCGACCCCGAGGAACACCCGCCCCGGCGCGAGCAACGCCAACGTCGCGAACGCCTGGGCGATCACCGCCGGGTTGTAGCGGAACGTCGGCGTCACCACCGAGGTGCCGAGCATGACCCGCTCGGTGCGGGCCGCAACAAAAGGCAGCCAGGTCAGGGCGCTCGGGGCGTGCCCCCCGGTCAGGCGCCACGGTTGGAAGTGGTCGGAGATGGTGACGCAATCCAGCCCGACCTCCTCGGCGAGGATGGCGTATGCCGCGAGCTCGGCGGGCGCGAACTGCTCGGCGCTCGCTTTGTAGCCGATCGAGAGAGCCATGGCCCGACGCTACCGGTGCGCCGGCCGCACCCAGGGACGCGACGGCATACGCTGCCGACGTGGCCCACCTCACTCCGCACCACGATTGGCACAAGGCCAAGCGCCTCGGCCTCGCGCTCGTCGTCGGCATCGCCGCCGCACTCGTCCCACTGCCCGCGGGGGTGTCACGGGTGGCGCATGTCCTCGTCGGGTTCTCGGTGACCGCGCTGGGATTCGCCGTGCCGCTGATCCGGCTCATGATGCGCGCCACTCCCGAACAGACCGAGGCGTATGCCGACGGGCTCGACCCGGGGCGTTCGGTCACCGACATCGTGCTCGGCACCTCGGCCCTGGCGAGCCTGGCCGGGGTCGGGCTCATGCTGCTCACCAAAGGCACAAGCCAGACGGCGAGCGTGGTCGAGGCGGGGGTCGCGGTGGCGACGGTGTTCTCGGCCTGGGTGCTCGTCCACACGGTGTTCGGGTTGCGCTATGCCCGGCACTGGCACAACGCCGAAGAGGGCTGTATCGACTTTCACATGCCCGGGCCGCCGGCCTACAGCGACTTCCTCTATATGGCCTTCGCCGTCGGTGTGTCCTTCGCCATCTCCGACACCGACCTGCGCACCACGGCCGTGCGCCGGATTGCGCTGCGGCAGAGCTGGTTGTCCTACCTGTTCGGCACCGTCATCGTCGCGGCGACGATCAACCTGATCGCCGGCATGGCCGGCTGACCGGTCGTCTGCGAGAGCGAGCCCGCGGCTGGGAGGCGGCGGCGCGGCATACGTCCAGGTCCTGAGCGCGTGGGTCACGGAAGTTGCGCGGCTGATGTAGCGTTGACCCCACGACATACACACGATTCCCGGGGCCTCCGTGGAGTCGAGCCGGCCCCGGATCTCGACGGGTCGCTCGATGCTCACGATGCGCCACCGGCAGATTCCCCAAGGGGGTCACGCCATGGGGCGCGGCCGAGCCAAGGCCAAGCAGACGAAGGTCGCTCGCGAGCTGAAGTACTACAGCCCGAACACCGACCTCAGTGCGCTTGAGCGCGAACTGCACTCGCAGACCGGCGGACGGACCTGGTCCGAGCCGTTCGACGAGGACGAGGACGAGGACGACTACGAGCAGTGGGCGACCGGTCGACGGTGACCGTGGTTCCGCGCCGCTGTCCCAGTGGAGCATCCCCGGGTCAGTGACGTTGTCGGTGGCATCTGCCATGCTCGCCATATGAGCACGCCACCCGCTCCATCCGGTTCACCCTCGGCACCCACGGCGCGTGAAGTGCGTCGCCTCGGCGTCGAGACCACCGGCATCGAGATCATCGACGAAGCCGAGCGCACCGCTCGCCCCCGCGACCTGTTCTGGCCGTGGTTTGCCGCCAACGTCTCGGTGTTCGGCATTTCGTATGCCGCGTTCGTCCTCGGCTTCGGCATCTCCCTCGCCCAGGCGCTCGTCGTCACCGTCATCGGCGTCGTCGTGTCGTTCGCCCTGTGCGGGGTGATCGCCATCGCCGGCAAGCGCGGGTCGGCCCCGACGATGATCCTCTCGCGGGCGGCATTCGGGGTGCGCGGGCAGAAGGTGCCCGGCGTCATCTCCTGGCTGGTCTCCATCGGCTGGGAGACGTTCCTCGCCATCATGGCCGTGCTCGCGACGGCGACGATCTTCGAGCGCCTCGGGTGGGGCGGGGGAACGGCGACCAAGATCGTCGCGGCCATCCTCGTCGCCGCCCTCATCGTCTCGGCCTCGGTCGCGGGCTACCACATCATCATGCGGATGCAGTCGTGGCTGACCTGGATCACCGGGGCGATCACCATCCTCTACGTCGCCTTGACCGTGAGCCACATCGACGGCGCCAAGCTGGCCGCAATCCCCTCGGGCAGCATCGGCGCGATGATCGGGGCGTTGGTCATGGTGATGACCGGTTTCGGCCTGGGCTGGATCAACATCGCCGCCGACTGGTCGCGATACCAGCACCGGGACGCCAGCGGGGCGGCCATCGTCGGGTGGAACACCTTCGGCGGGGCGCTGGCCCCGTCGCTCCTCGTCTGTTACGGCCTGGCCCTGGCCGGCTCCGACGACAAGGTCAAGGAGGGGATCGGCGCCGACCCCATCGGGACGCTCGCCACTCTGCTCCCCACCTGGGTCCTCGTGCCCTTCCTCATCGCCGCGATCCTGGCCCTGGTGTCCGGCGCGGTTCTCGGCATCTACTCCTCCGGGCTGACCCTACTCTCCCTCGGGCTGCGCGTCCCCCGCCCGATGGCCGCCCTCGTCGACGGCGTCATCCTCACGCTCGGCACGTTCTATGTCGTCTTCGTCGCCCAGAACTTCATCAACCCGTTCCAGTCCTTCCTCATCACCTTGGGCGTGCCGCTCGCCTCGTGGGCGGGCATCATGATCGCCGACATCGCCCTACGGCGGCGCGACTACGACGAGGAGGCGCTCTTCGACCCCGCGGGCCGCTACGGCGCCTGGGACTGGACCTCGATCGCCACGATGATAGTCACCTCGATCCTCGGCTGGGGCCTGGTCGTCAACAACTTCGCCGCCGACGCCTCGTGGAACAACTGGCAGGGCTTCCTCCTCGAGCCCCTCGGCCTCGGGCATTACGTCACCGAGGGCGATGGCGCCCCCTACTGGGAGGGCACGTTCGCCTACGCCAACCTCGGCGTGCTGCTCGCCCTCGCGCTGTCGTTCCTGGTCACGTATGCCGCGCGCCGCGGCACCGTGGCCCGTCAGGAGGGCCGCGCGTGAGCCCGACCGACTCCCCCGAGTCCCCGACCGGCTTCCCCGAGTCCCCGGCCCCCTCCCCCGACGCGGCCCCGGGCCTCAGCGGGGGGCCGGCGGCGGCATACGGGCCGGTCGATGACGACGAATGGCTCGTCATCATTGACCCGCAGGCGATCTTCGCCTCCCCGGCGACCTCCCCGTGGGGCTCGCCGCTGTGGGCGGGTGTCGAGCCGCGGATCGCCGCACTCGCGGCGGCATACGGGCCGGACCGCACGATCGTCACCCGGTTCGTCGCCGACCCCGGCCTTGGCGGGTCGTGGACGCCGTACTACCGCGAGTGGCCGTTCGCGCTCGTCCCCGACACCGACCCGCTCTATGCCGTCGTGCCCGCGCTTGCCGGGGTCGCGCGGCAGACGGTGACGGCCGGCACGTTCGGCAAGTGGGGGGTGCTGGAGCCGCTGGTCGGGGCGCGCGCCAAGATCGCGCTCACCGGGGTGTCGACCGACTGCTGCGTCCTCTCGACCGCACTCCCGGCCGCCGATGCCGGGGCGAGCGTGCGGGTCATCGCGCAGGCGTGCGCCGGTTCCAGCGTCGCCAACCATGAGCGGGCCCTCGGCGCGATGGCCCTCTTTGGGCCGCAGATCGTCATCTCGTGAGTTCATCCGTCCCCTGGGTCGAACTCGACTCGTATGCCGCGCTGCTCGCTGCCGTCGACCGTGACCCGGTCGTGGTGTTCGAGGTCGGGCCGGAGTTGCTCGCACCCCCGCTGCGGGTCGGCGACGCGGTGCTGTTCCGGCGGATGACCCAGTTGGGGTGGGCCGGTGGGATGTGCCTCGGACCGGCGGACGACGTCGCTCGGCTCCTCGCCGGCCCGTGGCGCACGCACCCCGCGTGGGCGGCTGAACGGTCGATGACGGTGCGCACCGAGTGCCAGGACGCGCTCGCTGCCCTGGGGGCGCGCGCCGTCGGCGAGTGGTCATGGCTGTTCGTCGTGCCCGACGAGGTGCGCCGCCGACCGCTGCCCGACGGGGTGAGTGTCGAGGCCGGCCTGCCCCGGGCCCACGCCGCGGCGTTCGTGGACGTCGAGTACACCACGCGGTGGCTGCCGCCCGAAACCGACGGCGAGGTCTGGGTCGCCCTGCGCGACGAGAGGGGAACGGTGCTGGGCACCGGGCTCGCGGCATACACCCCGACGGGAGCAATCCGACTGTCCTCCATCACGATTGCAGCGGCGCAGCGGGGACGCGGGTTGGGCCGAGCGCTCACCCAGGCCCTCGTGGATATCGGTGCGCACGCACCCGCCGTCGTCCTCGGCGTGGACGACGACAACCCGACCGCCGCCGCTCTCTATGCAGCGATGGGGTTCCGCCGGGTCCACGACCTGGTCAGCGGCAGCCTGCAGCCGGCCTGACGCGCGGCGCAGCCGCACCCCGACGACGTTGCCGCTCACCATCTGCGTCCGTCGCGTCAACAACCCACCTATTGGTCGATTGTTGACAGACCGTTGGCGCGCCGTGGGTGTCAACGCCAGTGCCGCTGTCAACAACCCACCTATTGGTCGATTGTTGACACACCGTTGGCGCGCCGAGGTTCTCAACGCCAGTGCCGCTGTCAACAACCCACCTATTGGTCGATTGTTGACGCGCGGCGACAGTGTCAGGTCGGAGGTCAGAGGTCGAAGCAGGCCAGTGCCGGTTGGATGAGGCTGCCCATCCACACCCGCCCGTGGTGTTCGCGCACGCCGGTGGCCATGTACCACTTCGCCGCGTCGCAGGTCACGTCGTGGACGAGGGTGCCGGTCAGGTCGTATGCCGCGACCCGGGCGGTGCGCTTGGGTTGCGGTTTGAGGTAGTCGGGGGCGCGCAGCACCGCGGCCTTGACCCACGGCTTAGCCTTGGTGTGGAGGAACGTGAGCGCGGCGTCGGTGGGCGAGGCGTACGTGACCCAGATGAGCCCATCGGACCCGAGCGCGATGTTGTCGGGGTGAGCGGGCAGATCGGTGACGAACTTCTCGGTGCGGCCCGCCTGCTCGCCGGTGATCCAGTGGCGGCGCAGGGCACGGGCGCCGGTCTCGGCGACGACGACGAAACTGCTGTCCGGGGCCTTGGCCACGCCATTGGCGAAACTCAATCCGCCGACGATGACCTCGGGCTCGGTGCTGCCGGGGCTCAATCGGAGCAGGCGGCCGGTGCGCGTGTTCTCGATGAGGTCGGACTTCCACTCCTCGATGCCCCACCGGGTGCTCGTGTCGGTGAACCAGATGGTCCCGTCGTCGGTCACGGCCGCGTTGTTGCAAAAGAGCATCCGCTTGCCCGCGACGGAGTCGGTGAGAGTCTCGATGCGGCCGTCGGCCAGCGCCATGGCGAGCAGCCCCCGTTTGGCGTCACAGACGAGCAGCCGACCGTCGGGGAGCCACTCCAGACCCAGCGGCCGGCCGCCGGTGTTGCCGATCCGGCGGATGTGGTTGCCGTCGGGGCTGACGGAGAACACGGAGCCGTCGTCGGTGCCGGTGTAGACCGTGCCGTCATGACCGATGAGGACGTCCTCGGCACCGGGGCCGGGGACCGGAACGATGGTGATGGCGCGCATGACCCGACGGTACCCGCCCGTGGGCGCCGACCGGGGCTCGCTCCCCCCGTCCGGGACCGGGCCGCAGCGGCGGCGCCAGGGCCCGTGCGACCCTACGGCCGGGGGTGGCGGCCCACCAATTGGACCGAACCGCCGTCGACGCCCTTGGCGCCCCGGACGACCTCGATGCCGTCGGCGATCGGGGCGTCGGCGGAGGCATATACCTCGCCCATCACCCAGGTCGGTATGCCGCGCGCCTCCAGGAAGGCGCTCGTCGCCGCCACTGCGTCCGCGGAGAGCACGGCGACGAACCCCACGCCCTGGTTGAGGGTGCGTTCGACGTCGGACTGGGGCACCCGGCCGAGGCCGGCGACGACATCGAAGACCGCCGGCGGAGTCCACGTCGAGCGGTCGACCCTGGCGTGAACGCCTTCGGGCAGCACGCGGGCCAGGTTGGCCGCGAGCCCCCCGCCGGTGACGTGCGAAAGGGCATGCACCCCGCCGGCTTTCCCGACGGCGGGGTTGGCGAACAGGTCGACGAGGTCCGCGGCATACACGCGCGTAGGGGTGAGCAACTCCTCCCCGAGAGTGCGCCCGAACTCCGGCACCTCCCGGTCCAGCGCCCACCCAGCCGAGGCAATGACCTTGCGCACCAGCGAGAAACCGTTCGAGTGCAGACCCGAGGAGGCCAAGCCGAGCACGACGTCACCGGCGCGGACCCGAGCGGGGCCGAGCACCGCGGCATACTCCACGACCCCGGTAGCAGCCCCGGCGACGTCATAGTCGTCGACGCCGAGGAGCCCTGGGTGTTCGGCCGTTTCGCCGCCGATGAGCGCGACCCGGGCCTGGGCGCAGGCGGCCGCGATGCCGCCGACGATGGCCGCGATCCGCTCGGGCACGACCTTGCCGCAGGCGATGTAGTCGGTCATGAAGAGCGGTTCGGCGCCGCAGACGACGATGTCGTCGACGACCATCCCGACAAGGTCGAAACCGATGGTGTCGTGCCGGTCCAGTGCCTGCGCGATGGCGACCTTGGTGCCCACCCCGTCGGTGCTCGTCGCGAGGACCGGGTGGTCGTATGCCGCGAGCCCGCGGGCGTCGAACATCCCGGCGAAGCCGCCGAGCCCGCCGAGGACCTCGGGGCGGGTCGCGGCCCGCACGGAGGCCTTCATGAGTTCGACGGCCTTGTCGCCGGCCTCGACGTCCACCCCGGCCGCGGCATACGTGATGGGGGCGGGCGCAGTGGGTTCAGTCACGTGCGCCAGCCTACGGCGCGTCCTCCCCTCTCCCCTCGCCCCTCACCGATTCGAGGTAAAAACGCCGCGGAATCCGTGCGCTATTACCTCGAATCGGCGGACACGAGGGCGGTCAACTCGCCCGACGATGAGCCGAGAACAGGCGGTAACCACGAACCACCTGCTCCATGAACCGCACCGGCTGCAAGCGCAGCCCCATGAGCGTCATCCGCAGCACCCGATCACCGCCAAGAACCACGTCGTTCTGCCGGAAACTGTCGTCGGTGTCGGCGATCCCCCACTGGTGCTGTGAGCCGTCGATCTCCACGGCATACCCAATGTCCTCCCAGGCCGCGTCCAGGTAGCAGCGCCGCGACCCGAACTGGCGCACAACCTGTCGCGTCGGCTCCGGCAGACCCCAAGCCCGGCACAGGGCCGCGAAATCCAGTTCCCCCAGGGCCTGTGCCCCATCGGCAATGTCGCGGCACACGGTCCCCACGAACGCCCGTCGGCGTCGCCCTCGATAGGCCCGCGCGGATCGGATCAGTTGCTCCCCCGTTGCCAGGCCCTGCTGCACCGGCATCACGAGGAGGAGGGCCGCCTGGCGGTCACTCACCGCCCACCGCGCCGCCCGGATGGCCGCCATCGGGGGTCGAACCCTCGGTATGCCGTGCGCCATGACTTCCCCGGGGGACCGGCGAATCACCTTGTGGATGACCACGCCCTCGACAGCCTCGATCGAGGCGGTGTGCAGCACCGAGACATGCACCCGGTCGTCGTTGAAGCGTTCCAGTCCGGCGGCCTGCAGGGCGGTCACCCCATCGAGTGCGGCGATCCCTTCGCCCACTTCCCAGATCGCCCGCCACCGATTCGCCTCGACGCTGAGGTCGCCGGTGTGCAGGGCGACGGTTTGCCGACCGTGCATTGCCCATCGGTCACCAGCGACTTGCCGGGCGACCGCGCCGCGGTCCCACCCATGGTGATGCAACTCGGCCCGGGACATCACCCCGTGCGGGGCGAGGTCACGCAACTGCCGTCGAGGAAGGCGCTCGTCATTCATGCATCGATCGTGCCGACTCGCGGCGACGAGGTGCCGGCGTTTTCCACAGGCCCCAGCGCTCTCCATCCATTCGAGGTAAAAACGCGCGGATTCCGCGGCGTTTTTACCTCGAATGGATGGAGAGGGAGAGAGGGGAGAGGGGGCGTCAGGGGCGGGCGAGGGCCTGGGCGACGACGTCGATCGGGCGATCCAGGGGCGTGCCGCCGGCGAACTCCAGTTCCAGCAAGTCCTTGCCCAACTGGTCCTCGGGGGGCAACTCGACCGGATAGACCCCGGTGAAGCAGGCCGTGCACAACCGGTCCGCCGGCTGGCACGTCGCCTCGATCATGCCCTCCTCGGAGATGTAGCCAAGGGTGTCGGCGCCGATGGAGCGGCATACCTCCTCGACCCCGATCCCGGTGGCGATCAACTCGGCCCGGGTCGCGAAGTCGATCCCGTAGAAGCACGGCCAGCGCACCGGCGGCGACGAAATCCGCACATGCACCTCGACCGCGCCCGCTTCGCGCAGCATCCGTACCAGGGCCCGCTGGGTGTTGCCGCGCACGATCGAATCATCCACGACGACAAGACGTTTGCCCTTGATGACTTCCTTGAGCGGGTTGAGCTTCAACCGGATGCCCAACTGGCGGATCGTCTGCGAGGGTTGGATGAACGTGCGCCCCACGTAGGCGTTCTTGACCAACCCCTGCCCGTAGGGGATGCCCGACTCCTGGGCATAGCCGATCGCGGCTGGCGTGCCCGACTCGGGCGTCGGGATGACGAGGTCGGCCTCGACCGGGTGCTCACGCGCGAGGATGCGACCCATCTCGACCCGGGCCTCATGGACGGCCCGCTCGTTGATGGTCGTGTCCGGCCGGGCCAGGTAGACGTACTCGAACACGCACCCCTTGGGGTCCTGCGGGGCGAACCGGCGCGAGCGCAACCCGCTGGCGTCGATGGCGAGCAACTCCCCCGGCTGGATCTCGCGCACGAAGGATGCCCCGACGATGTCGAGCGCCGCCGTCTCGGACGCCACGACCCAGCCGCGGTCGAGGCGGCCCAAGACCAACGGGCGGATCCCCTGCGGGTCGCGCGCGGCATACAGGGTGTCCTCACTCATGAAGACGAAACAAAAGGCCCCCCGCAGCAGCGGCAACAACTCCAGGGCCGCCGATTCCAGGGTGCGGCCGGGGTGGTCGGCGAGCAGCGCGGTGACCAGGGCGGTGTCGGTCGTGTTGCCGTAGCGCAACTCGCCGCGGTGGCCGTCCTCGCCGGTGCGTTCCTCGACGAGCGCCCGCAACTCGGCGGAGTTGATGAGGTTGCCGTTGTGGGCGAGCGCGACGGTGCCCTCGTCGTGACCGCCGAGGGTGGGCTGCGCGTTCTCCCAGGTGGAGCCACCGGTGGTCGAGTAGCGGCAGTGCCCGACGGCCAAGTGCCCGGTCAGGGAGGCGAGCGAGCGCTCGTCGAACACCTGCGAGACCAGCCCCATGTCCTTGTAGACGAGCAGCCGGTGCCCGTCGCTGGTCGCGATGCCGGCCGACTCCTGCCCGCGGTGCTGCAGCGCGTAGAGCCCGTAGTAGGCGAGTTTGGCGACGTCCTCCCCCGGCGCCCACACCCCGAACACGCCGCACGCGTCCTGGGGGCCCTTCTCACCGGGCAAAAGGTCGTGGGTCAGGCGTCCGTCTCCGCGAGGCACCGGGCCATTCTCCCATGCCCCCGGGTATGCCGCGTGCTCACCTTTCGTGGACCTCTCCCCCGCTTCCGCCCGGTGAGCGTATGCCGCGGCTCACGTCACCTCGCCGGCGGCACCCCCAAACCGCTCCAGGGCTCTAGCCGGCGTCCTTGGTGCGGTCGAGGAGAACGGCAACGACGGCGGCCAGCATGGCCCCGAGCCCGGCCCCGAACAGGCCCATGAGGCCGACGCCGGACGACGTGCCATGGACGTAACTGCGTGCGGCGGCCGCGCTCTGGTCCTCGAAGATCCCCGTCCACGCGATGAGGGCCCCGATCAGGAACCCGACGATGGCGCCGGTGACGATGAAGCGGAAGAAGTTCGGGGTCCGGCGCGGGGTCACGTCACTCACTCCCCCAGGGTACGCACCCGCGGGGAGCGCGCCCGGCATCCGGCCGCCCTGGCCCTCCCTCCCAGACAGTCGAGTGAGGAGCTTTTGTCGCCTGCACCCGCGCGGAGGCGACAAAAACTCCTCACTCGACTGTCTCAACGAGGCGCGTCAGGGAGCGGCTGGGGACAGGATGTCCGACGCCACCGCCTCGAGAACCGCCGCGGACCCGGCATACGGGCCGTCGGGACGGGGCCAATGCGCGACCACATCGGTGAACCCCAACTCGGCCGCCCGCCCGGCCATCTCGGCATACACCTCGACCGAGGCGAGCGAGAACTGCGGCGAGGAGTCGAGCGAGAGCACCCGGCGGACCCCCTGCCGCCCGGCCGCCGCCTCGGCCTGCGCGAACCGCTGCGCCAACTCCCCCACATGCGCGAACCACTCCGCGAGCGTCGACCCCACCCCGCCATAGGTGATCCACGCATCCCCGACCGTGGCCGCCAGGCGCACCGCCCGCGGACCGTTGCCGGCCAGCCACAACGGCACCCGCGAACGCGCCGGGCCGGGCAGGGTCCGGGCGGCGCGAACGGCATACCAGCGCCCGGCATGGTCGACATGGTCCTCGCGGAGGAGCCGGTCGAGGAGCCCGACGTACTCGTGGAACCGGTCGACGCGCTCCTTGAGCGTGAGGTCGAGCCCGAGCCGCTGCGCATCCCCGTCCCCACCGGTGCCCAGCCCGAGGAGGAAGCGGTCGCCGGAGATGTCGGCGAGCCCGACAGCGTCACGGAGCAGGACGTAGGGGTGCCGGTAGTTCGGGGAGGCGACGAAGGTCCCGAGCCCGATCCGCTCGGTCACCGCCGCCGCCGCGGCCAGCGTCGGGAACGCACCGGTCCACGGGCTCTCCGGCAGCCCGCTCCAGATGAGGTGGTCGTAGGTCCACGCGTGGTCGAACCCGAGCGCCTCGGCGGCCTCCCAGCGGGGCCGGGCCTCCCGCCAAGGCAGGTCGGTCAGGAGGACGATGCCGTGGCGCATGGCGCGCTTCCTTCCGGGTCGGTCACCAGCGGCAGGTATGCCGTGAGGTCGGCGCGGGTGCCGCTCACCCGCAGCGTGCCGGATTCCCAGGCATCGTCCCAGGTCAGGGCGCCGGTGGCGAGCCTGAGCCAGGTCGCGGCGTCGGTTTCGACGACGTTGGGTGGGGTGCCGCGGCGATGGGTGAGCCCGGAGAGGCACTGCACGGCCCCGTGAGGGGGCACCCGCACCTCGGTGCTGCGCCCCGGGGCCCGGGCCGCCAGTTCCTCGAGCGTGTAGCGGACCGCCGTCGCCACCGTATGCCGCGGCGCCCCCTCGGGATCGCGCCGCCAGTCCTGCACCGCCGCGAGACCGTCGGCGGGGCTGGTACGGCGGCGGGGCGGCATACCGTCGATTCAACCAGGGAGGCGGACGGAACGCGCCCCAGGCGACAGCGGCGAGCACCGGTTCCGTTGGCCGGAGACGTCGGAGCCGGCCGCCCCGAGGACCCTTGACCTGCGGCACAGTAGATGCGGGTTCCTGCGCAACCGCGGAGGAGTGCCCACTCACCATGTCACGGAGGATCCATGAAACATCATCTGCTGGCCGGTGCGGTTGCCGCCGGCGTAGCTCTGGCCACCGGTGTGCTGACCGCCGGCCCGGCCCAGGCGGCGGACCCGGTGTCGGGCATCGGCGCCGGCTTGACCACCGTCAACCTGCTCAACATCAACGACTTCCACGGGCGGATCGCCACCGCCGATGGCGGGCTCAAACTCGCCTGCACCGTGGTGACCCAACGGGCCGCCCTCGGCGCCGACCAAAGCGTCTTCTTATCGGCCGGCGACAACGTCGGTGCCACGCCCTTCATCTCCTCCAGCCAGGAGGACAACCCGACACTCGCCTACCTCAACACCTTGGGGTTGCGGGCCTCGGCGGTCGGCAACCACGAGTTCGACCGGGGCTGGGGCGACCTCAGCGGTCGAATCCTGCCGCGGGCCAGTTTCGACTACCTCGGCGCCAACGTCTACCAGCGCGGCACGACCACCCCGGTCCTCAAGGAGTACGTCGTCGTGCCGGTCAGCGGGCTGCGGGTGGCCATCATCGGCGCCGTCACCCAGCAGACCCCCTCGATGGTCGCACCCACCGGGGTAAGCGGACTCGACTTCGGGGACCCGGTCGCCGCCGTCAACCGGGTCGCCACCCAACTCAAGGCGAGCGACGCCGCCGACGTCATCGTCGCCGAGTACCACGAAGGCGCGCCGAGCAACGGCCCGCTCGCCACCGAAACCGCCGCGAGCACCGCCTTCAACCACATCGTCGCCGACACCTCCCCGCTCGTCGGCGCCATCTTCACCGGCCACACCCATCAGAGTTACCTCTACGACGGACCCACGACCCCGGGCACCCGCCCGATCATCCAGTCCGCGTCCTACGGCACCCTCCTCGGCCGGGTCCAACTCGGCATCGACCCGGTGACCAAGCAGGTCAAGCAGTACACCGCGACCAACCTCAAGCCGGCCGACGTCACGCCGGCCTGCGAGTCCAACCCCCAGTTCGCCGCAGTCAAGGGCATCGTGCAAACCGCCGAAGCGCAGGCCAAGATCCTCGGTGGCACGGTCATCGGTTCGATCACGGCCGACATCACCACCGCGTTCGCCGACGCCAAGCCGGTCAACGGCGTGTATGCCGGCGCCACCCGTGACGACCGTCAACGCGAGTCCGCGCTGGGCAACCTGAGCGCAGAAGCCTGGAAGGACGCGATGAACGTGCCCGGCCGTCCCGGTGCCGACATCGGCGTGATGAACCCCGGCGGGCTGCGCTCCGAGTTGCGCTTCAACAACAGCGCCGCGGGCGAGAAGCCCGGTGAGATCACCTACGCCGAGGCGGCGGCCATCCACCCGTTCGCCAACACCATGCAAACCCGCGAACTCACCGGGGCCCAGTTCAAGAAGGCCCTCGAGCAGCAGTGGCAGCCGGCGGGCGCGGCCCGGCCCTTCCTCAAACTGGGGCTGTCCTCGAACGTGACCTACACCTACGACGCGACCCGCGCCGCCGGGGATCGGATCACGTCGATCACCTACAACGGTGCCCCCATGGACTTGGCCGCAACCTATCGGGTGACCGCTGGCTCGTTCTTGATGGCCGGCGGCGACAACTTCACCGCCTTCGCCGAGGGCACCAACCTCAAGGATTCCGGGCTCATCGACACCGACGTCTTCATCAACTACATCAAGTCCCACAGCCCGGTGTCCCCCTCGTTCGCCAAGAACGGGGTCGAGGTCCTCGGGATGCCGAGCACGGTGCGGATGGGCGTCGACACCCTCAACCTGACCGTCCAGGGCGTCGACCTCACCAGCCTGGGCGCCCCAGCGAACACCACCCTCCAGGTCATGGCGAACGGCAAGGTCGTCGGGACCTACCCGATCGAGACCGTCCGGTTGGCCGGCGTCCCGACCAAGGACGGGCGAGCCGCGGTGACCTTGCACGTGACGGCCAAGAGCATCAAGCCCTCGACGTCGTCACTGACCTTGGTCGCCCAACCCTCGGGCACGCGCATCACGATCCCCGTCGTGTTCGCCCGCTGAGGCCGAACGCCGGGATCCATCCGGCGAACTGGCCGCCGTCTCCGGCACCAGCGCGCTCGCGTGCTGGTGCCGGAGACGGCCACGCGAGCAACCTGACCGGCCGGCATACCTCCCAGCCAGCCGACGACGACCGCGCGATCAAACGGTGCCGACGGTGACAACGGGGTTGGTCACGACCGTGCCGTTCATCGTCGCCGAAATCTGGAAGTAGTTGCCCTTGAGCCAGCACTTGTTGTTCGGCCCGGTCTTCATCACCCCCCACGTCACGGTGGTGGCGTTGGTCGCGCTGAACGAGTACGTGGGGCCGCACGACCCCGGCTGGTTGGGGTCGAGGAAGTAGGGGCCGCAGCACATCGTCGGCGTCGTCGCGCTGCCCAGGTAGGTGGTCCGGTAGGCGTAGTAGACGATGCCGTTTGCAGACGTCATGTTGCTCACCGTGGTGTCGCGCACGAGGTTGGACCAGGTTCCTCCGGCGGCGTCGGAGGCGCTCGAATTGGTGAAGGTGAGCCCGCTGCTGGAGAACCACACGGTGACGACGACGTTGGAGATGTAGCCCCAGGTCGATGTCGTCACCGGGCGTGGCAGGAAGCCGCAGTTCCCATTCGAGGTGCTCGACACGACGACCTGGGGTGGCGGGGCGTAGGCGTTCTGCCCGCAGGCGGAGGTGACGCCATAGTCGACGAAATTGTTCCCCTGGATACCGGTCGCGGACGCGGCCAGCGCGGGGGCTGCTGCGGCGACGGCCAGAACGGGGAGCGCCCAGGCGGCTCCGCCCGCGACCTGACGTCGGTTGATACGAGTTGTTGTCATTTGCACCCCTCAGGCGCCAAGGGCCACCCCTGCGCGGCCCGTCATCGTTGAGCGTAAGCAGCGCGCGAGGACCGTCGCAACTGCAGCTGGTCGCTGGGATGGGGACTGTCGGCCGCGGCCGGTTCAGCCGGGGAGATCGCCCGTGCCAGGCTGGGGTCGTGACTGACGAGCGCCCAGCCGTGATCGTCCCGGACGGCCACGGCGCCGCCATCGTCTGGTTGGACGGCCAGCCGCAGTCGCACGTCAACCTCGCCGATCCTTCGGATTTGGGGTTCGAATACGTCGCACTCATGGCCACTGCTCTTGAGGCGTATGCCGCCGAGGTCGCCGTGCCGCGCACCCTCACCCATGTCGGCGGCGGGGGCCTGACGCTGCCGCGCTGGGTCCAACACCGCTGGCCCGGAACGCCGCAGATCGTCCTCGAACCCGACGCTCACCTCACCGACCTGGTCCGCCGCGGCCTCCCCCTGCCCCGCGGCCATCGCATCCGGGTCCGCGCCGTCGACGGCGCCCGTGGGATCGGCGCGTTGGCGGACGGGTCGGCCTCGGTTGTCGTCGTCGATGCGTATGCCGCGGGCCAGGTCCCGGCCACGCTCACCACGTCGTCGTGGTGGGCCCAGGTGACCCGGGTGCTTCGCCCCGATGGGCTGCTCCTGGCCAACCTTGCCGACGAACCGTCCCGGCGGTGGACCGCTCGGGTCCTCGGCGGGGTCGCCGCCGCTGGCCTCACCGACATCGACCTCGTCGGCACGCACGATGTGCTCAAGGGCCGCCGCTTCGGCAACCTCGTGCTCGTCGCCCGCCGCGCGGGAGTGTTCGACCACGACGACCTGGCCCGGGCCGTGGCCCGCGGCATACTCCCGGCGGGGGTCCGGCGCGGCCGGCCCGCGGCATACGGACCGCCCTTCACCGAGGCGAGCGCACAACCCTCACCGGCGCCACCCGACCCCGGCCGCTGGCGGCTGCGCTGAGTTGGGTTGAACTGACTCCCCCGCGTGCACAATCGACCAATTGGTGGGTTGTGTGTACACAACCCACCAATTGGTCGATTGTGTACACGGGCTGGGCTAGCCGACCCAGACGCGGGCGTTGCGGAACATCCGCAGCCACGGGCTCTCGTCGCCGACCGGCCCGCTCGTCCACGACATCTGGACGTTGCGCGAGACCCGCTCCGGGTGCGGCATCATCGCCGTGAACCGGCCATCCGGGGTGGTCACCGCCGTCAAACCGTCCGGTGAACCGTTGGGGTTCAACGGGTATGCCGTGGCCGGCGCCCCCGCGGCGTCGACGAACCTGGCCGCGCGCACGACCGCGCCCGCATCGCCGCGGGCGGCGAAGTTGGCGAAACCCTCGCCGTGGGCGACGGCGATCGGCACCCGCGCCCCGGCCATCCCGGCGAAGAAGAGCGACGGCGAGTCGAGGATCTCGACCTGGGAAAGCCGCGCTTCATACTGCTCGGAACGGTTGCGCGTGAAGCGCGGCCACGCCTGCGCCCCGGGGATGTGGTCGGCCAGAGCGGCGAACATCTGGCACCCGTTGCAGATGCCCAACCCGAACGTGTCGGGCCGGTGGAAGAACTCATGGAACGCGTCGGTGAGGTCGTCGTGGAAGAGGATCGAACGGGCCCAGCCCTCCCCCGCGCCGAGGGTGTCGCCGTAGGAGAACCCGCCGCAGGCCACCAAGCCCACGGCATCGCGCAGGTCGAACCGCCCCGCCTGCAGGTCGGTCATGTGGACGTCCCAGGCCTCGAAACCGGCGCGGTCGACGGCATACGCGGTCTCGACGTGCGAGTTGACGCCCTGCTCGCGCAGGATGGCGACCTTGGGCCGCGCCCCAAGCGAGAGGTAGGGCGCGGCGATGTCCTCGCGCGGGTCGAAAGGGACCTCGACGGTGAGACCGGCACCCTCGTAGGCCCCGACGGCCTCGTGTTCCTCGTCGGCACAGGCGGGGTTGTCGCGCAGCCGGGCGATCCGCCAGGCGACCTCGTCCCAGGCCTGGGCCAGATCGCGCACCGACTCGTCGAGGACGAGCTCGTCGCCGATGCGCACCCGCATCCGGCGCTCGCGGTTGGGGACGCCGATCCGCCAGGCGTGCGGGAGCAGGTCGTGGGCTTGGAGCACCCCGCGGGCTTCGTGGATGCGGTCGGCGGGAATCTCCAGGAGCACACCGAGTTCCTCGCTGACGAGCCGGCCGACGGTGGGGACGTCGAGGTCGAGACCCAACCCGCCCGCGAACGCCATCTCGCAGGCCGCCGCCCACAACCCGCCGTCGGAGCGGTCGTGGTATGCCGTGACCAGGCCGTTCGCGCGCAACTCGGCGAGCGCTGCGGCCAGGCGGGTGAGCCCAGCCGGGTCGTCGAGATCGGGGACCGCACCCCCGAAGGCGCCGGAGACCTGCGCGGCGATCGAGCCCCCGAGCCGGTCCCGTCCACCGCCGAGGTCGATCAGCACGAGGATGGAATTGCCCTGCAATGCAGGGGTCCACGTGCCGCGCACGTCGGACAGGGAGGCGAAGGCCGTCACCACCAGCGAGACCGGCGACACGACCGTGCGACGGGCACCCGCCTCGTCGGTCCAGGTGGTGCGCATCGACAGCGAGTCCTTGCCCACCGGGATCGAGATCCCGAGCGCCGGGCAGACGTCGAGCGCGACCGCCTGCACGGTGGCGTAGAGAGCGGCGTCCTCCCCGGGTTCGCCGGCCGCGGCCATCCAGTTGCACGAGAGTTTGACGCTCGTCAGGGCCGGCAGCGGCGCTGCCAGCAGGTTGGTGAGCGCCTCCCCGACCGCCATCCGGCCCGAGGCCGGCGCGTCGACGGCGGCCAGCGGCATCCGCTCCCCGGAGGCCATCGCCTCGCCCGCGAACCCGTGGAAGTCGGCGAGCGTGACAGCGACATCGGCGACCGGCACCTGCCAGGGCCCGACCATCTGGTCGCGGTGGGTGAGGCCGCCGACGGTGCGGTCGCCGATGGTGATGAGGAACCGTTTCGAGGCGACGCTGGGGTGGCGCAGGATCGCGTATGCCGTGTCCTTGAGCCCGTCGGGCCCGCGCGCGGCGAGGGTGGCCGCGTCGAAGGCGTCGCCCGTCCGGGAGACCGAGGTGACGTCGCGGCGCATCTTCGGCGGCTTGCCGAGGAGCACCTCCATCGGCATGTCGATGGGGGCGCCGCCCTCGGCGGCCACGCCGCCCTCCATGCCCTCAGTGCCCGCCGTGACCTCCGCGCCCGAGGTGTCGGGGTCGGCCTCGGCCACGACGAGGCGGCCGTCGGCGCGCGCGACGCCGACCACGGCATACGGGCATCGCTCCCGGCCGGCCAGCGCGGCAAATCGCGGCAGCGACTCCGGCGCGATCGCCAGCACGTACCGCTCCTGGCTTTCGTTGCACCAGATTTCCTTGGGCGCCAGGCCACTTTCCTCGAGCGGGACGGCGCGCAGGTCGAAGCGGGCGCCGAGACCGGCACCGTCGACGAGCTCGGGGAAGGCGTTGGACAGGCCGCCGGCGCCGACGTCGTGGATGGCGAGGATCGGGTTGTCGGCGCCCAGGCTCCAGCAGTGGTTGATGACCTCTTGGGCGCGGCGCTCGATCTCCGGGTTGCCGCGCTGGACCGAGTCGAAGTCGAGGTCCGCGGTGTTGGCGCCGGCGGCCAGTGAGGAGGCCGCTCCGCCGCCCATGCCGATCCGCATGCCGGGGCCGCCGAGTTGGATGAGCAAGGTGCCGGGCGGGAACGTGATCTTCTCGGTGAGGTCGGCGTCGATCGTGCCGAGACCGCCGGCGCTCATGATCGGCTTGTGGTAGCCGCGGTGGACACCGTCGACGGTCTGCTCGTAGACGCGGAAGAAGCCGCCGAGGGCCGGGCGGCCGAACTCGTTGTTGAAGGCCGCTGCGCCCAGGGGACCGTCGATCATGATGTCGAGCGGGCTCGCGAGATGGCCCGGCGCCTCGAAATCGCCGCTCTCCCAAGGCTCGACCGCACCGGGCAGGTGGAGGTTGGAGACCGCGAACCCGGTCAGACCGGCCTTGGGGGCGCTGCCGCGCCCGGTCGCGCCCTCGTCGCGGATCTCGCCCCCGGCGCCGGTCGCCGCGCCCGGGAAGGGGCTGATCGCCGTCGGATGGTTATGGGTCTCGACCTTCATGAGCACGTGGACCTCGCCGGGGCGGGCGGCATACGGACTCGGCGCGTCGGGGTTCGTCGGCAGCCAGCGGGTGCGTTCGCCGCCGACCATGATCGAGGCGTTGTCCTTGTAGGCGACGACGGTGCCCGCGCCGGCGACGGCCTCGGTGTGGCGGATCATCCCGAAGAGGCTGTGAGGTTGGGGTTGGCCGTCGACAACGAACTCGGCGTTGAAGATCTTGTGCCGGCAGTGCTCGCTGTTGGCCTGGGCGAACATCATGAGTTCGACATCGGTCGGGTTGCGGCCGATGGTCGTGAAGGCGTCGACGAGGTAGTCGATCTCGTCGTCGGATAGGGCCAGCCCGTAGGAGGCGTTGGCGGTCTCGAGGGCGGCGCGGCCGGCGCCGAGGACATCGACGTGCTCGAGGGGTTCGGGGTCGCGCTCGTCGAAGAGGTGCGCGGCGTCTTCGGGGTGACGCAGGGCCGACTCGGTCATCGGGTCGTGCAGGACTGCCGCGCACGCCTGCCACTGCTCGTCGGTGAGGGTGGCACCGTGGAGGGTGACGTGGGTGACGCGCTCGACCCGCTGGATCGCCAGGCCCGCGTTGTGCGCGATGTCGGTGGCCTTGCTCGACCACGGCGAGATCGTGCCGAGACGGGGGGCAACGACGACGGTCGCGGCGGGGAGGGCGGCCACCTCGGCCGCGGGGGCGGCATACGGGTCGCCGTAGGTGAGCAAGCGGGCGAGGGTGGCGTGGTCGGCGTCGCCGAGCGGGGCGTTGGTTGCGACCCAATGGGTATGCCGCGCACTCACCGCGACGACGCCCGGCACCGCCGCCTGGAGACGGGTGAGGAGGGCCGCGGTGCGGAAGTCGGAGAGGGCGGCCCCGCCCTCGAACGTCGTGAGCACGTGGGCGTGCGGCGCGGTCATGCGGGACTCCCGGAGACGGGGCGGATGGGGCGCGCCCCGGTATGCCGGGCGCCACCCGTCAGTCTAATCCGGCCCGCCCGCAGGGCCTGGTCGACTCGGCGGGCGCCCCTGTCGATGCGGCGCATAATGCGGCATGGACCTTCCCCTGGAACTGCCGGACGAGTGCCCCACCTTCGACGGGGTCAGGTTGCGCGCGTTCCGGGACACCGACGTGCCCATGCTGCTCGACCTCTCCACGGACCCCTATGTCCCCGCGACCGGTTCGCTGCCCGCGAACGCGACTCCCGAGGAGGCGCTGGCGTACATCGAACGGCAGCGGGATCGGCTCGTCACCGGAGCGGGATACTCCTTCTGCGCCGCCGTCGAAGCCACCGACGAGGCGATCGGTCAGGCGGGGCTGTGGCTGCGTTCCATCGACGAGGGCCGGGCCACTGCCGGGTATTACGTGGCGCCAGCGGCGCGAGGACACGGGTTTGCTGCCCGGTCCCTGACCGCGTTGACCACCTTCGCCTGGACTGTCGCTGAGGTCGAGCGCGTCGAGTTGTACATCGAGCCCTGGAACGCCGCCTCTATCAAAGCCGCGGAGCGCGCGGGCTTCAGCCGAGAGGGACTGCTGCGGAGCCACCAAGCGATCGGCGGCCAGCGAGTGGACATGTGCCTCTTCGCGGCCGTGCGGCCGAGGGCGTCTGGTTGACCGCCCTACTCCTCAAACGGGGCACCAGCGCCACCAATAACCATATGTGCGGGCTGGGCGGTAGTGGACGAATAGGACGGTTCCAGCTATACCCGCGAGAGGCACGACTCACAGTCACATGCGCCTCGCCCAAACTCGGGGGTGTAATGAACAAGCCCATGAAGTTGCCCCGCCGCGTCTCGGTGGAACCGGGGCCAGATCCGGTTGAGATACTGAGGATCGCCCGGCACTGCATACCGTCGGTAGAGGGCGTATGCCACCAAGTCCGCCGCCTGGAGCAATCTGGTGGCTCGTGAGTCCGTGAAGAGCGGAACGTCGGCCATGTTCCGAAGTTGTCCGACGTCGCCAGCCGCCGCACGCCATTGAGTCACCCACGACTGAATATCACGCTCAGCCACGACTCGTCGATCATGTATGACGAGCCCGCGGTTGCGCACCCCTTGCTCGTCACGTTGCCGCTTGAGCATGACATCGAATTTGTTCAAGAGGACTTCGTAGGCGAACTGCTCTCGCTTGATCAGAGCATCGCCCCTGCGGAAGTGCGAGTCCAGCACCACTCCGAACGACCAGACGGGGAGCCGCGAATCCGTCGGCTGAAATTCGCACACAAGGTCATAGGCGGCTTCTAGCAGCCGCAATCTTTCCGCGCGGGGGATCGCCGCCCAGACGCTGATCCGTCCTGCGCTGGCCCCTTTGGGCTTACGTGCGTTTCTCAGTTCACCCGCGTGGATTTCATACTCTTCGAGATTGACAGGGACCCGTTCCAAGTGCTTGATAACGACGTTGTCAAGGTCCCGCTGAAGTCGAGTTGCGTCGTCCTCGTGGATCGCCAGCCCTCCCAGCACAAAGGCATGGGACTCGTCACCATGAGTGCCAGACTCATCGACAAACAGAAGATACATGCGCACACCCCCCTGATAGGCCGATGGGGCACATCTTGCGATGCGCCCCATCAGAATCCGTGTCGGGCCGACGATGTGGGCACCGCGTTGGCAGTCCCACCCGGCCGAGCACGCCGCGCTGGCAGCGCTCCCGACGGAACCATTGTCCGACACGGATGGCTGTCACTGCAACATGTAGGACAGCGTCCGATGTGGCGGACCGCTCGCGCTGGATGCGCAGGCCGCCTGACAGTCTCGCGACGGTCTGCTGTGTGGCGAATCGGAGGCTGCTGGCCAGTCCAGCCATCGATGCGCCCGGAGTAGTCGGCGTGCCCGCTGTGCCGGGCGTATTCCTCGATCATGCGCACCACGAAGTCCCGCAGTTCCATGGACCCTCCAGGCATGTCAACGAGGGCGTCGAGGTCGACCCCCTCCAGCACCTCGCGAGCGCGGGCAACCTCGCCGGGTAGCGGCCGTCACCAGCGCAGGTCGAAGGCTGCGAAGACCGCCGCGGCGAGCATTGGCTCTTGATGTTCCTGCAATGAGCCAATCCACGGACCAAGATCGTCGACGTCGATGGTCACGGTGTCATCGATATTGGCAACGGAGTCGCCGTCGAGCCCATTGGCCACCCCGAGGGGCACCTCGGACACCAGCCCCCTTCGGTGAGACGTGAGGGGTGCGACGGTGACTCGGCCCCTAGTGGCACGAACAGGTTCGCGAGTCAGCACCAGCACAGGCCGCACCTTGTCCAGCCGGGCAAGGTGGATCGCTCGCATCAGTCGTCCAGTCGTGGGTAGCCACGCTGCTGCATCCACTCGAACATCGGAGTCAGTTCGGGATCCTCACCCTCCCTGGCATAGATCTCCGCCTCCTTCGCGTAGATGCGGCGGCGGAGTTCGCGTTCGAGGGCGCTCTCGACGAGGGCGGCTCGGCTCTTCACTTCGCCGTCCCGCACCAACTGGTCGACCTCGGCCAGCAACCGATCATCGAGCCGCAACGACACCTGAGTACTCATGGATCCCAATCTACATCCCAGGGTGTCACCCGTCTCGGGATTCGACCACTCCGCACACCCCTGATTCGAGGTAAAAACGCGCGGATCCAGCGGCGTTTTTACCTCGAATCAGCGGAGAGGGAGGGCTCAGAAGGAGAGGCCGGTGAGGCGCTCGTAGGCCTCGATGTACGTCGCCCGGGTCCGCTCGACCACCTCGGCGGGCAACGCCGGCAGCGCCTCCCCCGAGTCCGCATCCCACCCGCTCGCCGGCGAACGCAGCCAGGCCCGCACATACTCCTTGTCGAAACTGGGCTGCGCCCGGCCCGGCTGCCACTGATCCGCCGGCCAGAACCGCGACGAATCCGGCGTCAGCACCTCGTCGGCCAGCACCAACTCACCGTCGGACCCCCGCCCGAACTCCACCTTGGTATCCGCGATGAGGATGCCGCGCCCGGCTGCGATCTCGTTGCCGCGCTGCAGGATAGCGACCGTCAGATCCCGCACCCGCGCGGCCAGGTCGACGCCCAACTCGGCCTCGACCGCGGCATACGACATCGGTTGGTCGTGCTCACCGGCGGGCGCCTTCGTGGACGGCGTGAAGATGGGCGCGGGAAAGCGCGACCCGTCGACGAGTCCCGGCGGCAACGGTATGCCGCTCACGTGCCCGTCCGCGGCATACTCCCGCAAACCGCCGCCGGTGAGGTAGGCGCGGGCGACGCATTCGACGGGGAGCATCGGCAGGCGCCGGACCAGCACCGCCCGCCCGGCGACCGATTCGGGCACCGCCGGCGCCTCGGCGGAGATGATGTGGTTGGGCACCAGGTCGGCCAACTGCTCGAACCACCAGAGCGAGAGCCGGGTGAGCACGACCCCCTTGTCGGGAATCGCCGGCCCGAGGACGTGGTCGAAGGCGCTGATCCGGTCCGAGGCGACGAGGAGCAGGGCATCCTCGCGCGGTATGCCGTCCGCTCCGATCGGCGCGTAGAGGTCACGGACCTTGCCGGAGTAGATGTGGGCAAACCCGGGCAGGGTGGGTGGTGCGGCGGGCGGCGAAGCGGGAGCGGGCGGCATACGACGATCCTCCCAGAGAACCCCGCCCGGTCAGGCCGAGCCCACGCTCACCCACTGGGCCGACGTCGTGAAGTCCTCGACCGCGTCGAGGTCGACGTCGACTCCGGTGCCCGGCCCGCTCGGCGCGACGAGCGCCCCGTCGACCAACTCGAAGGACGCCCCGATGTCGCGCGCGAAGTAGCGGCTGGTCGCCGAGATGTCGCCGGGGAGGGTGAAACCGGGAAGCGTCGCCAGGGCCAGGTTGCTTGCCCGCCCGACCGCCGTTTCGAGGGTGCCGCCGCAGAAGACGGGTATGCCGTTGGCCAGGCACACGTCGTGGATGGAGCGCGCCGTGAGGTAGCCCCCGACCCGGCTCGGCTTGATGTTGACGATGTCGGCCGCCCCGAGCCGGATCGCCGTCATCGCGTCGTCCAGCGACAGGATCGACTCGTCCAGACACACGGGCGTGCCGTGACGGGCCGCGAGCGCGGCGTGGGCGAGGAGTTCGTGGCGGGCGAAGGGTTGCTCGATGAGGAGCAGCCCGAAGGCGTCCAGCCGCGACAGCAGCGGGATGTCGGCGGCCGAATAGGCCTGGTTGGCGTCCACCTGGAGCGGCAGGTCGTCGCCGAATGCCTCGCGCACCGCCCGCACCGGCGCGACGTCCCAGCCGGGCTCGATCTTGAGCTTGACCCGGCGATAGCCGTCGCGCAGATAGCCCTCGACCCACGACAACAGCGTGTCGATGTCCCCCGGGATCCCCACGGAGACCCCGACGGCGATCGGGCGACGAGCCGAGCCGAGGAAGTCGACGAGCGACATACCGTGGCGGCGCAACTGGGCGTCGAGGAGCGCGGACTCGAGCAGACCTCGGGCGATCGGGTGACCGGGCACCGACGCGAACGCCGCCCGCAGCCCACCCACCGTCAGCGGCCCCGCGGCGGCCAAACCCGCCAGCCGCGGCACGAGAACCTCGGTGACACAAGACGTCACGTCGTTGATCGTCTCGGGGAAATAGGTCGGTTCGGCGTCGGCGGCGCACTCGGCCCAGCCCTCGATCACGCCGTCGGGTCCCTCCTCGCGCCAGCGCGCCATGAGCACGTCCCGCGCGGTTTCCTCGCCCTTGCTCGTGCGGAACGGCCGCACGAGCGGCAACTCCAGCCGGCGCAGTTCGATGTCGATGCGGGTCATGGCTCACCTTTTCCTATCGGGGCGCGCGGGCCGCGAGCGCCGCCGGCACGAACACATAACGCCCCCCGGCGTCGACGGCGACCGGTCGCCACCCGCTCTCGAACAACTCGGTCGCCACCACCCGCATCAGGCTGCGCCACCGCAGCGCGCAGGCGTGGTCGGTGCGGCGCAGGGTCTCGACATCGGCCGGGGTTGCCACCGTGACCATCGTCGCCCCGGTGAGGTCGTATGCCGTCCGCACCGGTTCGCCGCTGGGCGTGGCTCCCAGCGCGGGCTGCGCCTGAAGCGTCCCGGCCGGCACCGCGCGCGGGCCCGGCTTGTCGGCCAAGATCCACTCGCAGACGAACCGGTCGGGCAGGTCGCCCCGGTTGACCTCGTCGTCCATCGGTGGGTAATAGTCGGGGACGAAGGCCCGCACCCCGGCGCCGAGCCGGTTGAGGTTGAAATGGGCGTTGCGGCGCACGAGCGGGTCGTAACTCCACTCGATCGCCCGCACCCTACGGGCCAAGCCCCAGTGGCGCTGGGCCAACTTGAGCGCCCGCCCCACCCCACTGCCGGCCTCGTCGGCGGCGACCCCGGCGACGATCGAGTAGAGCGTGTCGGCGTGCGGCGCGCCGGCCGCGGCGACTGCCGCCCCGATCAGCCGGTCGCCCCGCCAGGCACCCAAAACGCAGGCCCCGCTGTGGGTCAAGGCGACGAGGAGGTCTCCGTTGACGGGCAGCGCGGTCGCTGTCATCCCCCAGATCGCCCCGAACAACTCCGTCACCTGAGCCCGGCCAACGTGGGTGTCGATCACGCCGATCCGCACTCCCTCCGGCGCGCCGACGCTCACCGAGGCACCTGCCCCGCCCGCGGTCGCCGAGCGCCCGGTCACCCCGTCAGCGGCGGTCACGCCGGCCCCTGCCCCGGCCCGGACGGAACCGACACCTCGCCCCGCTCGGCGGCCAGCCCGATGTCGCGCCGGTAGTGCGACCCGTCGAGCGCGACCTCCGCGACCGCGGCATACGCCTGCTCCCGGGCCACGCGCAGATCGGGCCCGGTGCCCACGACCGACAGCACCCGCCCGCCCGCCGAAACGAGGGTGCCGTCCTCACCCAGGGCGGTGCCGGCGTGCAGCACGTATGCCGCCCCGTCGGCACCCGCCGCGCCACCCCCCGCGAGGTCGGGCAGCGTGATCGGGTCGCCGGTGCGCGGGGTCGCGGGATAGTCCTTGGCCGCGACGACGACCGTGACGGCCGACCCGGCATCCCAGCGCAGGGGCTCGACCGCCGCCAACCGGCCGTTCGCGGCGGCCAGCAGCACCTGGGCCAGCGGCGTCCGCAACCGGGCCAGCACCACCTGGGTCTCGGGGTCCCCGAAGCGGACGTTGAACTCGATGACCCGCGGGCCCCGGGCGGTGAGGGCCAGCCCCACGAACAAGGTCCCGACAAAGGGCGTGCCGCGACGGCGCATCTGCGCCAATACGGGCAGAGCAATCCGCTCGATCACCTCATCGGCGAGCCCGGGCGGGGCCCAGGCCAAGGGGCTGTAGGCCCCCATGCCGCCGGTGTTGGGACCGGTGTCGCCCTCGCCGACCCGCTTGAAGTCCTGAGCTGGCGCTAACGCGACGGCGGTCGACCCGTCGCAGAGGCAGAACAGCGACACCTCCGGCCCGTCGAGGAACTCCTCGACGACGATGAGGCCCCCGGGTTTGGCCAGCACCGCACCCGCATGGGCGAGCGCGGCCTCCCGGTCGGCGGTCACGACAACCCCCTTGCCCGCCGCCAGGCCGTCCTCCTTGACGACGTAGGGCGCCCCGAACGCATCGAGCGGCTGCTCCACCTCGGCGAGGTTCGCGCACACGTGGGCCAGCCCGGTCGGCACATCGGCCGCCGACATGACCTCCTTGGCGAACGCCTTGCTCCCCTCCAGGCGCGCCGCCGCCGCACTCGGGCCGAACACCGGTATGCCGTGCGCGCGCAACTCGTCTGCCACCCCCGCCACGAGCGGGGCCTCCGGACCCACGACGACGAGCTCCACGGCATACCGCTGGGCCACGGCAAGCACCCCGGCCGGGTCGGTGGCGCCTCCCTCGGTGCTGACGCAGAGCGCAAGGTCGGCGATGCCCGGGTTGCCCGGGGTGGCGATCACGGCATCCACCTGCGGATCGGCGGCCAAGGCGCGGACAAGGGCGTGCTCACGGGCACCGGAACCGACGACGAGAACCTTCACGGACACGACCCTACGGGGTCCGGCTGACGCCACGCCCCTCCACCCAGGGGGGCCGGAAAACCGAGGACGCGGCGGGCCCGGGGAGCAGGGGGGTAATCCCCGGGGCCGCCGCGTCCGTCTGCGTGGCGCTCACGGTCGTTGGGGGGCTAACCGGCGCTCTGCGCAGACATCGACGTGGTCGATGAAACGAATGTAAGGCGTGCGCCGTTCAATGTAAAGTTCAACCACGTCAGCGCCGTGTCGGAGCCTCCCAGACCGGCCTGTGGGGGGAGGAATGTCGAGCCCGACGGGTGGCGAGAAGGTCCATTTTCATGGCCGAGGTTTAGACTGGGACGTTCCCCCGGTCGAGGCGCGCCGCCGCCCGACCCGCCCATTGGCCACTCGAGCACCAGGAGCCAACGCTTCGTGAGCACTGCGTCACCCCCGCGGCACGAGGTCAACGACATCGTGGCGGCCGAAGTGGCCCGCGAACAGCGCCACGTCGACCGTGTGTATGCCGAGTTGGCCAAGGCCGACGAGCGCGCCGCCACCGTCGAGGCCGACGGTTTGGCGCGGGGCCGCACCGACCGCACCGGTGACGTCCGCGACGAGGAGTTGACCGGCCTCTTCGAACGCGACGCTTTGGTGTATGCCGCGGCGCGCCGGCGCGCTGCCCTCGACACCCAATACGACGGGCTCGTTTTCGGACGGCTCGACCTGTGCCCCTCACCGCCCAACGGCCACCCACCCCGGGCCCAAGACCGTGAGGTCCGCTACATCGGCCGCCTCGGTGTCCGCGACGACGACTACGAACCCCTCGTCGTCGACTGGCGCGCTCCCGCGGCTGCTGCCTTCTACCGGGCTACCCCGGTCGAGCCGATGGGCGTCGTCCGCCGGCGCGTGCTCCGCAGCCGCGGCGAAACGGTCATCGGCGTCGAGGACGACCTCATGGTTCCCGAAGCCCCGGATGACCTCGTCGTCGTCGGGGACGGCGCGCTCATGGCGGCGTTGACGCGCTCGCGCGGATCGCAGATGCGCGACATCGTCGCCACCATCCAGCGCCACCAGGACGAGGCGATCCGGGCTTCCTCCCGGGGCGTCACCGAAATCACCGGCGGCCCCGGCACCGGCAAGACGGTCGTCGCGCTGCACCGGGCGGCATACCTGCTCTATTCGGAGCGCCGCCGCTTCGAAACCGGCGGGGTGCTCGTCGTCGGGCCGTCGGCGGCATACACGGCCTATATCGAGCGGGTGTTGCCCAGCCTCGGCGAGGAGTCGGTGGCGTTGCGCGCGCTCGGCGACCTCGTCGACGGGGTGACGGCGGTGCGCACCGACCAACCGGAGGTCGCCGCGCTCAAGGGGGCGCTGCGGATCCGGCGGCTGCTCACCCGGGCCGCGGCGCTGGCTCCGGAAGGGGCGCCGGAGAGTTTCCGCGCCTTCGTTGCCGGGTATGCCGTGCGCCTCGAGGCGGGCGCGCTGCGGGACCTGCGCCGCCGGGTGCTGCGCAACCACCAGCACAACTTGGCCACCGACGCGGCACGAGAGGCGTTGGCGGCGGCCGCGTGGCGTCAGGCTCGGGGTCAGGAGCGCGCCGAGTTCCTCGACGCCTTCGACAGCTCGCGCGACGTCGACGCCTTCATGGAGGCGTGGTGGCCCCAGGTCGACCCGCGCTCGGTGTTGCTGCGCCTGACGGACACCGACGAGGTGTCGCGCCTCGCCGGTGGGGTGCTCACCCACGACGAGGCGGCGGCGTTGGCGGGCAGTTACCGCGAGACGCTGCTCCTCGGCTCGTGGACGGTGGCCGACGTGGCGCTCATCGACGATCTCGCGGCGGTGCTCGGCCCGGTGCAGGAGGCCCCCGTGGAGGAGGTCGGGTTCTACGACATCGAGGAACTGGACGACCTCGCGGCCTACGGGGTGCGCGACGTGCGGGCCGGGCTCGGGTCGTCGGCGCGGGAGCATCGGACGTCCGTGGTGACGCCCGCGGATGCGCGCGAACGGTTGCTCGCCGGCCGCATCGAGCGACCCGCGTCCTATGCTCACGTCCTCGTCGACGAGGCCCAGGACGTGTCGCCGATGCAGTGGCGGATGCTGGGCCGGCGAGGCCGGTCGGCGTCCTGGACGGTCGTCGGCGATGCGGCTCAGTCGTCGTGGGGTGAGGTGGCCGAGGCCGCGGCGGCGCGCCGCGAGGCGTATGCCGGGCAGCCGGTGCGGTCCTTCCACATGGCGACGAACTACCGGAATGCGCGCGAGATTTTCGATTACGCCCGGGATGTCATCCTGCCGGTCGTGCCCGACGCCGACATCCCGGAGGCGGTCCGCGAGACCGGGGTGTTGCCGGTGCCGGTGTATGCCGCGGACGTCGTGTCCGCGACGGTGGCGGCGGTGCGTTCGCTGGCGGAGGAGGTCGACGGGTCGATTGCCGTGATCCCGGCGACCCGGTGGCGCGAGCGGCTGGCCGCGGTGACCTGGGACGGGCCGGAAGAGGGCTCCGCGTCGGGTGCTGCGCTTCCGCTCGCCGGGCGGGTGTCGGTCATCGACCCCCTGTCCTCCAAGGGCCTGGAATGGGACGCCACCGTCGTGGTCGACCCGGAGGCCATCACCGCCGAAGCCCCAGGCGGTGCGCGGGTGCTCTATGTCGTGTTGACCCGTGCGGCCCACCGGATGACGGTGATCCACCCGGCGTAGGTTGGCGCGGCGCTGGGTTGGCAGGTCAGGGCAGGAGCGAGTGCCGCTCGATGATCTCGTGGCGACCCGGCCCGACGCCGATGGCCGAGATGCGCGCCCCGATCAGTTCCTCGACGCGCAGCACGTACGCCTGCGCGTTGGCGGGCAGGTCCTCGAACGTGCGGCACCCGGAGATGTCCTCCCACCAGCCCGGCAACCACTCGTAGATGGGCTTGGCGTGGTGGAAGTCGCTCTGGTTGACCGGCATCTCGTCGAAACGCACCCCGTCGACCTCATAGGCGACACAAATGGGCACCTGCTCGAACCCGGTGAGCACATCCAACTTCGTCACGACGAAATCGGTCACGCCGTTGATGCGCGTCGCATACCGCCCGATCACCGTGTCCAACCAGCCACACCGGCGCGGCCGGCCCGTCGTCGTGCCGTACTCGACACCGACCTTGCGCAACTGCTCGCCGGCGTCGTCGAACAACTCGGTCGGGAACGGCCCCTCCCCCACCCGCGTCGTGTACGCCTTGAGGATCGCGATGACCCGCGCGACCCGCGTCGGCGGAATCCCCGACCCGGTGCAGGCACCCCCGGCCGTCGCCGACGAGGACGTGACAAAGGGGTACGTCCCGTGATCGACGTCGAGCAGCGTGGCCTGACCGGCCTCGAGCAGCACGTTCTTGCCCGCGGCAAGCGCCCGCTCCAACTCCAGCGAGGTGTCGCGGACCATGGGACGCAAGCGGGCGGCATACGACAGCAACTCCGCGACCACGGCGTCGGCGTTCACGGCGCGCGTGTTGTAAATCTTGGCGAGGACCTGGTTCTTGAACGCCAGCGCCGCCTCGACCTTCTGGCGCAGGATGTGCTCGTCGAACAAGTCCTGGATCCGGATGCCGATCCGGTTCATCTTGTCGGCATACGTCGGGCCGATGCCGCGCCCGGTCGTGCCGATCTTGCGTTTCCCGAGGAACCGCTCGGTCACCTTGTCGAGGGTGCGGTTGTAGGGCGCGATGACGTGGGCGTTGGCGCTGATCACCAGGCGCGAGGTGTCGACGCCGCGCGCCGCGAGGTCGTCGAGTTCGCGGAAGAGGACCTCCAAGTCGATGACCACGCCATTGCCGATGACAGGCACGACGTTGGGCGAGAGGATGCCCGACGGCAGCAGGTGGAGGGCGTACTTTTCGCGTCGCCCGTCCTCGCCCTCGATGACGA
This sequence comes from Actinomycetes bacterium, assembly GCA_029778715.1. GTDB lineage: Bacteria > Actinomycetota > Actinomycetes > Actinomycetales > Dermatophilaceae > Phycicoccus_A. The sequence continues at coordinate 23,541 of JAKOPT010000027.1, read as the reverse complement.
CCGTGTGGCCGGCGTTGTTGCCGCCGTTGAACTTGACCACGTAGTCGACGGCGCTGCCCATGAGGTCGGTCGCCTTGCCCTTGCCCTCGTCGCCCCACTGGGCACCCACGAGCACGATCGCCGGCATCGGCGCTCCTTCCGTTTCGTCGTCACCGTCGTTTCCGGTGGCGTCACCGAGGATCGAGTATGCCGTCTCGCCCGCGCCCGCGCGTCAGCGCACCACCGCTGCGGGCGCCCTCACACCCCGAGGGCGAGGGCTGCCGTCCTGGATGAGGCCCGGAGGAACTCGGTGCAGCGGGCCCGCTCGTCCTCCTCTTCGATGGCGCCGGCGGCCCTGGCCAGGGCGGCGAGGGCACGCAGGAACCCGCGGTTGGGCTCGTGCTCCCACGGGATCGGGCCCTGCCCGCGCCACCCGGCCCGGCGAAGGGCGTCCAGTCCGCGGTGGTAGCCCGTGCGCGCATAGGCGTAGGCCTGCACCGGCTGCTCGGCCGCCAACGCCGCCTCGGCCAGCGTCGCCCACGCCAGCGACGACGCCGGGTATGCCGCGGCGATGCGCTCGGGTGGTTCCTTGCTCGCGGCGAGCGCGGCCGCCGCCGGGTCCTCGGGCAGGTACGTGGGGGCAATTCCCATGAGGTCGTTCGTCATACCCGCCACTGTGCCACGACGCCCCGCCCGGCCTGCGGCTCTGCCACCGGTCGCGAGTCAACAACCCACCTATTGATCGATTGTTGACACGCGATGGGTATGCCGCGAGGACGCACTCCCAACGAAGGAACATCACCACTTCAAGGGCGTCACGTGTTCTGGCGGCGAGGACCGTAGTGTGGTCTGTCTGAAGCACTACTTCGGGGCCCTGCGGGCGAGGGTGATCACGGGCGCGAGCGCGGGCCGCCTCGGTGGTACTCCGAGCCAGTGGCGGACCAGGGCCTCAGGGACCCCAGTCTCCACGGCGATGCGTCCAGGAGTGTCCGCGAGGGCGCGGTGGGCGGCTTGTGCTAGGAGTCGTGGTTGCTCGGCGGCGACATCGACGGGCTCGTTGTGCCGCCAGCCTTGAGAGGAGTGCTGGATATATAGGCTCCGTTGACGCGCAGGCGAGATGGCACCGATGTCACGGGCACGGTGAATGAGGGCGCTTGCGGTGATGCCGTAGTCAGCCTTGACACGAAGATATCCGTGCAGCCTGAGGGTCTCAGTAATGCGCTGCCGAATAACGGAACCAGGAACCAGCATTGCGCCGGCGAAGCGGAATGCTCGAGCCTCCTCGGGCGCGCGGGTGCTCCGAATAGGCGTTGACAAATCGCTGTCGTAGATGAGGTGACCCAATTCGTGCAGCAGCGTCATTCGCAGGACCGCGGGTGGCTGGTCACCCACGGTGGCAATAACGGGGCGGTCGTTCAATCGGTGTGGCCGGGAAATCCCGTTGTGTTCGCGCTTCTCATCATCTAGGGGGTCGAGCACGTGAATGACGCCAACACCGAGTCTTTCGAGAGCACGGGTGACGTTCGGGATCGGATCGACAGGGCCGATTCCGAGAAGCGCACGAACCTTGGACGCCGCATCCTCCTCATCGTCCATGGCAAGCCCAGAGAGGTCGAAGTGGTGATAGCCGGAGGCCTGAGAGGCAAGGCGGAACAAGCGGGAGGCCTCCGAATGAAGAGCCTTAACGTGCTGCTCGTCCCGGATGCTGGCCTTGGCCGATTTGCGAAACGTGGCAACGCCCAACTCTTCAACATCTGATCCCACAGCGAAGAAGGACCCTGGGAGATCGAACTCGCGGCATGCTCGGTCCGCGACCTCCCGAGGCAATGCCTTGGTGTCTTTCTCCACTTGGGACACGAAGCCCTGGGAAACCGCAAGGCGGTCGGCCAGTTCGCCTTGAGTCAACACGAATAAGTGACGAAGGGTAAGGAGCCGAGACCCGCGGGTCGCGACCTCACTGGGCCAGATCATCGCCCTCGTTCTCCTGCCAATCAATATCGGCGAAGAGGTCATCATCTTGTGGGTCCCCGGGGAAGCGCAGGTGGTCGAAGATGCCACCGTGCTGTTTGATCTCGTAATTCATGTCGAGGGGCACCCGTTGACCGTAGATTCCTGGGCCGAGGGTCCGCACGATGCGTAAGGTCAATCGCCCCTCGCCCCCGCTCATGACACGGTCCCAAAGAAGCAGCAGCCTGAGGCGATCCTCCACGAGGCTTTCGTTAGGGAACACCGAATTGAAAGGCAACATTGCCTGCCAGTATTGCCGCCGTTCGGCGTTGGTTCCGGCCACAGGGACGCCGCCCGGGTAGGTTCGCCTCCGCTCTTTGAGCAACCGCATCTCGATATTTGCCTCCTTGTGGAGAAGAAGAGTCTGCCCCATGAGGCGCGGGTTCCCGCCTACCACCCATCCGGCGGGCGCGCCGCCGTCGATCCAGTAGTTGCGCATGTGCATGCGAGCCAACAAGGGGAGTGCGAACGGATAGTCGCTGCGGTGCGGCAGTCCCCGCAGTGTGGCTTCCGCCTCGGCGATGCCGGCGGCCAGGCCTTCCCAAAGCGCCACCGAGGCGGAGTCCGCGTAGCCCTTCACGGCACGGCGGACGTCTTCACGCGTCATGATCGAGCCTTCCCAGTAGTTGTGGTTATATTTGTACCATGATTGCAAGCCAGCAAGCGTGATGGGAAGGACCGTGTCACGAGTGAATGAGGAGTGGGCACTCAACGAACTCGCGAAGTTCGTAGAACTGATCGACTACCGGGATCCGCCCGGCCTGTACGCCGCCACGTACGTCGGCAGCGACGACAGGATCGCCGCCCAACGGGTTGTCGCCGAAGCCATCTGGGAGCGAGTCATCGGAACCATGCCAACCGTGAGGCGCGATAGCAGGGATCGACTTCGCCCAGATCGGGAGTGGGCGATCCGCTGCCAGGAGACAATAAGACGTGGTCGTGAGATTCGCGCAAACCTCGGGGACAGCGCCCCCGACCTCAACGCCGCGTCCCTCCACCCGTGGGTCTGGGAAGGCGCACGCCCCCTCTGGCAAAGCCACCACTACGCGGAGGCGGTCTCCGCGGCGGCCAAGAAGGTTAACGCCGAGACCCAGAACAAGGTCAGCCGTCGCGATATCCGCGACGGCGATCTCATCCGACAGATCCTTAGCGACGACGATCCACAACCAGGAAAACCGCGACTGAGACACCCGTGGCCTGGCGACGAGAAGTCGAGGGCGAGCCGACTGAAGGGCATGCGCTCACTTGGAGACGGGTGGTATGCCGCCTTTCGAAACCCAGCAGCTCACCAAATCGAGGAACTTTCCGAGGTTGAGGCCCTCGAACGCCTCGCCGGGTTAAGTTTGCTTGCCCGCTTTCTGGACGAAGCAACGCTTGTCACCTCATAGAACGGGATGGTTCCAGCCGACGTAGGCGGGCGGGGCCCATCTCGGCCAGTCCGGAGTCCCCATGAGCCGTCCCCGGCGATAAGTGGCCACCAGTCGGAAGGCGTTCTCCGCAGATGAGTTGTCGAAGAACCGGGTGCGGTCGCAGTGGTCGCGCGCCCGAGCGATCAGCGCGTGGAGGCGGTCGTAGCGGGCTCGGATCTTTTCCTCGGGGACGGTGTGGCCACCCGTCGCCACCCGCTCGACAACCCGGCGAACGGTCACGTCGACAGGCACCATCATGATGTCGAGATAGACGAGATACCCACCCGCAAGCGCGTCCGCCACCAGCACGTTCTTGCTGGCGTGGCTGAACACGGTCTCCGTAATGAATGAAGCCCGCTGCGCCAGAAGCCCTTCGCGTTGCTGCTGGGCCAGGGCAGCCGCCTCGTAGCCGTGCGCCTCCTCGTCACCGGGCCACGTCCGGGCCGCAATGAGGTCGGCGTTGATGAAGGGCAGGTTGGTCTCCGGCTGGAGGACTCGAGTGGCGAAGGTGGACTTTCCCGACCCGTTGGGGCCAGCCACAACCCACAGGAGCGGCACGGTCAGTGAGCGACGGTCACGGGGTGACCGTGCTCGTCGGCCTCGGTCCACGACCGACCGGCCGCCCGGAACTCCGCGGCGAGGTCGAGCGCGGCAATGCGCCTCTCCACCCCCCGGTCCCACGACTCGCGGACCACGGCCTGCTCACGGACGGACAAATCGTCATAGGACCCCGCACCCGCGAGGACAAGTTCGACGTCCCGCTGACTCACCCCGGGCGAAGCCTCCAATTCCCGGCCCAGTCGCGCCCAGTAGGCGAGTTGTTGGGCCGTGCTGCGTCCGCTGACGCCGGCCGCCACCGAGGCCGCCTCGTACACATCGAGCGGCAGGCGAGTCGGAGGACTACTACGCACCTGCCGATCGTAGCACCGTGCTACACCACCAGGGCGGGGCCTGGACATCGCGATCCCGCCCGCTCGCGTGTCAACAATCCACCTATTGGTCGATTGTTAACCTCCCGGGGGGCGACCCCTGCGGCCATCCCATCCCTTGCGGCCATCCCGCCGTCCGTCGTGTGTCAACAATCCACCTATTGGTCGATTGTTCACAGGCGGCTTGGTCGAGTGTTGACACCGACCGGGTATGCCGCGGGGCCGGGCTCCCAGCGGAACCCGGCCCCACGGCATACGGACCGACAACCGGCGGCCGACAACTCGACCGCCGCGTCACCGGCGAGCGTCAGCCGACGTGCGTGCCTGCCGAGCGCAGGTCCTGGCACGCCTGGACGACGCGGGCGGCCATCGACGCCTCGGCCTCCTTGCCCCACGAACGCGGGTCGTACTGCTTCTTGTTGCCGACCTCGCCGTCGATCTTGAGGACGCCGTCGTAGTGCGTCATCATCCAGCCGGCGACCGGGCGGGTGAAGGCGTACTGGGTGTCGGTGTCGACGTTCATCTTGATGACGCCGTAGTCGACCGCGTCCGAGATCTCCTGCGGCAGCGAACCGGAACCGCCGTGGAAGACCAGGTCGAGCGGCTTGGAGCCGGCAGCCAGGCCGTGGGCGGCGACGATGGCGTCCTGGCACTGCTTGAGGATCTCCGGGCGCAACTTGACGTTGCCCGGCTTGTAGACGCCGTGGACGTTGCCGAAGGTCAGCGCCGCCATGTAGCGGCCCTTCTCGCCCAGGCCGAGGGCCTCGACGGTCGCGAGGGCGTCCTCGGGCGTGGTGTACAACTGGTCGTTGATCTCGTTGGCGACCCCGTCCTCTTCGCCGCCGACGACGCCGATCTCGACCTCGAGGATGATGTGCGCGGCGCGCGCGAGCTCGAGGAGTTCCTTGGCGATCTCGAGGTTCTCGGTCAGCGGCACGGCCGAGCCGTCCCACATGTGCGACTGGAAGATCGGCAGCCCGGTCTCCTTGACCTGCGCGGCCGAGGCGGCGATGAGCGGACGGACGAACCCGTCGAGCTTGTCCTTGGGGCAGTGGTCGGTGTGGAGGGCGATGTTGACCGAGTAGTTCTTGGCGACCTCACGGGCATACGCGGCGAGCGCCAGCGAACCGGTGACCATGTTCTTGATGGTCGGGCCGGACGCGTATTCGGCGCCACCGGTGGAGACCTGGATGATTCCGTCGGAGCCGGCCTCGGCGAACCCGCGGATCGCGGCGTTGACGGTCTGGCTGGAGGTGATGTTGATCGCCGGGTAGGCGAACGCGCCCGCCTTGGCGCGGTCGAGCATGTCGGCGTAAACCTCGGGGGTTGCGATAGGCATGTGATCTCCTGCTGAACGGGGTCGTTTCCGCCCCTCATCCTTCCACCCCACCCACGGTGACACGCAAGAGGTCGGCTCGTGGACGGCATACCGGGTCACCGTCCCACATGGCGACCGGACCGGCGGGTATGCCGTCGCCCCGCCGCGGCCGCGCGCGTCGCCGCCCGCGGGACCGGTCCTTGGCGACAATGGCGCTCATGGACCTGACCGACGTGCGGACGCTCGCCGATGCCACGCCCGCGACCCGCAACCGGGTCGTCGATTTCCTGCGGGCGGCGGCGATCCTCACCGTGGCGTTCGGGCACTGGACGGCCGCCGCGCTCGTCGTGCGCGAGGGCCGGTTCGTCCCCGGCCAGATCCTCGATCTCGCTCCGTGGACCCATCCGCTCACCTGGGTGATCCAGGTGATGCCGGTGTTCTTCCTCGTCGGCGGCTACGCGAACGGGCTCTCCTGGCGCACCTCCCGCTCGCGCGGGGTGTCGTATGCCGCGTGGTTGCGCTCGCGGTTGCGTCGCCTCGGGACGCCGGTCATCCCGTTGCTGCTCACCTGGCTGGGCATTGTGTCGGTCGCGTATGCCTGGGGGGTTTCGGGCGCGACCCTGCGGCTGGCCTCGCAGGTGGCGCTCGTGCCGACATGGTTCCTCGCCGCGTATGTCATGGTCGTGGCGCTGGCGCCGGCGGCCTTGTGGCTGTGGGAGCGGCTCGGGTGGTGGGCGGTGGTGTTGCTCCTGGCCGTCGGTGGGGTGGTCGATGCGGTGAGCCTGGGCACCGGCAGCGACCTCGCGGGCTTCCCCAACTACGTCATCGTGTTCGGGGCCGTGCACGTCGTGGGGTTCGCCTGGCTCGATGGGCGTCTTGGGGGAGTCGCGCGCCGGGTGGGGTTGGCGGCGATCGGGCTGGTCGGGTTGCTCGTGCTGGTCTGGCTTGGCCCGTACCCGGTCTCGATGGTCGGCCTCGACGGGGCCACGGTGAACAACTCCTTCCCGACCCGGGTGACGATGGGGTTCCTCGGGCTGCTCCAGGGCGGGCTGTTGCTCGCGGCCGAGCCGGTGCTGGCGCACTGGTTGCGGCGGGCTCGGGTCTGGCGGTTCACCGTGCTCGTCAACGCCCGGATCATGACCCTCTACCTCTGGCACCTCACGGCGATGATCCTCACCATCGGGGTGTCTTTGGCCCTCGGCGGGTTCGGGTTGGGCGTGGAGCCCCTGTCGGGGGCCTGGTGGGCGACGCGGCCGTTGTGGTGGGGCGTGCTCGGGGCGGTGACCGTGGGGTTGATCGCGGTGTTCGGGCGGTTCGAGTCCCCGGTGCGTGACGACCGGCCGGCACCGGCGACGTGGCGGGCGGTGCTCGCGTGTGTGGCGATGTGCGGCGGACTCGGGGTCATGGCGATGTACGGCATCGTCAACGCCCGGGGCGTGACGTGGTGGTGGCCGCTCGTGCCGATCGCGGGCCTGGTGCTGACCGGGATGGTCCCGCTGCGCTGGGGGCGGACATCCGGCCGTTGAGGATGGCGGCGTGCGGCCCGCGGCCCGCACGCCCGTCGGTGGCGAGCCCGCGCGCCCTGCCCTGCGAGCGGCGTGGTGATCACCCCACCTACTGCACGGTAGGGCGCAGCAGGTGGTGGCCGCAGGGCGCTGAACCTCCCGAGCGCTGCGAGCCCTGTGCATGGTGGGGCTCAGGTGGTTCCTGAGGCACGCCCCACGGGCCAGAAGCCACACCTCATGCACGCTCCCCTGCCGACGGCGTTGTGATCACCCCACTTACTGCACGGTAGCCCGCAGCAGGCGGCGCTCAGGGCGCTGAACCTCCCGAGCGCTGCGAGCCCTGTGCCTGGTGGGGCTCAGGTGGCCCCTGAGGCGTTCTTCGCGGGTCAAGGCCGCACCTCATGCAGGCTCCCCTGCAAGCGGCGTTGCGATCACCCCACTTACTGCACGGTAGGCGGGAGGTCGGCAGCGCGTCCTTCAGCGGGTCGGGCAGCGCGTCCCCCAACACGTCGGGCAGCGCGCCCCCAATACGTCGGGCGGCTCGTCGGGAGCCGGGTCAGCCGACAAGTCACGCTGTGGTGCGTCGGCCAGGTCCAGTGTCGGGCATGGGCCGCACCTCCAGGACGCACGGGGTCGTCGTCGTCACCGGGTGCAGGCCGAGCCGGGTCAGGATGGGGCGGCTGTCCGGCGAGGTGTCGACCCGCACATAGGGATGCCCGGCGGCCAGGGCCAGTTGAGCCCGGTATGCCGTGAGCGCCCGATAGAGTCCCCGTCCCCGATAGTCCGGGTGCGTCGCCCCACCCCACAGCCCCGCGAAGTCCACGCCCGGGGTGAGGCGCAGCGCGGCATACGAGACAACCCGGCGGGCACCGGCAGTTTCCTCGACGAACACCGGGCGGAAGCGATCGGGGGCGGCCTCTTGCTCGCGCCGCAAGACGTCGTTGACCCAGTTGTCCTTGGCCCCCCAGACGGTGTCCATGAGGGCGCTGGCCCGGGCCCAGTCGACGGCGCCGGAGAACTCGCGGAGGCCGAGCCCCGGGGGCAACGGGTCCGCGCAGATCGGCACCAGGTCGGCAGCGCGGCCGAGCATGAGGACTTCCACGTCGCCGACGGCGAACCCGGCCGCCGCGAGCCTCGAGACGAGATCGGCGGGGGCGTCGTCGGCATACGTCTTCCACTCGACACGTTGGCCGCGGGCGGTGAAGAAGGCGACCTCGGTCGCGATGGCCGCCGCGATCTCGTCCTCGGTGTCGCCGAGCCCGTCGGGAGACTCGATCATGGCGCCCGGATCGGTCGGGTCCGCGGGATAGCTGCGACGGACGAGGCCGATGCGCTCGGTGAGGTGGGTGAGGTTGCGATCGGCATCGGCGAGGCGCACTTGACGGCGAAACTCGGCCAGCAATGCGTCAGGAGTCACCCGCACAGCCTAGGATCGCGGCCCGTGTGGTATTGGGTTTTCAAGTTCGTCCTCCTCGGGCCGGTCGCGCGCTGGTACCTGCGGCTGCGCTGGGAGGGCCGGGAGAATCTGCCGCGGTCCGGGGCGTTCGTCGTCGCGCCCAACCACCTGACGATGGTCGACCCGGTGGGGATCTCGATGGGCGTGCCGCGCAAGGTCATCTTCATCGCCAAGACGAAGTACTACACGGGCCGGTCGGCGGGCGCGCGGGCGCTCGCGTGGTTCCTGAGGGCGATCGGGCAGGTGCCGGTCGATGTGTCGGGGGCTTCGGCGGCTGAGCCGGCGTTGGTGACGGCCCGGGCGCTGTTGGAGGCCGGAGGGGTGTGGGCGATCTTCCCCGAGGGGACGCGCTCGCCCGACGGCCGGCTCTATCGCGGCCGGACCGGGATCATGCGGGTCGCGTTGCCGATGGGGGTGCCGGTCGTGCCCGTCGGAGTGAGGGGGACCCGCGAGGTCGTGCTGCCGGGGCACCCGGGGTGGCGGCGGTTGCGGGGTCGGGCCCGGGTGACGATCACCTACGGCGCGCCGCTCGACCTGTCGCCGTGGCGGGGGCGGGAGGAGGACCCGGCGGCTTGGCGGGAGGCCACCGACGCCCTGATGGAGCGGATCGCGGCCTTGAGCGGGCAGGAGCGGGTGTTCCGGTACGCCACGCCCGAGGAGTTGGGCCGTCGCGACCAGGGGTAAGGGTCACGCGCCGGTGCGCGCCGCTGCTGCAGCCGGGTTGGGCCCAACCGCGGGTGAGGGTGCCTCGCTTGCCAGTGGGGGCTGTTGGCTTGGGCGGCCTTATCCGGACGGCAGGTGCCTGGTTGCCTGCTCGTATGCCGTTGCCCACGCGGGCAGATCCACCCGGTATGCCGCGATCCGGCACCCGCGGCCGTTCGGCTTGACCTCGATTCCCTCCGCGGCCCACCGTCGGGCCGCCTCGGCTCGCAGCTGCGCGGGCAGTTCGCCGGCGGCGTTGGTCACCCGCCACCAGGTGACGTCGCCGCCCCACTGGGCCAGCACCGACCCCACCTGGCGAGGCCCGGTCCCGACCAACTCCGCGATGTCGCCGTAGGACACCACTCGCCCGCGCGGCACCTGTTCGACGGCGACGAGGATGCGCTCGACGAGCAGGTCATTCATGGTGGTCGGCCGCGGGCACGTGCTGGCGGGTCCACTCGTACATCGCGATGGCCGCCGCGGCACCGGCATTGATCGAACGGGTCGAGCCGTACTGCGTGATATGCACGATCGCCGAACACGCCGCCCGCATCTGCGCCGAAAGCCCCGGCCCCTCGGAACCGAAGACGAGCACACAAGCCCGCGGCACGGCATACCCCTCCAACGGCACCGAGCCGGGGACGTTGTCTACCCCGATGATTGGTATGCCGTCCCCACCCGACCCGGCCGCGGCCGCCCACGCGACGAGGTCCGCCACGGACGGGTGGTGGATCTCGTGCTGGTAGCGGTCGGTGACCATGGCGCCGCGGCGGTTCCACCGGCGCCGGCCGACGATGTGGAAGGCGGCGACGTTGAACGCGTTGGCGGTGCGCACGATGGAGCCGATGTTGAAGTCGTGCTCCCAGTTCTCGATGGCGATGTGGAGCGGGTGCCGCTGCCGGTCGAGGGCGGCGACGATCGCGTCGTGGCGCCAGTAGCGGAACCGGTCCTCGACGTTGCGCCGGTCGCCGTCGCGCAGCAGTTCGGGGTCCCATTGCTCGCCGACCGGCCACCGCCCGACCCACGGGCCGAGACCCACCTCGTCGCGCTCCCCCGGCTCAACCATGGACGCGCCGCAAGAATTCGCGGGTGCGCGGCTGCACCGGATCGCCGAGCACCTGGGCCGGCGCACCGGACTCGTGGACCCGCCCGTCGTGGAGGAAGCACACGGTGTCGGCCACCTCGCGCGCGAACCCCATCTCGTGCGTGTTGAGCACCATCGTCATGCCCTCGGACTTGAGCTCGACGAGGAGGTCGAGGACCTCACCGACGAGTTCGGGGTCGAGCGCCGAAGTGACCTCGTCGAGGAGCATGAGTTCGGGGCCGTTGACGAGGGCGCGGGCGATGGCGACCCGCTGCTGCTGGCCGCCGGAGAGGTCGTCGGGTCGGGCGCGCGCCTTGTCGGCTAGGCCCACGCGCTCGAGCATCGCCATCGCCTTCTCGCGGGCTTGGGCGGCCGGTATGCCGTGGACCCGCCGCGGCGCCAACGTCACGTTGTCGAGCACGGACATGTGGGGGAAGAGGTTGTAGGCCTGGAAGACCATCCCGATCCGGGCTCGCACGGCGTCGGCGTTGACGCGCGGGTCGGTGATGTCGTCGCCGGACAGCACGATTTGCCCGTCGTCGACCTGTTCGAGCAGGTTGAGGCAGCGCAGGATCGTGGACTTGCCGGAGCCTGAGGGGCCGATGAGGACGACGCACTGTCCGGCCTCGACCGACATGGTGAGGTCCTCGAGCACCACATGGGCCCCGAAGGATTTGCGGACGTGCCGCACCGACAACAGGGTCATGACCCCTCCTCGGCCGCGCCCACGCCGGCCTCCCCGAGCCGCCACGTCATGCTCACAGGTGCCCGCCCGCCCCTTGGAACCCCTGGCGCCGCGCCACCCAGTCGGTCAGCCGCGCCATCGGGATCGTCAAGCAGATGAAGAGCAGCCCGGCCACGACATAGGGCGTGTAGTTGAAGTCGATCGCCGTCTCGATCTGGGCCGCCCGGATCGCGTCGACCACGCCGAGGATGGAGACCAGGCCCGAGTCCTTCTGCAGCGACACAAGGTCGTTCATCAGCGGCGGCACCACCCGGCGCACCGCCTGCGGCAGCACGACATGGCGCAGGGTCTTGCCATAGGTCAACCCCAGCGAGCGCGCCGCCGCCCGCTGCGAGGGGTGGACCGATTCGATCCCAGCGCGGAACACCTCGGCGACATACGCCGAGTAGGACAGCACGAGCGCCATCCCACCCCAGAAGAGCGGGGAGTTCGGTACCCCGGTGAGGCGCAAGGCCGGCATACCGTAACCAAGGAGCAACAACACCAGGAGCAGCGGCAGCCCGCGAAACAGGTCGACATAACCCGTGCACAACACCCGCACCGGGAACGCGACCGGCCCCCGCAGGGTGCGCCCCACCGCGATCAACAACCCGAGCACGGCGATGATGACCCCGCAGACGGCCATGATCCGGATATTGAGCCACAGCCCGTCGAGCACCGCCGGGAACGACGCGACCGCCTTGTCCCACGAGAAGTAGGCGTGCCGCACCGCCGGCCACCCGGGCGCCGAGGTGACGAGCACGACGAGGACCGCAGCGACCACGGCCGTGCTCAGCGCTGAGACCGTGAGCGAGCGCACCGAACGGCGTTTCCGGTATGCCGCCCGCTCCCGTTCCAGCGCGGACGGCGCCCACCCCTGCGGCCCGGCGAGCCGCGAACCGGCCCGGAGGACCGACCCACCCCGACCGTCGGGATCGGGGGTGTCGGTGCCGGTGGTCACCGAGGGGTCGCCGACACCACGGCCCGCCGCAGACACCCGGGCACCGCATGTCGACGAGGGGTCGCCGGTGGTCACCGAGGGGTCACTTGAGCTCGGGGGCGCCCTGCTGGGCCAGCCATTGCGCCTCGAGCTTGGTGAGCGCGCCGTCGGTACGCAGCGCGTCGACGGCCTGACTCACGCACGCCGTCAACGCCGAGCCCTTGTCGAGGACCGCGCCGAACTGCTCGGGGGTCCCACCGGAGGCCGGCAACTGGCCGACGATGACACCGTCGTCGAGTTGGGCGCCGGTTACATAGAAGGCGGTGGGCAGGTCGACCACGAGGCCGTCGATCTGCTTGTTCTTCAGGGCTTGCACGGCCAGGTCGTTGGTGTCGTAGACCGACGGGGCGGAAGTCGCACCGATCTGCTTGGTGATCGCCGCCAGTGACGTCGTGCCCACCTGACCACCGAGTTTTGCGCCCTTGAGGTCGGCGATGCTCGTCTTGCCGTCGATCGCGCTGCCCTTGGTCGTGACGACGGCCTGGCGCACGGTGTAGTAGCCGCTGGAGAAGTCGACGGCGTTCTTGCGCTCATCGGTGATCGAGACCTGGTTGACGTCGAAGTCGAAGGGCTTGGCGCCCGGGGACGTCACCGAGGTGAAGGTCGCCCGCACCCAGGTCACATCGCCCTTGGCGAACCCCAACTTGTCGGCGATGGCGTAGGCCACTGCCGCTTCGTAGCCCTTGCCATTGCTCGGGTCGTCGTCGACGAACCACGGCGAGTATGCCGGTTTGTCGGTCGCGACCGTCAACTTGCCGGCCGTGTGGGTCTTGAGCGAGTCCTTGGCGCACGACACCGACCCGGACGGCGACGCCGAAGACGTCGTCGACGCCGGGGCCCCACATCCGGCGAGGGCCAGGGCGCTCAGGGCCGAAGCGGCGACGAGGACACGCATCGCGGTCGAAGTGCGGGACATGAGGACTCCTGACATGCCGGTGCGAGGCCCGCGCAACGGCGCGCGACCACCACACACAGGTGTGCTTTCGATGGCGCCGAGAATAACGGAGCGCTCCGACACCCGGCCCGTGCACCTATCCAACAAACCCCTTCCTACCAGGGGTGTTGCGACAATCCTTTGAGCCCAGGGTCGTCCCCACGACCATCACGCTTCAGCCAAGGGCGCAACGACGTCCGCGTGATGCGAGCTCTGTGCCTGGTGGGGCACAGGTGGCCCCTGAGGCGCGCCCTCGGCGGCCAGCGCAACCCCTCGTGCGGGCTCCCCTGCGAAAGGTGGGGTGATCACCCCACCTACTGCACGGTAGGCCGCGAGGACACGCAGGAGAGAGCAACATCCCGGGCCGAACGTGCCGACGTCCCAGAGTGATTCCCGTATGCCGCGTGAGCCCTGTGCATGGTGGGGCACAGGTGCCCCCTGAGACGCACCCCGCGGGCCAGCGCCACACCCCGTGCGGGCTCCCCTGCGAAAGCTCGGGTGATCACCCCGCCTACTGCACGGTAGGCCGCACGAGAACACGCCGGTCAGCGTCCCGGAGCGAGCATCCCGAGCCGAACGCCGGGGCGCTGCGGGAGATCGCCCACCGACCACACCGAGAGGCCGCGGCACAGGCGAGACACAGGCTCGCGGCATACGCTGGCGAGATGATCCTCGACGTGACGACCATGGCGCCTGCCCTCGGCCCGCAGTGGATGGACCCCCAATACCTGCTCACGACCTACGGCATCTGGTTGGCGCTCATCGTCGTCTTCGTCGAGTGCGGGCTGCTGTGGCCGATCCTGCCCGGCGACTCTCTCCTTTTCATGGTGGGCGTGTTCGCGGCGAGCACCCAGTGGCATCTCGGTATGCCGCTGTGGCAGGCCATCGTCCTGCTCACCATCGCGGCCTTCCTCGGCAACGTGTCCGGCTACTGGATCGGGCGCGTCGTCGGCCCGCCGATCTACGACAAGAACTGGCGCTTCCTCAAGCGCGAGTGGTTCGACAAGACCCATGCCTTCTTTGAGCGATATGGCAATCGGGCGCTCGTTCTCGGCCGGTTCGTGCCGATCGTGCGCACCTTCATCACGCTCGTCGCCGGGGTGAGCAAGATGGACCCGAAACGCTTCTTCACCTGGTCCGCGGTCGGTGCCGTCATCTGGGTCGTCCTCGTCACGATGGCCGGCTACTTCCTCGGCACCATCCCGTTCATCAAGAACAACCTCGAGGCCGCCATCCTCCTCATCGTGTTCGTGTCGGTGCTGCCGATGGTGTTCGAGTGGTGGAAGCACCGCCGCGAGTCCGCCGCCGCCTGACCCCGCCCGGCCCGCCAGTCAACATTCGACCAATAGGTGGGTTGTGTACCCGCCGGTGTGTACACAACCCACCTATTGGTCGAATGTTTACACCCGCGGGGGGTCGAAGAAGCCCAGCCGGTATGCCGCGGTCACCGCGGCCGTGCGGTCGTTGACTCCCAGCTTGGCGAAGGTTCGCAACAGGTAGGTCTTGACCGTCGCCTCGCCGATGAACAGGGCCCGTCCGACCTCGGCATTCGACTTGCCCTGGGCGACCAGGCGCAGCACGTCGAGTTCGCGCTCGGTCAACTCGGGGCCCTTGGGGGCGCGCAGGCGATGGGCCAACCGCGCGGCCACGGCGGGGGCGAGCACGGTTTCGCCCCGGGCGGCCCGCCGGATCGCCTCGGCGAGCTCGGGAAGCGCGGCGTCCTTGAGGAGGTAGCCCCGGGCCCCCGCCTCGACGGCGCGCACGATATCGGCGTCGGTGTCGTAGGTCGTGAGGACGAGCACCCGGGGGCGGATGGCCGCGTCGAGGGCCTCGAGGCGGCGCGTGGCCTCCGCGCCGTCCATGACAGGCATCCGCAGGTCCATGAGGACGACATCGGGGCGCACCCGGGGTACCAGGGCCAAACACTCGGACCCGTTCGCGGCCTCCCCGACGATCTCGAACTCCGGTTCCTCGGAGAGCATGGCGACCATGCCCGCCCGCACGATGGGGTGGTCGTCGACGAGCAAGAGGCGGATCACCGTTCACCTCCCGGGGAAGCCATGAGCGCGGCTGGCGATACGGTCATGGCGGTTTCGTCGGCCAGGTGACCCGCCGCGCCGACCAGGGCCGGCGAGCCCTCCGGTGAGCCGGCGACATCGTCGTCGGACGGGACCGCGGCGACCGGGACTTCCATCGTCACCGTCGTGCCGCCCCCGGTGCACGAAACCACCCCCGCACGACCGCCGAGTTCTCGCGCCCGCGCCCGGATGCCGTCCAGCCCGAACCCGCCGCTGCCCGCGGCCACGTCGAACCCGCGCCCGTCGTCGGCGACCGTCAGCGTGACCGGGCCCGAGGCGGCATACGCGAGGGTGACAGTCACGGTCGAGGCCCCGGAGTGCCGGCGCACGTTGGCCAGCGACTCCTGGACGGCGCGGAGGACGGCGACGTCGGCAGCGGCCCCGAGGGCCGTGGGCGCGCCCTCGACGACGAACCGGGCCCGCACCGACGACTCGGCGCCGATGGCCTCGACGAGGCGGGCCAGGGCTTCGACGAGGGTTCGCGATTGCAGGTGTCCGGGAGTCGTTTCGGCGACGATGAGCCGGGCCTCGCTGAGGTTGTCGGCCGCCGTGGACGCAACGAGGGCGAGCCGGTCGCGCGCGGTCGCGATGTCGCCGCGGGCCAGGGCGGCGTCGGCCGCGCGCGAGAGGGCAAGCACCGAGGTGAAGCCTTGGGCGAGGGTGTCGTGGATTTCGCGGGCGAGGCGTTCACGCTCGTTGTGTATGCCGCGGTCGCGCTCGATCGCGGCCAGTTGGCTTTGCGCGGCGCGCAGGTCGTCGAGGGTTTTCGACCGGGATTGGACCTCGTTGACGATTTGCGTGATGAAGAGCCCGAGCGCCAGCGCGAGGCCCAAGGACAGCACGCCACTGAGAATGAACGGACGGATCTGGTCGGGACGCCCGTTCGTCCACCAGGCGACGAAAACCGCGACCACAATGACGCCCACGCTGACGACCGTGGCCACCCGCCGAGAGAACATCGCCCACACATGCGGGAACAACACGAAGAAGAAGGCCCAGTCGGGAATGTCCGGCCACAGCAGCATCATCGTGAAGAGCAGCGACCATGAGATGACGTGATAAAGCGGCGCGGACCAGGAGTCTCGGACGAGGAAACCCCGCGGCGCCAGTGTCACATAGGTGGCCGCCATTACCCCGAACAGGAGCATGACCAGGGTAAGATTCTTCGGCGGCCCGCCGAACACCGCGATCGCGAGAGCGGTCACCCACAACACGGCATACGCGATATGCCAATAGAGCAACTGGCGCTTCCACATCGACACAAAGGCCGCATGTGAAGCGCCGTCGCTCTCGATGCACGACGTCGGCATGGCCTACGTCGTGCCTCGTTTGAACCACTTGAAAGCGCGCACGCACAGGATGAGACCGATGATCGACCAGGCCACGAGGATGGCGGCGGTGCGACCGTGCTCCCAACTGCGGGCCATTTCGTCGGCGACCATGCCCTCCGGGAGGAACACCGAGCGCATCCCCTGCGCGATCCATTTGAGCGGAAAGACCGACGCGGTGATTTGCATCCAGTCGGGAATCGACTTGAACGGGAAGTAGACCCCGGAGATGAACTGGAGAATGAGGACCGGGGCGATGACGACGGCACCGACCGAGCGCGCCGTGCCCAGCGACGAATAGGCGATGCCCAGGACAACGCCGGACACGATCCCGAGGCCGAAAACCCACAGGAAGGTGAGCCAGCGACCGCTATCGGTGGGGAGGGTGACGTGGAAGGCGAATTTGGCGATGGCGAGCAACACGACGACCTGAGCGACCGACGTCACGGCCACGAGGCCGATCTTGCCGAGGAAATAAGCGACCGGCGGCAGCGGCGTGGAGCGGATGCGCTTGAGGGTGCCGTCGTCTCGTTCGACGGCGACCGCGAGCGCCATCGTCTGGAAACTCGTGAGGAGGACGCCGGCTGCAATCATGCCAGGGAGGAACATCCGGCCGGCGTTGAGGTCGATGGCCTTGGATTCCGGATCGTCGAATTGGCCCGAGAAGATCACCGAGAACAACCCGAGCATGAGGATGGGGAAGAGGAAGTTGAAGAAGACCGCTTCCTTTTCGCGGGCATATTGCTTGAGTTCGACCCGGGTGCGGTCCAGGCCGAGGGCGAGCGTGTTCACCGGGCACCTCCGGTGGTGTCGGCCGATGTCGAGTCGGCGAGGTGGGGGGCGATGAGTTGGAGGTAGATGTCCTCAAGGGTGGGGCGGGCGACCGTGAGGCCGGGCACCTCCCCCGTCGGGCCGCCGAGCCGGGCCGCGAGCCGGCTCACTTCCGCGGTCGGCGTGGCCGTGCGGACGGTATGCCGGGTGCCCGCCTCCTCCCAGGTGACGATCGCCTCCTCGGTGTTGCGGCCGCCGAGGTTCGCGGGCGTGTCAAGGGCGAGGAGTTTCCCGGCGGCGACCACCCCGACCCGGTCGGCAAGGTGTTCGGCCTCGTCGAGGTAGTGGGTGGTGAGCAGGATCGTCGTGCCCTGCGCGCCGAGGCGTTCGATAAGGCCCCAGAAGTCGCGGCGGGCCTGCGGGTCGAACCCGGTCGTGGGTTCGTCGAGGAAGAGCAGCTCGGGGCGGCCGATGATGCCCAGCCCCACGTCGACGCGCCGGCGCTGGCCACCGGAGAGTCCGGCGATGCGGGCGTCGGCCTTTTCCTCCAGGCCCACGGCGTCGATGACTTCCTCGACGCTGCGCGGGTTCGTGTAGGCCTTGGCCGTGGTGGTGAGGACCTCGCGAGGGGTGAGGTTGTCCAGCCCCGTCGAGCTCTGCAGGACGATGCCGATCCGGTTGCGCCAGTGCCGCGGTGCCTCCCACGGGTTCGTGCCGAGAACGCTCACCTGGCCCTCGTCGGGTTTGCGGAATCCCTCGAGGATCTCCACGGTCGTCGTCTTGCCCGCGCCGTTGGGCCCCAGGAGGGCGAAACACTCCCCTTCCCGGACCTCGAGGTCGATCCCGTCAACTGCCGCGTGACCGGCATACGTCTTGCGAAGTCCCCGCAGGGTTATGGCTGCCTCCATGACTTCCACCCAACACCGGCGGCCGGGCCCGCGTCCACCGACAGCCGGTGGATTGTGTGTCCACCGACCGGTGGACACACCTCGGCGCGAGTCGCGTCGATTCGAGGTCGGAACGCACGGTCTTCGCGGCGTGTTTACCTCGAATCAGCGAGTGAGCGCGCCGATATCGCGTTGCTGGACCGCGCAGGGGCTGCCACGATCGGCGGGTGAGCGCGACCATCCAGGCCAAAGGGGTGTCGGCGGCATACGGGGGGCGCGAACTGTTCGCCGGACTCGACCTCGTCATCGCTCCCGGCGACATCGTCGGGCTCGTCGGGCCCAACGGCGCCGGCAAGTCGACCCTGCTGCGGATCCTCGCCGGCGAGCGGGCCCCCGAGAGCGGCACCGTCACGGTGAGCCCGGCGACCGCCCGCCTGGGGTACCTCACCCAGCAGCCCGACGCCCGACCCGGGGAGAGCATCCGCGACCAGATTCATCGCCGCACCGGCGTGACCGAGGCGAGCATGGCCCTCGAGGCGAGCACTGAGGCGCTGGCCGCGGGGACCGACGGCGCGGACACGGCATACGCCCTCGCCTTGGAGGCGTGGCTGGCGCTCGGCGGCGCCGACCTCGACGAACGCCTCACCCTCGTCGCCGACGACCTGGGCCTCGCCGTCGACCTCGACCGCACCCTCGACACCCTCTCCGGCGGGCAGGCCGCGCGGGTGTCGCTCGCCGGGTTGCTGTGCTCGCGCTACGACGGCTACCTCCTCGACGAACCCACGAACGACCTCGACCTCGACGGACTCGATGCCCTGGAGGAGTTCGTCCTCGGGCTCGAGGCGCCGGTGGTCGTCGTCAGCCACGACCGCGAGTTCCTCGCCCGCACGGTGACGTCCGTGGTCGAGATCGACCGGTCGCTGCAGCGGGTGGCCGTCTACGGCGGGTCGTATGCCGCCTACCTCGAGGAGCGCTCACTGGCCCGTCGGCACGCTCGAGAGAGCTATGAGGCGTATGCCACACGCCGGGCTTCGCTGGAGGAGCGGGCTCGCCGGCAACGCGCCTGGATGGCCAAGGGCATGCGTAACGCCTTGCGTAAGAAGCGTTCTGGGGCCGAGCGGGACAAGTTCATCAGGGCCCATGCGCGCGCGACCTCGGAGAAGCAAGCCGCGAAGGCCCGCCAGAGCGACCGGATGATCGAACGCCTCGAGGTCGTGGAGGAGCCCCGCAAGGAGTGGCAGTTGCAGTTCACGATTGCCTCGGCGGGGCGGTCGGGGGAGGTGGCCGCCGTGGCCTCGGGGGCGGTGGTCGAGCGTGGCGGGTTCCGGCTCGGGCCGGTGGACGTGCGGGTGCACTGGGGCGACCGGGTGGCGATCACCGGGCCCAATGGGTCGGGCAAGTCGACGCTGCTCGCGCTGCTCCTCGGGCGGTTGCCCCCGGTCGAGGGGTCGGCCGGAGTGGGGGCGTCGGTCGTCGTCGGTGAGGTCGACCAGGCGCGGGCTGCGTTCGAGGCGCCGGGGACGCTGGGGCGGGTGTTCGCCGACCTGGTGCCCGATTGGCCTCAGGCTCAGGTGCGCACGCTGCTCGCCAAGTTCGGGTTGGGAGCCGATCAGGTCGGGCGGACGGCAGCCACGCTGTCACCGGGGGAACGCACCCGGGCCGCGCTGGCACTGCTCCAGGCGCGCGGGGTCAACCTCCTCGTACTCGACGAACCGACCAACCACCTCGACCTGCCCGCGATCGAGCAACTCGAAGCCGCCATCGACGCCTTCGACGGGACGGTCCTGCTCGTCACCCACGACCGGCGGATGCTCGAATCGGTGCGCCTCACCCGCCGCTGGGAGGTCGACGGGGGCGTCGTGCGCGAGATCGAGGCGGAGTAGCCCGGCCGCGGGTCAGAACTCGCCCTCGACAGAGAGCCGCAGCACGATCCGGGTCCACGAGCCGAGGTAGAGGCGCGCGTCGGGCCCCACCTCACGCTTGACGCCGACCGGAATCGGGGTGCTCGGCGGCGGTTCGGCTGCCTCCCCGATGAACGTCCCGTTGCTCGACGCCAGGTCCTCCACCCACCAGCGCGTCCCGTCGCTGGTCAACTGGGCGTGACGCCGGCTCACGCCGTTGTCCGCGCCGCAGTCGATGTCAGGGGTGATGCCGCGGCTCGCCGAGTGTCGCCCCACCAAGATGGAGGTATGCCGCAGGGCCACCACCGTGGGCAACCCCGGCGAGGGGAGCGGGTCGGGGCTGTTCTGCAGCGCGTACCACTGCGGGTCGATCCAGACCTCGGCCACCCAGGGTTTGGCGAGTGCTGGCGCGAGGTTCCCTGTCGGCGCCTCCCCCTGTGCGACGGACGCCGCGGCGGACGCCGGCGCTGCGGTGGGGCCGGGCGATGCGGCAGAGTCCGGAGTTGTCGGGAGGGCCGACGCGCTGGCGGCGTGCGCAGGCGGGTCTGAGGCGTCGGGCAATCCCGTCAACAATCCACCTATTGGTCGGTTGTTGACGAGTTCGGGCGGGTCGGCGTTGAGGTCGAGCGCACTGCCGGCCGCCGACGCGGGCTGTCCTGAGTCCTGCGCTGGCTGCTCCGCCGCGGATGACTCCTCGGAAGGTGCCATCGTCTCCGCGGAGGCCGGAGCCTCGGGTCGCCGGGGCATCGTCCCCGTGGTGTGGTCGTAGCCGCAGTTCTCGCAGAACAATGCCTGTGGCGGGTTGGGCGCCCCACAGTTCGGGCACGGCACGTCCGCACCGCCGCCCGTCGAGTCGGCCACAGCGCCCGGTATGCCGCTCCCACCGTCGCCTCCCCCACCGTGGCCACCAGCGTCGGCGCCGCCACGAGCCTCGTCCCCTCCACCGGCGCCGGACGGCATACCGAGACCGGACGGCATTCCCGAACCGGAAGCGGGCGGCATACCGGCGCCCGACGGCATCACCTCACCGCAGATGTCGCAATAGTCGGTGGCGGCTGACTCGTGACCGGCGGGGCACTTCACGGCCGCACCCGGGTGGTCTTGGTGGAGGCGGTGTCGAGGGCCATCTCGTCGGCCTTGGCGACCGCGCGCTTGAGGCGAACCGTGCCCGTCTCGGCGTCCTGGACCTCGACCACCTTGCGGAGTTTGGCGGTCGCCTCGTCGTTGCCGGTCGCGGCGGCGAGTTGGACGGCGCGCCCGAGTTTGGTGGTCGCGAGTTCCTCCTGCCCGGCGGCCTTGGCGGCCAACCCCTCCTGGATGACGGCGGCGAGTTCGGTCTGCCCGGTGTAGTGCGCGACCTGGGCGTCGATGCGGGTCGTCAGGGACGAGTCGCCGGACCACTTGGCCTTGACCAAGCCCTGGGCCTTCATCTCGCCACCGACGACGATCTGCACCCGGGAAGCGAGTTGTTCCTGCCCAAGGGCCTTGGCGGCCAGGCGAATACTGACGTGATAGTCGCGGGTTTCGTCGGACCAGGCGCCCGTGGGATAGGAGCCGGTGAGGTCGTTGACGGGCGCGCGGCGGGCGGTAAGGTCCTCGACAGTGGGCAACACCTGGCGCACGAAAAGCACCTGCGCCCCGAGCGGCGCCCACACCCGGAGTTGGGCGTCGGGGACCCCGCGAGCCATCGAGGTGCGCATGATCGCCGCGAACTGCTCGGCCATTTGGGCGGGCCCGGGGATGATGTCGACCGTGCCGAGGAGGGCCTGGGCGATCCGCCGGATCTCGGACACCTTCCAGTCGGTGCCGACGCCGCGGCAGTCGGCTTGGTAGTAGCCAGTCGCGCGGCTGACGGCGGCGTCGAGGACGCTCGCGGGCTCGTTGTTTTCGCCGTCGGTGAGGATGAGGGCGTGCCGCTGGGTGACCTGCGGGACCGAGGCGAAGAGGGTGCCGGTGAGGTCGAGCCAGGTGCTGATGACGGTGCCGCCGGCGGCGCGCAAACTTGTGATCGCGCGGGTCGCTTCGGCGCGGGTGCGGGCGTCGAGACGGACCATGCCGGGGCCGGAGCGGACGTTCGGGTAGGCCAGGAAGGCCGCACCATTGCCGGAGACGATCGCGACGTAGGTGCCGTCGACGATTTCGCCAAGGGCGACCATAGCGGCGCGTTTGGCGGCTTCGATCCGGGCGTCGTCGCTCATCGACCCGCTCGTGTCGATGACGATGATCTCGCCCGCGTCCCCGTGGCCCCCCTGGCCGGCCGTGCCCGCACCGGTGCAGGTGACGGACACGATGGCTTGTACATCCGTGCCACCGTCGGGCAGGAATTCGTTCTGATACACCGCTGCGGTGAACTCGGCCACGCTGGTCCCTTCGTCAAGTCCGCGGCCGTGGGGTTTCGATCACGTATGCCGCGTCGGGGTCCACTCAACCAGAACTCCCGGCATCGAGAAACCGCCACCCTGCACCCGGTTGGCAGCCATGGCTCCCAAGTGGCGACCAAAGCCCACCACCGCGGTCGTCACTCCGGGGCCTCACGGGTTCGGAGGGCAGCGACCGCCCTTCGAGTTGCACACCGCCCCCGAGTCACGCGCGCCAGACACCCATGGCCCGCAGGTATGCCGCGGCCTCCATCTACGACCCCAGCGCGCCACTTCTCCCTGGACCCGGCACCTGACCCAATCGCGCATCGCCGCGACCTTCGCCTTCCGCCGCATTTTGTCGCCTCTCCGGCGAGTCACGCATGGCTCGCAGGTATGCCGTGACCTTCGCGTTCCGCCACACCGCGCCTCTTCTCCCTGGGTCCCGGCGACTGCCTCAATCGCGGCATACCGTGGCCTTGATGAGCCGCTGGCCGCCCCTCTTCTCCCCCGCGCAGTCTCGGTGAAGGGGCCGATGGGTTCGGTTTCGACCGTTGTCAGTGCTGGTTCCTAGAGTGGTTGACTAGGACAACTGCGCACCCACCCGAGGCCCGTAATTGCCTGCACCCGAACTAAACAACCTGTCGCAAACCCTTGCCAGTCCGACACCCGTACGACTACAATAAGGAGCATGACCACCACCGTCGCCACACCGCTCCAGGCCCCGCCCTGGACACAGTCAGGGACGGTGGACCAACCCGCCACCACGCTCCCGCCCTCACCTCGACCCGGTGGCCTGCCCGCGCGCCTGCGGTGGCTCAACTCCAGCATCGACCGGATACACAAAGACCTCAACGACACCGCCCAGATCGTCACCCGAGACGACATCACCGGCATCGACAAAGTGATCCGCCGGCTAGAAGCCACCAAACTCGCCCTCATCGCCAAAGCCGACCGGCAACACGCCGCCACCACCACCGCCCACTCCTCCACCGCAGCCTGGGTCGCCAGCGCCACCGGCACCAGCGGCGCCACCGCCACCGCACACCTGCGGCTCGCGCACGCGTTGGAAACCGACCTGCCCGCCACCCACGCCGCGTTCACCAACGGTGACCTCTCCCCAGCCGCGGCCAGCATCATCGCCGACACCATCACCAAACTCCCCACCAACC
>JAKOPT010000162.1 GCA_029778715.1 Actinomycetes bacterium | reverse complement strand
GCGTGCCGCCGGGTGGCCGCACAGGTGGATGCGGCGGGGGTGGTCGCCAAAATCAACCAGGCCGTAGGGTCCCGTCGGGTCACGGTGCGTCCTGCGCCGGATGGGTTGGCGTACCTGTCCGTGTTGGGTCCCCTGGCGGAGGTGGTTGGGGCGTATGCGACGTTACGCCGTGACGCGCACACGATCATTGGCGGGCAAGACCCCGGTGGTGAGGGTGCGGACGGTCGTGGGTTGGGGGCGGTGATGACGGACTTGGCGTTACGCCGGTTGTCGGGGCGCGGTGTGGGGGAGGGTCAGCCGGTGATGGTGGACCTGGTCATCACCGACCGGTCCCTGCTGGGTGCCGGTGACCCGACCCGGCCTACCAGTGAACCAGCCAATGTGCCCGGGTACGGCCCGATCCCAGTACCGGCCGCCCGGGCCTGGCTGGGCAACCCTCACACCCCCGCCAAGATCAGGCGGTTGTTCACCAGTGTGGATGGGCGGGACCTGGTCGCCATGGAATCCCGGTCCCGGGCATTCACCGGGGCCCTGGCCGACATGATCCGGTTACGGGACCAGTCGTGTGCCGCACCCTGGTGCGACGCCCCCATCCGCGACATCGACCACACCCACCCGTACCGGCACGGCGGGGCCACCAGTTACGTGAACGGGGAAGGGTTATGCCGGCGGTGCAACGACACCAAAGAACAACCCGGCTGGCACGTCACCCTCCACCCCGACACCCAGGCAAATGGCGCACCCCAGCGCGCCAGCCACGACCCCGACCACGCCGAACAGGTCGACACCACCCGGCGTGTCACCTGGACCACCCCCACCGGACACACCCACACCACCAGCCCACCACCCCTACGCGGACCCGGCTGGCACCCCCCCCCCCCACCAGCCCCCGCCGACGACAAGGCTGAGGACGGACCCGGTGTCCCCAGTCCCGGCTGGCATGCCCCCGGCAACCCCAACCAGGGCGAAGAGGCGGGCGCCATCCGGAACGTCACGTGGACTACCTCCACCGGGCGCACCCATGCCACGAGCCCACCGCCCCTGCACGAACCCGGTCGGCACCTTCCCTCTGATCTTGCCGACGACACCAGCCGACCACTGCTCGGACCCGGCTGCCACCCACCCCCTCATCTCGTCGACGACCGGCCCCCGCTATCAACCCTCGTCGACATCATTTGGACCCCGAACAGCGGCCTAGAAATTCACCTCGACGCTGCCTAGCCCAGCACGAGAACGGCACCAGCGGTTGGGTCACCCAGGCGCCGGCGGCCACTTCCAGACCACGAGACCCGGCTCCCCGCTCCGCGCGCAGGAGGACCAACACGCCCCAGCACCACCATCCCCGGCCTTGAGCGCGTCCTCACGATCCCGGCCCCCACCGCAGCATCCACGTCGCGGAGCAACCCGGCGAACGCCGCCGACGTGATCGCGGCGTGCCACTACCACCACAAGGGAGCCGCCTACCTGTGCCACAGCGGCCTCCCGGCGAGGCATCAGCGGACTTGCAGTGGGAAAGGGACACTCCGCCCCCCGACAGTCGAGGTGCGAAGTGGACGCTAGGCACTTCAGGCGGGAAAGGAGTGACCGGTGCGACGAACCAAAAGGGCGTGGCAACGACGGCGACGGGCGACAGTCAGTCCACCGGCGGCTCTTCGGATGACGGTCCGACGCCGCCGGACGGCGGGTCGAAGCGACACCACGACTGGGCCCACAGGCCCGCGCCGATGAGCAGCACCGACACCACCGCCAACAGCCCCAAGCGCCAGGCCCGGTCGTGATAGACGAGCAGGTCGAGCCCGCCCAGGACCACGGCGAGCTGGCCGGCATACCAGCCGGTGAGCAGCGCCCCGGTGAGCGCCCCGGCCTGGGCGAGCACGAGCGCACGGGCGGCCCGGAGCGGATCGAGGCGCGGGCGCCGACCACGCAAATACGACCGCACCGGCCAGGCGACCCCAAGCAGCAGACCGCCGAGAACCAGCAACAGCACCCCGGTGAGCAGCGGCGGTTCGGGGATGAGGCGCCCGGTGCGCTGCCACAGCAACGCGCCGATCGTCGTCAGCCCGCCCGCCACGAGAACGACGGCACCCACCCGGCCCAGGCCGAGCCCGCGGCGCGTCATCGGTGCCCCCGCCCGTCGCTGGGCCCGAGCATCCGCACACCCGAGGTATCGAGGTCCGCGACCACCGACGCGAGGGTCACGACGGCGCCGCCGGCCCCGAGCCGCAGCGACGCCGACGGCGCCACATCGTGCCAGGGGACGAGGACGAAGGCGCGCTCGTGCGCCCGCGGGTGCGGCAGGGTGAGCTCCGGGCCGATCGCCAGCCACTCGTCGGGACTACCCGGCTCGCCGTACTGGATGAGGTCGAGGTCGAGGGTGCGCGCCCCCCAACGCACCTCCCGCACGCGCCCGTGGTCGGCCTCGATCGCATGCAGGGCCCGCAGCAGCCGCGGCGCCGACCACCGGGTCAGGGCCGTGGCGACGAGATTGAGGTATGCCGGCTGGTCCGGTCCCCCGATCGGCTCGGTCTCGAACCACCGGGAGGCCCGCACCCCGCTCAACCCGGGGCACGCCGCCAGCGCGGCCAGCGCCGCTTCCAGGGTTTCCTCAACATGACCAAGGTTCGCCCCCAACGCAATCACGACCGGCACCGGAGCGCGGTCACGCGTCACCGACACGCTCACGTCACCGAACTCCACCCCCACCGGCGCCTGCGGCTTATGCACGGTCACCGTGGCCACGTCGACGAGCCGGTGCCCGAGCACGTCGCCGGCAATCCGCGCAGCGAGCGTCTCGATGAGATCGACGGGTTCGCCCTCGATACGGGCGAGCACCGAGGCGCCGATCTCGCCATAGTTGACCGTGTCGGCCACGTCATCACTCCCGGCCGCGCCCGCGAGGTCGGCCTCGATCTCGACGTCGACGACAAACGGTTGACCGTCGCGCCGCTCGTGGGCAAAGACCCCGTGGTGGCCGATGCCGCGCACCCCGGTCAGGGTGATCCGATCGCTCATGCCCGCTCCTTTGTCGCACCCGCAGCGCCCGGTGCCGCCCACAACTCGTGAGCGACATCGAGGGCGTCCCGGGTGCTCACCACGTCGTGAACCCGCACCGCCCACACCCCGGCCGACACGGCATAAGCGCTGGTCACCGCGGTGGCGACGTCGCGTTCCAACGCCGGTCGAGGCACACCACCGGCCCGCCCGACCGCGCCGAGGAAGGCCTTGCGGCTGGTCCCGAGGAGCACCGGCAACCCGAGGGCGACCACCTGGCCCAAGCCACGAAGCAACTCCCAGTTGTGGGCGGCGGTCTTGGCGAACCCGATGCCCGGGTCGAGGATGAGGCGCTCGCGCGCGATACCGGCCGCGGTGAGGGCCTCGACGCGCTCGGTGAGTTCGACGCACACCTCACCGACGACATCGGCATACACGGCCTTGCGTTGCATGTCGACGCTGTGTCCCCGCCAGTGCATGACGACGAACGGGACGCCCGCCGCGGCGACGACGCCGGCCATCTCGGGGTCGGCCAACCCGCCGCTCACATCGTTGACGTATGCCGCCCCCGCGGCGAGCGCCGCCTGCGCCACCTCCGCGCGCATCGTGTCGATGGAGACCACGGCCCCGACGTCGGCGAGGGCACGGACCACCGGCAGGACGCGGCGCAGTTCCTCGGCCACCGGCGGGCGTTCGGCCCCAGGGCGGGTGGATTCACCACCCACGTCGAGCAGGTGCGCGCCCTGGGCCCTCAGCTCGAGCCCGTGGGCGATGGCAGCCTCCGGCGTGAACCATTCACCGCCGTCGGAGAACGAGTCGGGGGTCACGTTGACCACGCCCATGATGAGCGGGGCCGCCGGTGGCAGGCACCCGACCCGGCCACCGCCTAAGGTCCACGGGGAACTCACGACGAACCTCCTGAACGACGCCGGCGCCGATTCCACAACGACCGCACCGAGGGCCCCACGATGAAGGCCTCGGCCCGGCCGGCGGCCACCGACACGCGCACGAAATCGGCGACCCGGGGGTAGATGACGAACCGGGGATACCACGTCGGGGCGAACTTGGCATTGAACTTGTACAGGCTCTCCAACTGGAACCAACGGTTGCCGACGACAAGGATCTTGCGCCACGTCTTGAGGACCGGGCCGGCGCCCAAGCGGGCCCCCCGCTCAAAGGTCGACCGGAACATGGCGAAGTTGAGCGACACCCGCCGGATGCCCAGATGGGGGGCGGCGGCGAGGGCATCGCAGATGAGGAGTTCGTTGACGCCGGGGTCCGAGTGCGGGTTGCGGCGCATGAGGTCGAGAGACATGCCGTCGGTGCCCCAAGGGGCGAACTGGAGCATCCCCTCGACGGCACCCTCACGCCGGGCGAAGACGACGACCGCCTCGGGGTCGCGCTCGGCGTCGAGGACGCGGCTGGTCGCCATCGAGAACCCCCGCTCGGTGCCACCGGCCCGCCACGCATCGGCGTCGGCGCGCGCCTGGGTGCGCTCGGCGGGCGGCACCTCGCGCACCCGCACCATCTGGGTCGTGTACCCCTGACGGCGGATCCGGTTGACCATCTGACGCACGTTGCGCATCGAGCGCCCGGCGAGGGTGAAGGCGGCGGTGTCGATGATGGCCTCGTCGCCGATTTCGAGAGCTTGGAACCCGGTCTCGCGGATCCAGATGGTGCCGGCAAGTTCGGAGCAGGCGAGCACGGCCGGGGTCCAGGCGTACCGGTCCGCGCGGTCGAGGAAGGCCTTGATGGCACCCGGCCATGCCTCGGCATCCCCGAGGGGGTCGCCCGAGGCGAGCATGACCCCGCCGACGACCCGGTAGGCGATCCCGGCCTTGCCGGTGTCGGACCAGATGACCTGCTTGTCGGCGCGGGTGTTGAAATAGCCCAACGACTCGGGAAAGCGCTCGAGAGAGTCGCGGATGCGCGCGTCGTCGGCGGCGGTGAGGGTGCCGACTTGTTTGGACGGGGAGAAGAACATCGCGAGCGGGGTGAGCACGGTGACGATGCCGAGGACTCCGAGGACGGTGTTGACCAGTTCGGCGCGCTGGGTGATCTGGCCGTCGTAGGTGGCGTCCGGGTTCTGCCAGAGCAGCCCGCTGACGACATAGAGGAGCACGTTGCCCACGCCGGGCCAGTGGTACCCGATGACGCTGTGCCGGTTGAACCAGACGAGGAGCAGCCCGACGACGAGCGACCCGAGCAGGAGCAGGGCGAAGACCTTGGGTGCCCCCCAGCGCGTCCGCGGGTCGGATTGGGAGGTGAACTCCCGCCGGTACGCGATGAGGAAGCCCAGACCCACGACGACGACGAGCGTCGCGACCGGCGTCAGGCGGGGGTCGGCGAGCAGGTGGGAGAGCAGCGAAAAGGACAGCAGGATGACGGCGAACCACCAGGCCCGGCTCTGCCCACGCTTGATGGACCGCCCGAGCAGCAGCAGGAACAGCCCGGCCATGATCGAGGCGACGGTGGCGAAGCTGTAGGCCGCGCCCGGGATGTAGTCGGCGAGGATGTCGATGGTGTTGCGCCACGGCCGCCACACGGCGGAGGCGATGTTGAGGAGGGCGACGAGGTAGATGAAGGTGCCGATCCGCGCCGGCGCCTTGGAGGGGGCCAGGAAGCGCTGGAGGACCTCGCGGGAGGGGCCGGCTTCGCGAGCGGCGGGGGCGTCGACGTCGGGCGCCTTCGTGGGGCGGGGCCGGCTCAAGGACGGTATGCCGTCCGCGGCCTGCGCGGCAAGGGTCGCCTCCCGCTCGCGGGCCACGGGTGAGGCCTGGGCGGGTTCGGCGGCGGCGCGTTCGGCCTTGATCCGCTTGCGCTTGGCGCGGGCCGACTCGGCCGGCGAAACGCCCGGACCGGGGCGGTCTTGGGGGTCCGGAGGATCGCTATCTGCCGGGTCGGGACCGGCTGAGGTGGGTTCCTCGGAGGTCACGGCCGGCCGCCGGTGAGCAGCGCCATCGCCTCCGCCCGGGTCGCGGGATTGCGCAGTTGCCCCCGGACCGCGGACGTGATGGTGCGGGCCCCGGGTTTGCGGACCCCTCGCATCGACATGCACAGGTGCTCGGCCTCGACGACGACGATCACGCCCTGCACGCCGAGATGCTCCACGAGGGCATCGGCGATCTGGGTCGTGATCCGCTCCTGCACCTGCGGGCGTTTGGCGAACACGTCGACGAGCCGGGCCAACTTGGACAAGCCGGTGACCCGCCCGTCCGGCGCCGGGATGTAGCCGACGTGCGCGACCCCGTGGAAGGGCAGCAGGTGGTGTTCGCAGGTGCTGTAGAGCTCGATGTCGCGCACGATGATGAGTTCTTCGTGGTCGATCTCGAAGGTCGTGGCGAGCACGTCCGCGGGGTCTTGGTTGAGCCCGGCATACAACTCCGCGTAGGCGCGGGCCACCCGGGCGGGCGTCTCCCGCAACCCCTCACGGTCGGGGTCTTCGCCGACGGCGAGCAGCAGTTCACGGACCGCGGCCTGAGCGCGGGCCTGGTCGATGGTAGCCATGGGGGCTCAGGCGGGGTGCGCGTCGGAGCCGGCGGCACTCAGCGCGGCCGCCTCGGCCGGGGTGAGCACCGGCGGCTGGTCGCTCACGGTGCGGTGCTCGCTGGAGAGCCACTGCTCCCGCAACGGGCGCTTGACCAGGCCGGTGAAAATCGCGGCCACCTCGGCCTGCCCGAGGGTTTCCTTCTCGAGCAGTTCCAGGACGAGTGTGTCGAGGATGGCGCGGTTGTCGTTGATGACGTGCCAGGCCTCGTCGTGCGCGGACTCGATGAAGCGGCGCACCTCCTCGTCGACGACGCTCGCGACCTCTTCGGAGTAGTCGCGCTGGTGACCCATGTCGCGGCCGAGGAACACCTCACCCTGGCTTTGGCCGAGTTTGACCGCCCCCACCCGCTCGCTCATGCCGTACTCGGTGACCATCTTGCGGGCCATCGACGTCGCCTTCTCGATGTCGTTGGCGGCCCCGGTCGTCGGGTCGTGGAAGATGATCTCCTCGGCGACCCGGCCCCCGAGGGCGTAGGCGAGCTGGTCGAGGAGTTCGTTGCGGGTCGTGGAGTACTTGTCGTCGACCGGCATCACCATGGTGTAGCCCAGGGCTCGCCCGCGCGGCAGGATCGTCACCTTGGTCACCGGGTCGGTGTGGTTCATGGCGGCCGCCACGATCGCGTGCCCGCCTTCGTGGTATGCCGTGATCTTGCGTTCCTTGGCCGACATGATCCGGGTCCGCTTCTGCGGGCCGGCGATGACCCGGTCGATGGCCTCATCCAACACCTCGTTGTCGATGAGTTTCTTGTCGGAGCGGGCGGTGAGCAGGGCGGCCTCGTTGAGGACGTTGGCCAGGTCGGCACCGGTGAACCCGGGGGTGCGGCGCGCGACGGCGAGCAGGTCGACCCCGGCAGCCATCGGCTTGCCCTGGGCATGCACCTCGAGGATGCGGTGCCGCCCGATCATGTCGGGGGCTTCGACGGCGATCTGCCGGTCGAACCGGCCCGGGCGCAAGAGGGCCGGGTCGAGGATGTCGGGGCGGTTGGTCGCCGCGATGAGGATGACGTTGGTCTTGACGTCGAAGCCGTCCATCTCGACGAGGAGTTGGTTGAGGGTCTGCTCGCGCTCGTCGTGACCGCCGCCGAGGCCGGCGCCGCGGTGGCGGCCCACGGCGTCGATCTCGTCGACGAAGACGATGGCCGGCGCGTTGGCCTTGGCCTGCTCGAACAGGTCACGGACCCGGCTGGCACCGACACCGACGAACATCTCGACGAAGTCGGACCCGGAAATCGAGTAGAAGGGCACCCCCGCCTCCCCGGCGACCGCGCGGGCCAGCAACGTCTTGCCCGTGCCGGGCGGGCCGTAGAGCAGCACACCCTTGGGGATCTTGGCGCCCACGGCGAGGAACTTGCCCGGGTCGGCGAGGAAGTCCTTGATCTCGTGCAACTCCTCGACGGCCTCGTCGGCGCCGGCGACATCGGCGAACGTCACCGACGGGGTGTCCTTACTCGCCAACTTGGCCCGTGACTTGCCGAACTGCATGACCCGCGAGCCGCCCCCCTGGGCCTGGGTCATCATGAACCAGAACAACCCCACGAGCAGCAACACCGGGAAAACGCTCATCAGGAACGTCCAGAAAAAGCTAGTGCCCTTGATCTCGTCGTTGAAGTTGGTGGGGACCTTGGAGTTGACGAGGGTCACGAGCGAATCGGCGCGGGCCTCGATGAACTCGGTGCGCACCTTGGTCGCCGCATTGACCCCGGCGTCCTTGTCGGAGAACGTCTCACCCTTCTTCAGGTCGAGGTTGAGCACGTTGTCGCTGGTGAACAGGGCCTTGTCGACCTTGTCCTGGTTGAGGAGCTGCTCGGCCTGGGCCGTCGTGATCCGCGCATACCCCCCGCTGGAGTCCATCGAGAAAATGCCGACGGTGATGGCGATGACGACGAGCACCCAGAACAGGGGGGCTCGAAAAAGGCGCTTGAAATCCATGGACGTTGCCCAGGCCCGGTGGGGCCCCTCCTTCGATCATCGGGTCAGTGCGAACAGCCGGCGACCACAGCCCACCGACGAGTACACGCTACCGGGCACCAGAGCCGGAGCCGGCGGCATACGCAAGGGGTGAAACGCCAGGGCGGGCGTCTTCGTTCCCGGGATCGGCGGGTATGCCGCCCGCTCGCCGAGAGCCCACGCCCGCGGCCCGCTCCTCAGCTGTAGACGTGCGGGGCCAAGGTGGCCACGTCGCGCAGCCCGCGGTAGCGCTCGGCATAGTCGAGGCCGTAGCCGACGACGAACTCGTTGGGGATGTCGAAGCCCACCCAGCGCACGTCGACCTTGACCTTGGCCGCGTCGGGTTTGCGGAGCATCGTGCAGATCTCGACCGAGGCCGGGTTGCGGGATTCGAGGTTGGACTTGATCCACGACAGGGTCAGGCCGGAGTCGACGATGTCCTCGACGATGAGGACGTGTTTGCCGGAGATGTCCGCCTCGAGGTCCTTGAGGATGCGGACGACACCGGAGGACTTGGTGCCCGAACCATAGGAGGAGACGGCCATCCAGTCGACGGGCACGCTCATCGGCAGGGCCCGCATGAGGTCGGCCATGACCATGACCGCCCCCTTGAGGACGCCGACGAGGAGGAGGTCCTGCCCGGCATACTCGGCCGCGATCTCGGCGGCCAACTCGTCGAGTCGGGCGTGGATCTGGTCCTGGGTGACATGGACTCGTTCGAGGTCGTCCGACATCTGGGCAACGTCCACGGGGACTCCTGGGGGTGGGGTGGTCGAGGTGGAGACGAGCGGTTCCCAGCCTAGCGCTCGGGTTTCCCGGGGGTGACGGCCACCTCGGCGCCGCGGCGGTGGACCCGCAGGTTGCCGGGCACGTGCGCCGGGCCCTGCCCGCGCCACTGGGTCACGAGGGCGTCGCAGGCGTCGGTATGCCGCGCGCTCACCTGCCCGGCCGGGGCCCCGGCGTCGATGAGGAGGCGCCGCCAGATCCGGGTCCGGATCGGGGTCGGGTATGCCGCGAGCGCCGCGACCGGCCACGGCCCACCGCCCAGCGCGGCGACGGCCTCGTCGGCGAGCGCGTCGAGGAGGCCGGCGTCGGCGCGGGCCTGGCCCGCGGTGCGGGCCAGGGCCGCGGCGACGCCCGGGCCGAGGTCGCGTTCGAGGTCGGCCACGGCGCGCCGGGCACGCACCCGCGTGAACGCCGGGTCCTCGTTCATCGGGTCCTCCCACCAGTGGATGTCCTGGTCGTCGAGGGATTGCCGGCATTGGCGACGGGTGATCCCCAACAGCGGGCGGCGGTACCGGCCGCGGGCCGGCGGCATCCCGGCGAGAGACCGCAGCCCCGAGCCGCGGACCAGCCCGAGGAGGACCTGTTCGGCCTGGTCGTCGAGGGTGTGCCCGAGGAGTACGGCGACCGCGCCGGCGTCGATCGCGGCGGTCTCGAGGGCGGCATACCGAGCCTGGCGAGCGGCGGCTTCGAGCCCGTCGGGGCCGGGCGTGACGCTGGCCGCGACCACCCGAATCGGGTCGAGGGCGAGCGCACCGAGCCAATCGGCCACCATCGACGCGACCGCGGCCGAGTCGGCCTGGAGGCCGTGGTCGACGACGACGGCACCGGCGCGCACCCCGGCGCGCGGCGCCTCGTGGGCCAATTCGACGGCGAGCGCGAGAGAGTCCGCGCCCCCGGAGCAGGCGACGAGGACGAGGGGAGCCTCGGTCGATGGTGCGAATTCCGCGAGTGCCGAACGGACGGCATACCGGATGGCGGCCGTGCTCGGGTGCGGACCGGCCATCTCAGCCGTGGATCCGGCGCACCCACGCGCCCGGGTCGGCGATCTCCGCCGGCGACGGCAAGGTGTCGGGGGCGGTCCACACCGCGTTGAACCCGTCGACGCCCACCTGGTCCTGGACGGCGCGCACGAAACGGGCCCCGTCGCGGTACTGCCGCATCTTGGCCTCGAGCCCGAGGAGGCGCCGTAGCACCTTGTCGAGGAGGCCGACGCCGTCGCGGCGCCGTTCGAACCGCTCCCGGATGACGGCCACGCTCGGCACGTGGGCCGGGCCGACATCGTCCATGACCACATCGGCGTGCCCCTCGAGGAGGGACATGACCGCCGTCAACTGCGCCAGTTCGGCCCGCTGCTCGGGCGTGGTGAGCAGGTCGGCGAGCCCCAGGCCACCTTCACTGACGGCCTCCCGCAACCGCGCACCAACTCCCTTGACCAACTCCTGCAACCGGTCGGGGTCGGGGGCCAGGTCGACGACGAGCGCGCGTGACCCGGCGATGAGGTGTTCGCGCAGCCACGGCACGGCCGTGAATTGCACCCGGTGGGTCTCCTCGTGGAGGCACACCCAGGCCCGGAAGTCGGCGGCGTCGAGGTCGAGGTCGCGCTGCACCTGAAGCAGGTTCGGGGCGACGAGCATGAGTTGGGGGGTGCCGCCGGGCGCCAGGTCGTACTGCCCGAGCACCTTGCTCGCGAGGAACGCGAAGAGGGCGCCGGCCTCGCCGCCGGTGAGTTTGCCGCCGATGCTCGCCACCAGGGGGTGCGGGGTGAACTCGCTGCGGCGGGCGAGGAGCTCGTCGACCGCCGGGGCGAGCAGGTCACGCATCGAGTCGGCATTGCGAGCAATCCACGTCGGCCGGTCGACAACGACCGCGGCGGGCGCGTTCGGTGGGGTGTGCAGCCGGGCCGTTTCCGCGACCGGGGTGTATGCCGCCCGCGCCGCCTCCCGGATGGCGCTCACCTCCCGCGCCGCCTCCTGCGGGGTGAGCCGCGGTCCGGCAGAGACGAGGGTGCGCCCGGTGCTCTTGGCGAACTCCCAGTCGATGTATTCGGGCACGTGCGTCCTTTGGTCGTCAGCGACAGCCACATCGGGTGAGGGTGGCCACGAATCGGTCCAACGTGGTGCGCGCCTGGCCCGTTCCCGCTGGTGGCACCCGGTCGGCGGCGACCGCGAAGGTGAACAGCCGCCCGTCGACGTCGGTGGTGACCCCGGCGAGGGCGGTGACCCCGGTGAGGGTGCCGGTCTTGGCGCGCGGCACGCCGGCCACCGACGCGGTGTCACCGGCGGTGAACCGGTCGGCGAGGGTGCCGGTCAGGCCGGACACCGGCAGGTCGGCGACGACTCGCCGCAGGGCGTCGCGCGCCGGTTGCCCCTTGGTCGGTGCCGCGGTGGCGAGGGCGAGCACCTGGTCGACGGCGGTCAGGGTGGCCTTCTGTCCGGGGCCGAGGCCGCAGCCGTCGGTAAGGGCAAACCCGGTCGTCGTGATCCCGGCCTTGGCGAGTTGGTCGGTGACGAAGGTGCCGGTGTTGCCGTCCGCGGGCACGGTCTGCCCCGCTGCGACCATCGCCTGCCGGAGCAGGTTCTCGATGAGCGCGTTGTCGCTGTCGGCGATGGCGTGGTCGAGGACATCGCCGATGGGTGCGGAGCGGACCACACCGAGCACGCTCGCGTTCGCTGCCGGTGCGGCGCCCGCGGCGGCGGCGGTGACCGTGCGCCCGGTGGCCCGCAGCGCGGCGACGAATGCCGTGAGGGCGTCGGCATCGCTTTCCTGGCGCGGCACCACCCCGTGGACCGGGCGGTTGTCGGCGAGGCCGATCATGCCCACCGTCCGGGTGAACCCCGCGGCGACGTCCCCCGCTTTCCACGCGCTGGGCACCCGGGGCCCCGCGGCATACGAGGTGTCCAACCGGACCGTGAGCGCGCCGGGAGGTGCGGCGGCGTTGACCTCAGCGGCAAGGTCGGCCAACCCGGCCCGCCCGACGGTAGCGTGCGGGTCGCCCGCGCCGGTCGCGAGGAGGGTGTCGCCGCCGGCGACGAGGACGAGGTCGCTGCCGCCCGCGGACACCACCCGCGTGGCCATCGTGCCCTGGGCGTCGAGGTGGTCGGTGATGGGTAGGGCGGCGAGCACCTTCTGGACCGAGGCCAAGGTGCGCGGAGTGTCGGCACCGGCACCGTAGAGGAGTTCGCCGGTGAGCCCGTCGCGGACGACGGCACCGGCCCCGGAGCCCAGGCTCCCGTCGGCGAGGACGGGGCTCAGGGCCGCGGTGACTGCTGCCGCGGTCGACGCCGGAGCGGTCGACGACGACGGGGACGCCGAGGGGCGGGGCAGCGGGACCAGCCCGGACGGCACCGGCGCCGGAAGGGTGAGGATGCCGGGGACCTTGTCGTACGCGTCGGCCACGGCATACCCGCCGCCGGCGAGCAGGAGTACGGCGACGACGGCAATGATGACCCGTTTCACGCACCCCTCCTCTCACGATGGGCCCCCTGATGAGGGAGACTGCTTTCCGCAAGCGTAGGTGACCTATGGGAAGAAGGACGCAGTGGAGTTCGACGTCACGATCGAGATCCCCAAGGGCGCGCGGAACAAGTACGAAGTCGACCATGAGAGCGGACGCATCCGCCTCGACCGGATGCTGTTCACGTCGATGGCCTATCCGAGCGACTACGGCTATGTCGAGGACAGCCTCGGCGAGGACGGTGACCCGCTCGACGCCCTCGTCCTCCTTGACGAGCCCACATGGCCCGGATGCCTCGTGCGGGCCCGGCCGATCGGCATGTTCCACATGCGCGACGAGGCCGGCGGCGACGACAAGATTCTGTGCATCCCCGCGGGCGACCCGCGCAAGAGCCACATCACCGAGTTGGAGCACATCAACGAGTTCGACCGGCTGGAGATCCAGCACTTCTTCGAGACCTACAAGGACCTGGAGCCGGGCAAGTCGGTCGAGGGTGCCCACTGGGCCGGCCGCGCCGAGGCCGAGGTCGCCGTCCGCGAGGCGTTCGACCGGGCCCGCGACGCCGGCGTCTCGACAGCGCGCTGGCGCTCGCCCGAGCACGCGACCCAAGGGTTGAGCGAGCACTCCAAGACGCGGCACACGGAAGCCGAGTTGCAAGAGGCGATCCGCAAGGCCGTCCTCGAGTTGGCGACCAAGGACCGTCCGCTCCACGACGCCGAGTGAGGCCACGCCCGTCGGCGGGGTGTGTCACCAATCGACCAAGTCGGCGGTGTCAACAATCGACCAATAGGTGGGTTGTGGACACCGCCGACGGCGTTTCAGTAGGGCCGGTGGTCGTGGATCAGGTTGGCCCTGAGCAGCGCGGCGGGGTCGGCGAGGATCGCCGGGGTGGGGGCGTCGGCGAGGAGGGTGTGGTCCTCGGCGAACACGAGGGCCCGATCGGTGAGGTCGGCGAGGGTGTGGAGGTCGTGGGTGGCCACGACGATCGTCTTGCCGGCCTCCCCCAACGCCCCGATGAGGTCGATGAGCCAGTGCTGGGTACGCGGATCGAGAGCGGCCGTGGGCTCGTCGAAGAGGATGACCTCGGGGTTCATGACGAGGACGGAAGCGAGCGCGACCTTCTTCTTCTGGCCCCCCGACAACTGGAAGGGCGCGCGCTCGACGAGGTCGGTGATCTCCAGGAGCCGCAACACATCGTCGAGCCGTTGCTGCGCCTCCTCGGGCGGCAACCCTAACTGGAGGCAGCCGAATGCGATCTCCTCCCGCACGGTCGCCGAAAACACCTGAGTGTCCGGGTTTTGGAACACGATCCCGACCCGGGAGCGGAAGTCCCGGTTGAATTGCTCCTCCATGAGCGCGGTCTCGGTGAGGGCCTTCCCGAACGCCGCGACGTGTCCCGAGGTCGGGTGGATGAGCCCGGCGAGGATCTTGAGCAGAGTCGATTTGCCCGAGCCGTTGGCCCCGAGGAGCGCCACCCGTTCCCCGCGTCGCACATCGAAACTCACCCCGGACAGGGCCGCGAACCGTCCGAGATAGGTGTACGTGAGGTTGCGCACCGCATAGACCGGTTCGCTCGCCGGCAGTTCCTCAGCGCAGGACACGGTCGACCCCCAGGATCACCACGGCCGCGGCGAGAGCGGCAAGGACGACGAGGACGTCGGCGGCGACGAACCGGGACCTTTCCAGCGCATAGTGCCGGCCGGCATACCCCCGCGCCACCATCGCCTGGTGGACCTCCTCGGCGAGGTGGTGGGACTTGCCGAGCAGGGTCCCCACGGCCGCGCCCACGAAGCGCCGGTCGCCAGCGCCGTGGTCGGGTGGGCGCACCGTGCGGGCCTTGCGCGCCATCAGCAGGTCGGTGATGTTGCCCAGCAGGACAAAGAGATAGCGGTAGGCCATGGCGATGATCGTGACGAAGATGCGCGGCACGCCGAGCGCGCCCAGGGCGCCGAGCAACCGGTTCCAGGGGGTGGTGAGCGTGACGAGCAGCACGAGCGAGACCGAGCAGGCGACCCGCAGCACGATGAGCGCAGCGGCGAGCAACCCCTGGCGTGTCAACCCCTGGGGTGCGCCGTGCCACGTCCACAAGGGCACGACGATCTGCCCGGGCGTGACCACCGACAGCGTCGCCGGGGCCACCGCAACGGCGGTGAACGCCGGCACGACGAGCCATACGCGGCGCACGAACGAGCGCATCGGCACCCCGCCCGCCCACGCGACGGCGACGATCGCGGCATACCCCACGACCAAGGTGAGCGGGCTGTGGACGAGCGCGACCGCGACGAGGAGGGCGACGAGGGCGACGAGTTTGGCGCGCGGGTCGAGGCGCTGCAGGGCCCCCCGCGACCCGTCGATCTCGGCATACATGGCCCGGCGGAACACCTCCGCGCCGTCACCGAGAGTGCGCTCGAGGAACGACGCCCGGCGGCGGCCCACACGGCTACCGGGGCGCAGCGGGGCCTGGGGCTGGACCAGCCAGGCGGGAGTGTCGGCCCGGCTCCGGGGCGGGGCGGCGCCGCGCGTCACGAATCAGTCCTGGACCGCGGAAGCCGGGGTGGCGCGGCGCCCGCGGAACACCCCGACGAGCCGCCCCATCGCATAGACGGCGGCCCCGATGACGGCGATGCCGACGAGCGCCGACAGCCAGTAGCCCAGCGTCGCGTGGGCGCCGCCCGCGCCGTAATCGGCGAGCACCGTATGCCGCCAGAAGCCGGTGTAGCGCGCCATCCCGGCGGGGATTGCCTGCAGGCCCAGGGCGCCAAGGTCGAGATCCGCAGGGGCGTCCTCACCGAATGCCCCGCCGGGGGCGAGCAACCCCAGGGGGGACAGCACGACGAGGGCCGCGACAAACCCCACGGCGACCTTGGCGGGGGTGCTCCATCCGACCCGCGCGGGCCGGGAGGCGCCGGCGTCGGGGGAGGTGACGAGGTCGCCGTGGGTGCCCCGCAGTGCCTCGGGGTTGGCCTTGGCCAGGTAGGCGAACACGGCTCCGGTGAGGATGCCCTCGACCGGTCCGGCGACGACGAGATGGGCCAGGGCCATGGCGGGGATCGTCTGGGCGAAGGAGTACGGCGCGTAGAGCGGCATACCGTCGGCGGTGTGGAAGAGCGCGGGCTGGATGCCGAACTCGACGGCAGCAGCGAGCGCCGCGGCGTTGATCCCGAGGAACCCGGCCACCCCCGCCGCGACGACCCGCCGGGTGGACCGGAGGGCGCTGCGACCGGCGAGCACGCGGTAGGCCGCGATCCCGACAAACGGCATGACGATCGCCATGTTGAGCACGTTGGCGCCGTAGGCGAGGACCCCACCGTCCCCGAACAGCAGCGCCTGGAAGAGCAGCGCCACCGACACCGCGATGACCGCCGCCCACGGGCCGAGCGCGATGGCGATCATGACCGCCCCCACGGCATGGGCGGTGGTGCCGTCGGGGATCGGGATGTTGAACATCATGACGAGAAAACTCACCGCGGCGAACATCGCGAGCAGGGGCACCTGCCGCGTGGTGACCCCTCGGGACACGCGCCGGGAGGCGATCGCGAGGGTGGGGACGGCGAGGACGTATGCCGCGGCGCACGTTTGCGGGGAAAGGTAGCCGTCGGGGATGTGCATGGCCGCTCCGTCGTGGGGTCGTCAGTCCGGGGCGACTCTAGTGCAACTCGTTTGCAATAACGGCCCGGGTCGCACCCTGCGGAACGCCGCGGTTACCGCCCCCCGGTCGCCACCGCGGTGCCCTGCCCGAGGGCGCAGACCGTCTCGGTGCCGTCAGGGGCGACGGCGCTGACCGTGACCATGCAGACCGCCTGACCGCGCTCGGCGTGTTGGACGACGGCGTGCGCGCGCAAGGTCCCCTCCCGGACGCCATTGACGAGGGTCAGCGAGGTGTTCGTGCTCACCAAGCGCGGCCCGATGGCCGTACCGGCTGCGAAGGCCGCGGCGTTGTCGACGAGGTAGGCGTAGACGCCGCCGTGGACGAGCCCGGCCTGTTGACGGTGCTGGTCGGCAATGTCCAACTCGAGGACAACACCCTCGGTGTCGAACCTCGTGACCCTCGTGCCGAGCAAGCGGCTGAAGGGCTGGGCGGCGAGAACGGCGACGGCGTCGCTGAGTCCGAGGGTCATGGTCATCCTCCCGTTTTTATTAGAGACCTCTCTCTAGTATGCCGGGTGCTCCCGCTAGGGTGGACACGTGGGTCGACGAGCCGTGCATGACCGTGAGGCTCTCCTCGACGCCGCCATCGAGTTGTTCGCCCGCGGCGGCGCCCAGGCGGTGACCATGGCGGCGCTCGCGCGCCACTGCGCCGCCCCGAGCGGCTCGATCTATCACCGCTTCCCTGATCGCGCTGCCCTGCTCGCCGCGGTGTGGCTGCGAACCACCGAGCGGTTCGTCGCCGAACTGGTGACCGTCCTCGGCGATACACCCGATCCCGCGCGGGGCATTGAGGCCGCCGTCTGGTGCGTCGATTGGTGCCGCGCCCATGCCGCCGAAGCCCAGGTGCTCCATGCGGGGGCAACGGCCTTTGCCCCAGAAGGGTGGAGCGCGGCCGATCGGCACAACTGGGACAGCGACAACACAGCCCTGCGCACCCTGTTGGCGCGCACGGCCCGATCCGTGGCCCGGCAGGCCGAGATCCGGGCCGATGAGGCCGCTTTCGCGATGTTCGACCTTCCCCTGGCGACGGTGCGGCCGCACCTCGCGGCCGGCCGCGGCATACCCGAATCGGCCTCCGACCTGGTGGGACGCTTGGCCGCCCGCATTCTGGGATCGCCCGCTTGAACCGCTCTGGCCGGGCGGCGAAGCCAGCGGCCGGATCGGCGCGAGGTCAGTAGCGGGCGCCGTACTGCACGAGATCCGAACTGTAGTAGATCGAACTGATCTTGACGACAGTGCGGCTGTTGGGCGCGTGGATCATCTGCCCGTTGCCGATGTAGATGCCCACGTGGTGGTTCGAGGGGCCACTCGTCCCGAAGAAGACGAGATCGCCGGGCTGCAACTGGCTCAGCGGGATCTTGGTGCCGTTGTTGTACTGCCACTGCGACCCGTGCTCGAGGTAAATCCCGATCCTCCGGTAGGCCATCATCGTCAGGCCCGAGCAGTCGTAGGCGTTGGGCCCTTCGGCGCCCCAGACGTAGGGCTTGCCGAGTTGGGCATACGCGAAGTCAACCACCGCTTGGCGGCTGCCGGCGCTCGGGCGCGGTGACGCGGACCCGGACGACCCGCCCGAACTGGACGACCCCGACGATCCCGAGTTGCCGGCTGCGGCGGCGTCCTTGGCCGCCTGGTCGGCTGCAGCCCGGGCCGCCGCGGCGCGCGCCTCGGCGTCGCGGGCCTCCTGCTCACGCTGGGCCTTGAGCGCGGCTTGGCGCTCCAGTTCGGCCTGGCGGGCCGCTGCTTCGGCCGCCGCCTGCCGCGCCAGACCGTCTTGTCGGGCCTGCTCGATCTGCACGGAAGTGTTGCGCAATTGCGCCAACTTGGCGATCCGGGCCTGCTGTTCGGTGGCGATCCGCGCCTGCTCGGCGTGCGCCTGGTCCGCCGCCGTTCGGGCCGCCGCCCGGGCCGCTGTCGCGTCACCGGTCGCCTGCTGGAACTGCTGCTCGGCTGCGTCGGCCCGCCGTTTGGCCTCGGCCGCTGCGTTGGCCTGGCCCGAGGCATCGGCCAGGGCCTTGCGGCGCACCGAACTCAACTCGTCGATGACGGCCGACCGGTCGGCCAACTGCTGCGGACCCCCGCTGCTCAGGTAGGACTCGATGTCCCCGAGCCCGCTTTGGGTCTGATAGACCTGCGCGGCATACCGCCGAATCACCGCGGCACTCTCATCGGCCTTGGCCGACGTGCGCTGGGCCTCCTGAGCGGCATCCGCGGCCGCCTGCTGGGCCGCGTCGAGACGCAGTTTGGCGGCATTCCACTTCTCTTCGGCCACGGCGACGCCCTGGTCGAGTTGGTCGAGGCGGGCGCTCGCGGCGGCATACTGCTTCTGAATCTCGTCAACGGAACCGGCGGCGGCACTCGCCGCGGCCTTGGCCTCGTCGACTTGCTGCTGGGACGGGGTGCCCGGGTCCGAGGGGGCGCCGAAGGCCGGGGCGGTGGCGATCACGGCCGCGGTGAGGAGCGCCGCGGCCACGGCCGGAACCGTGCGGCGGGGAAGCATCGGGATCATGGTGGGCCGCTTCAGTAGACGCTGATGAGGACGGGGACTAAGTCGTTGGTCAGGTGCCCGCGGTGGGTCAGGCCCGCGGCCCCCGCCGCCGACTGCCGGTATGCCGTGTTGCCGTCACCGATGCCGTCTCCCGTTCGCGCGACCTCACCCGTGGCGACGAACGTCACCTTCGCGCTCGGGGCGCTGCCCCGGCTCGCGCCCATCGGAGTCGCAGCGACGGACTCGTGAACCCCGGCGAGCGCGCGGGACGCTGGACCACGCGCGGGACGTGGTCTGCGAGGGGCGGCGATCACGGGCGAGGCCTTCTTTCGCAGAGGGTCGAATGAGACTCGGCCGGACGAGAATACGGCTCAGACTCATCACTTTTCTCTGTTGTCACACCAATAACCAGGCGCCCCACCAGCGTTCGCGAATTACATCAATGTGTTTTCGAAATGACACCGATGTATTTCCACTGATGCCCGCGGAATCACACCGGTGTTAGAACACAACATCACGATTTGATTACAACACCTGGCGTCCGCCCCCGAACGGGATCACCGGCCCGCGAGTTCGCCACCGGGTCGCGTCGCCCTCGGTGGCGCGGTCCTCCCGCGGCATACCCGTCGGGCGTCCAGTGGGTTCGACCGCGCGTGCGCCTCGACCAACAGAAATGCCCCCGACTGAAGTCGAGGGCATCATCTGAGCCGCCTGTCGGAATCGAACCGACGACCTATTCATTACGAGTGAATCGCTCTGGCCGACTGAGCTAAGGCGGCATGCGCCCACCCGCGGGCGAGCGCCGGTCGAGTATACGTGCGAACCGGCACCCGCGACCAAATCGGGACCGAACGGCATACCGGCCGCCGGCCCGGCGTCGGCCGCCGTCAGGGTCACCACCCCACGTCCACGGCAGCGGTGGCCCTCAGCAGCGCAACCCCTTCTCCGGGACGGTCCCCTTGAGGAACCAGGCGTCCACGGCCTTGTCGACACACGAGTTGGAGCGCGTGTAGGCCGTATGCCCGTCGCCGTCGTAGGTGATGAGGGTGCCCGTCTCGAGCTGATCGGCCAACGCGACCGCCCATTCGTAGGGTGTTGCCGGGTCTCGGGTCGTCCCCACGACGACGATCGGGCCCGCACCCGGCGCGGTGATCTTCTGAGGCGCCGCCGGTTTCGTGTCGCCGGGCTGGGGCCAGTCACCGCACACGAGCGAGCCCCACGCGAGGAATCGGCCCCATAGCGGTGCCGCCGCCGCGGCCCGGTCCGCCTGCCCCTGCCGGTCGGCAAGGTCGGCGGACTCGGGCTTGTCGAGGCAGTTCACGGCATACATGACCTGGAGCATGTTGGAGGAGTAACCGCCGCCGACGTTGCGGTCGGCATACTGCTCCGCCAACCGCATCAACCCGGTGCCATCACCCGCGAGGGCGGCCCGGATCGCCGACGTGAGGGACTCCCACATCCCCTGGTCGTACATCGCCACCGCCACTCCGTATGCCGCCCAGCCCTCGGTCAGCGCCGGCACGCTCGAGTCGCCGGTCTTGGTCAGGGGGGTGGCATCGAGCCGCCGCAACAGGGCATCGACAC
Source organism: Actinomycetes bacterium (assembly GCA_029778715.1). GTDB lineage: Bacteria > Actinomycetota > Actinomycetes > Actinomycetales > Dermatophilaceae > Phycicoccus_A. Next base: position 21,990 of record JAKOPT010000162.1, on the reverse strand, counting down.
CCTTGATGACCTCGTCGACGCTGGTGCCGAGCGGGCATTGGCCCTGCGCGATGCAGTCCGCCGCCCACGCCCGGGTGGCCCGGTCGAACCCAACGGCTTGGCCCGTGTTGATCTGTTCCGCAGTCAGACTCGGGTCGAGCGCGCCGTCGAGGACGACGCGGCCGACATGCGTGGGGAACAGCCCGGCATACACGGCGCCGAGATAGGTGCCGTAGGACTTGCCCAGGTAGGTGAGCTTTTCCTCGCCGAGGCGCGACCGCAGGATGTCCATGTCCTTGGCCGCCTCGACCGTCGACACATGCCCCAGGAGGGGGTTGCCCTTGGTCTTGCATGCCTTCGCGAAATCCGCGGCCAGGGCCCCTGCCTCTTCGCGCTCGGCCGCGTCATCCGGTGTCGGGTCCTGGGCCAGCCACCGGTCCATGGCCGCATCGTCGAGACAGGTGACCGGCGCCGATCGGCCCACCCCGCGCGGATCGAACCCCACGATGTCGTAGGCCCGCAGCACCTGAGGCGTCACGACCGCCCCCGAACCCGCCGCCCGCGCATAGTCGATGCCCGACCCGCCCGGACCGCCGGGGTTGACGACGAGCGAACCGAGACGTTGCAACCCCGACGTGCGCGACATCCGGAACACCGCGATCTCGATGGTCGGGCCGTCGGGCTTGCCGTAGTCGACCGGGACGGTGAGTTTGGCGCATTCACCTCCCGAGCAGGACGACCAGGCGAGCTGCTGCGCGTAGAACCTCTCGGTGCCCGGCATCGAAGTCGGCGGGGTTTCGGCGGTGGTGCTATAGGGCGCGCTCGATTTCTTGGCGAGGTTGCGCAACGGGTCGAGGGGATTGCACCCGGAGAGCACGAGGACTGCGCTCAACCCGGCGGCGAGGGCAATGAGGGAGCGACGCATGAGGCCGACCCTACCCAGCGACCCTGACATCCCGCGCGTCACGCGGGCAGGCGCAGGTCGAGCGCCATCGCCTCCAGGGCCAGTTGGGGTGAGACATTGGCGCCGATGCGTTCGCGCGCGGTGCCGATCGCCTCCATCGCGAGCAGCAGCCGCTCCGCGCCGATCGCCCGAGCCACCTCCTCCACCACGCGCCGGGCATCCTCGTTGACCAGGGCCGACCCGGTGCCGAGGACGAGCATGAGAGCGTCCCGGTAGACGGAGAACAAATCGACGAGCGAGCGGTCGAGCATGTCCCGGCGGAACCGGGTCGCGCGCGCCTTCTGCTCCCTTTCGAGGGCCGAGACCTGGGCCCGGACATGCGGGGGCTGGGTGCGCGCGCCCGGGTCGGCCCCGAGAACCTCGAGGAGCCGGGCGCGTTCGGCCGCATCCCGCTCCGCCGAGGCCGCCTTCGACTCCTCGGTGGCGATGGCGTCGAGGTCCGCGGCGGCATCGACGGCATCGCCGACCCCCCGGATGCGAGTGGTCAGACCGATGACGTCGTGGCGCCGGATGCGGGCCTGTTCGTCCCGTGCCAGCCGGCGCGCCAGGCCGATATGCGACTGGGCCGCGCGGGCGGCATACCGGGCCATCGCCGGGTCCACGCCGTCGCGACGTTCGAGCAGCGCGGCGACCGCGGCCACCGGGGGGGTGCGCAACCGCACCTGCCGCGCCCGTGAGCGAATGGTGAGCACGACGTCCTCGACCGAGGGCGCGCACAGCATCCACACGGTGCGGGCGGCGGGCTCCTCGATCGCCTTGAGCAGGGCGTCGGCGGCGCGCTCGGTGAGCCGGTCGGCATCCTCGATGAGAACGACCCGGTAACGACCCACGCTCGGCCGCAACGCCGCGAGTTGGACTAAGTCGCGGGCCTGTTCGACCTTGATGGAGAGCCCCTCGGTGGCCACGATGTCGACGTCGGCGTGGGTGCCGTCGAGGGCGGTGCGGCATTCGCGGCATACCCCACACCCTCCCTGCGGGCATTGGAGGGCCGCCGCGAACGCGCGGGCAGCGTTGGACCGCCCCGACCCCGGCGGGCCGGTGAGCAGCCACGCGTGGGTCATCGCGGCCGGGTCGGCGACGGCGTGCCGCAAGGTCGCCACCACCGGGTCCTGGCCGACGAGGTCGTCCCACACGCTCGGGTGACCCTGGGCGCTTTCGTATGCCGCGCGCCGGGCTTCGGGGGTCGGCGGCCCGCTCACAGCGGCAACCAGCCGGCGACCGTGCACGCCTGGTGGACGCGCAGGTGGATGTCGCCCGGGGCGAGGGTGCCGTCGATGACGAGGTAGCGGCTCGGGTCGGCGCCGGCAAGGGCGAGGAAGTGGCTGCGGACGGCTTCGTGGTAGTCGTCCGCCTCGGCCTCGAGCCGGTCATGGGTGCCCTCACGGCGCCGGCGCCCCTCGGCCGCGTCGATGTCGATGAGCACGGTCAGGTCGGGGAACAGGCCGCCGACGCTCCAGTGCTGAATCTGGGCCACCTCGTCGGCGCCCAGATCGCGTCCTGCTCCTTGGTAGGCGATCGACGAGTCGGTGTAGCGGTCGGTGATGACGACGGCCCCTCGGGCGAGCGCGGGCCGGATGACCTCGTCGACGTGCTGGGCCTTGTCGGCGGCGAAGAGGAGGGCTTCGGCGCGCGGGGACATATGGTCGCCGTGTAGGACGAGGCCACGGATTTGGGTGCCCAAGGCGGTGCCGCCCGGTTGGCGGGTGACGACGACCTCTCGCCCGACCTCCTCGAACGCCGCCGCCAGCAGCCGCACCTGGGTGGACTTGCCCGCGCCGTCGCCGCCCTCGAAGGCGATGAAGGGCCCGGCGTTCGTCATGCCACCGAGCCTAACCGGGCCGTGCGACAGGTGGCCCTTTTGGTGAGCCGTCGGGCGCGTAGCCGTACGCGGTCTCTCGGTTCTTGGGGGCGCTCCACCTCGTGGGTCTCAGGTCGCGCTGACCCTGCGCGTTCAGCCGCCAGGACCTCGCTCCCGACGCCCTTCCCTGCATGAGGCGTTGTGATCACCCCGCCTCTCGCAGGGTCAACCGCACGACGAGACCTCACGCCCCGGGGCCGGCCCCGCGGCATACCCCACCCACGACCCCCTCCCCTACGCAAAACGTTGCGAACACCCCACCTCCCGCAGGGTCAACCGCACGACGAGACCTCACGCCCCGGGGCCGGCCCCGCGGCATGCCCCACCCACGACCCCCTCCCCTGCAGAAAGCGTTGCGAACACCCCACCTCCCGCACGGTCAACCGCACGACGAGACCTCACGCCCCGGGGCCGGCCCCGCGGCATACCCCACCCACGACCCCCTCCCCTACGCAAAACGTTGCGATCACCCCACCTCCCGCAGGGTAGAGCGCCTGCCATGCCGTCGAGGGCCACCAGTGAGGGCACCATGGTGGTGAGCGTTTTCCACAGGTGGGCCCATCCGGGGTGTGTCGTGCACAACGGCGCGAGTTTGATGGCGTCGACGCCTGCGATGCGCGACCGTCATCGTCATGGCTACTTTCGGCACAGACGCTCTCGACCTCATTCAGGGCCAGGACGGCATGGTCAGCCGCCAGCAGTTGCTCGCCTGCGGCGTCAGCAAAGAGGCGATCCGGTGGAACTCGGGGCGATCCTGGCGGGTGGTCCTACCTCGCGTCTATCTCCTTGGCCGAGAGTCCATCACCCAAAGGCAGAGGCACATCGCTGCCCTGCTCTACGCCGGGCCGGGATCCGTCATCACCGGCGCGGTTGCCGCGGAGTTTCATGGAGTCGGATCGGCCACAGTGGGCGAGGTCATCGATGTCATCACACTCCCAAGCCGCCGACGGCGCAGCGCAGGGTTCGTGACTGTCCGGCCGTCGCTGGTGGTGGATGCCCAACCCTCGATCCGAGGGCCTCTTGCCTATGCCAGTGTCGGACGGGCCTGCGTGGACGCCGCCGCGGGTTTGCGCAGCCCTTCGATGCGCGAAGCGATCTTCATCGAGGCGATCCAGAAGGGCCTGGTCAGTCTCGACGATCTCTCCGAGTGGGTCTACCGCATTCGCCCTCGCGAGGCCGCAGCCCTGCACGCCGCCCTCGACTCGGCAGCATCGGGTGCTTGGAGCCTGCCCGAGAGTCGCCTCCTCGAGCTCATGTCAACCAGTCGCGTGCTGCCGCCCGCCTGGCCCAACGCGAAGATCGAGGATGCCCGCGGGCTTCCCCTGCTGACCCCGGATGCCTGGATCGACGACGTGGCCATGGCCGTCCTCGTCCACTCGCGCCGCTACCACAGCCGGGCTCATCAGTGGGATGCCACCGTGGAACGCGACGCCGGACTTGTCGCGGCCGGCGTGGTGGTCGCCGGTGTCACTCCGCACCAGATCGATGCTGATCCGTATGCCGTTCTTGCCCGACTCGAAGCCACCTATCGGGCCGCCGCGGCTCGCGTTCGGCCCAAGGTCACGGCCTATGAGAAGGAGGGCTGGCTCCGGCTGCCCGAATCGGACAGCACTGAATCGGCCGCCTGACGACCACGTATGCCGCGGTGCTAGTTCTGGTGCGAAGCCCGCCGGGTGGGTACGGCCGACCCAAGCAACCTACCCTGCAAGAAGTGGGGCGATCGCAACACCAACTGCACGGCAGGACGTAGGGCACCCCACCAACCGCACGGCAGGACGTAGGGCACCCCACCAACCGCACGGTAAAACGTGAGGCACCACACCAACCGCACGGTAGGACGTAGGGCACCCCACCAACCGCACGGTAGGGCGTGAGGCACCACACCAGCTGCACGGTGGGGCGTCACAGACGAGGGCGAACGGCAGGTGCAGGACGGGCCCATAGGCACTCGCCGAGACGTGGGCGAGCCACATGCGCGGAGCCCGGGGATCAATCGCCGAGTCGCGGGACCTGCGCCCTCCAACCCCCGAGGCCCAAGCAACCCACCCTGCAAGAAGTGGGGCGATCGCAACACCAACTGCACGGCAGGACGTAGGGCACCCCACCTACTGCACGGTAGGACGTCAGGCACCACACCAACCGCACGGTAGGGCGTGAGGCACCACACCAGCTGCACGGTAGGGCGTCACAGACGAGGGCGAACGGCAGGTGCAGGACGGGCCCATGGGCATCCACCGAGGTGTGGGCGAGCGACATGCGCGGGGCCTGGGGATCAATCGTCGAATCCGCGAGAGCCATGCGCCCTCCAACCCCCGAGGCCCAAGCAACCTACCCTGCAAGAAGTGGGGCGATCGCAACACCAACTGCACGGTAGGACGTCAGGCACCCCACCTACTGCACGGTAGGACGTCAGGCACCCCACCAACTGCACGGAAGGACGTAGGGCACCCCACCAACCGCACGGTAGGACGTCAGGCACCACACCTACTGCACGGTAGGACGAGGGGAACCACCCCGCACGCGGGGAACGACCCCTGCTACGGCACTGGAGCACGACGCAGCTGAGGGTGGGCGCGCAGGTCGCTGGACATCACCTTGCCCGCTGCATTTCGGGGCAGGGCGGCGAGGAACACGACCTCACGAGGCACCAGATGCCGAGCCCCGACCGCCCGAATTCGCGAGCGAACAGCCTTGGCCGACAGCGGCATACCGGGCCGGCGCACGACAAAGGCCGCCAGTCGCTCCCCGAAATCGGCATCGGGCACCCCGACCACCGCCACCTCGAGCACCGCCGGCAACTCGGCAATCAAACCCTCCACCGCCCCGGGATAGACGTTCTCGCCGCCACTGACGATCATGTCGTCCTCGCGCCCGTCGACGTAGTAGAGACCGTCACGCACGTGCCCGAGATCGCCCGTCGAGACCATGCCGGCCACGAACTCGCGCGCCTCCCCCGACGTGTACCCCTCGAAGGTCAGATCGTTCCCGCAAAAGACGCGCCCCACCTGCCCCTCGGGGACCTCGCGCCCCTCACCATCCAGGATCTGCACGACCGTGCCGAGCGGCGGCCGCCCCGCCGTGTCCGGGTCCCGGCGCAGGTCAGCAGGGGTCGCGATGCAAATCCACGACGCCTCCGTCGAGCCGTAGAGGTTGTAGAGCACCTCCCCGAACTCGTCCATGAACCGCCCGGCAAACCCCGCCGGCAGCCGTGACCCCGACAGGGCCACCACCCGCAGCCGCGGCATCCGTTGCCGAGCCGTATGCCGCGGGCTCCCCGCCGCGCCCGCCGCGCCCAAGCCCGCGCCACCCGCATCGCCAGCGCCCGCCGCACCGCCCCCCAGCGAGTCGAGCATTCGCTGCGCCATCACCGGGACGGCAAACAGCACCTCGCACCGATGCTCGGCCAACGCGTCCAGCGTCGCCGTCGCCTCGAACCGGCGTCTCAGCACGATCGTCGCGTGCATGCCCAAACTCAACTGCAGCGCGGCGAATCCCCACGTGTGGAACAGCGGCGCAGCGATGTGGACCCGGTCGCCGGCGTGCAGCGGAATCCGGTCGATGATCGACACGAGCGGCCCCACCCCGCCGACAGCCCGCCGCTCGGCACCCCGCGGCGCACCCGTGGTTCCCGAGGTGAGGATGATGATGCGCCCCTCCCGGCTCGGTATGCCGCGGTCCACCTCCCGCGCGCCCCGCACCGCCGCAGCGAACGCGGTGTCGTCCACGCACCGCAGCTCGTCGGGCATCTCGGCGAGGGCCGAGCCGAACTCCGCGTCGTGGACGAGCAGCCGCACGTCGTGTTCGCGGGCCATCGCGGCCAGCTGCGGCCCAGACATCCCGGTGTTGGCCAACACCAGATCGACGCCGAGGGCGCTCGCCCCGAGCATCACCTCGACAGCGCCGACGTGGTTGCGGGCGAGCAGCGCGATCCGGTCCCCCGGCGCGATTCCCAAGTCCCGCAACGCAGCCGCGGCCCGTATGCCGCGTTCGAACAACGCGGCATACGTCACCGTGCCGCGGTCCTCATCGAGGATGGCGACCTGGTTCGGGACCACCTGCGCGGCCTGGCGGACCTCGCCGATGAGCGTGAACCCCCAGGTGAAGAGGGACACGACCTGCCCCAACTGGCGGTGCGGCCAGGTCGGGGTGAACAGGCCACGTTTGGCCATCGTGGTGGCGATGGTCCACGGGTTCATGACGGCGGGTCTACTCGGTGGCCGCGCGTCGTGGCGCGGCCGCCTTCTTCGCTGCGGTCTTCTTCGTGGGCGCCGTCGCGGTCTTCTTCGCGGCGGTCTTCTTGGCTGCAGCCGTCGTCTTCTTCGCCGCCGTCGTGCGGGCCGCGGTGGTTTTCTTGGCTGCGGTCTTCTTCGCCGCGGTCTTCTTGGCACCCTTGCGGGCCACCGGTCCCCGCGCGCGCTTGTCGGCCAACATCTCGTAGGCCCGCTCAGCGGTCAGGTCCGCCGGGTCGACGCCCCGGGGAATCGTCACGTTGGTCACGCCATCGGTCACGTACGGCCCGAAACGACCGTCCTTGACGGTGACCTTCTTGCCCGACACGGGGTCCTCACCGAACTCGGCCATCGGGGGTTTGGCCGCGGCCCGGCCGCGCTGCTTGGGCTCGGCATAGATCGCCAGCGCCTCCTCGAGGGTGATGTCGAAGAGTTGCAACTCCGAGGCCAGCGTGCGTGAGTCGGTGCCCATCTTCAGGTAGGGCCCGTAGCGCCCGTTCTGGGCGGTGATCTCCACCCCGTCGGGACCGACCCCGACGACCCGCGGCAGCGACAGCAACCGCAGCGCCGTGTCGAGATCGACCGTCGCGAGGTCCATGTCCTTGAACAGGCTGGCCGTGCGCGGCTTGACCTTCGCCCGCGCCCGCTTGGCGGTCGCCGACTCCCCGTCGGTCTCGGCCGGCTCGGGCAACACCTCGGTGACATAGGGCCCGTAACGCCCCGCCTTGGCGATGATCTGCAGGCCGGTGGCCGGGTCGACGCCGAGCTCGCGCCCGTCGTCGGCGGCACCGGCGAGGATCTCGCGGGCCCGCGCCGGGGTGAGTTCGTCGGGGGCGATGTCGTCCCCGACCGTCGCCCGGGCCCCGTCGGCGGTCTCGACGTAGGGGCCGTAGCGCCCCACGCGCACGACGATCCCCTCGCCGATGTCGATCGTCGAGATGCCCCGAGCGTCGATGTCCCCGAGGTCGGCGACGAGGTTGCGCAACCCCTGCGCCGAATGCCCCTCCTCACCGAAATAGAACCGCTTCAACCACGCGACCCGCCCCTGATCCCCGGCCGCGATCGCGTCGAGCCCGTCCTCCATGGTCGCGGTGAAGTCGTAGTCGACGAGGTGGGCGAAGTGCTCCTCCAACAACCGGGTCACCGCGAACGCGAGCCAACTCGGCACCAGGGCGCTGCCCCGGGTGGAGACGTAGCCGCGGTCCTGAATGGTGCCGATCGTCGCGGCATACGTGGACGGCCGGCCGATCCGCAAGTCCTCCATCGCCTTGACGAGGGTGGCCTCGGTGTACCGCGGCGGCGGGCTCGTCTCGTGGCCGAGAGCCTCGGCGCGGCGGACGTCGAGCGGGGTGCCGACGCCGAGTTTGGGCAGCCGCCGCTCCTGCTCGGCGACATCCTTGGCGCGTTGGACCCGCTGTTCGTCGCGGCCCTCCTCGTAGGCGGCGAGGAACCCGCGGAAGGTGATGACGGTGCCGCTCGCGCTGAACTCCACCGTCGAGGCGTATGCCGCGTGCCCCAGGTCCGCGCCCAGGCGCACCGTGGCCGTCGAGCCGGTCGCGTCGGCCATCTGCGAGGCGACGGTGCGCTTCCAGATGAGTTCGTAGAGGGCGTACTCCTCGCCGCGCAGCTCGCCGCGGACCTGGGCCGGGGTGCGGAAGCGGTCGCCCGCGGGTCGGATCGCCTCGTGGGCCTCCTGGGCGCCCTTGACCTTGGTCGCGTAGCGGCGCGGGGCATCGGGCACGTAGTCGGCGCCGTAGAGGTCACGGGCCTGCTGCCGGGCGGCGGTGAGCGCGGACTCCGACAGGGTCGTGGAGTCGGTCCGCATATAGGTGATGTAGCCGTTTTCGTAGAGCCGCTGCGCCACCCGCATGGCGTTCTTGCTGCTCAGGCGGAGTTTGCGGGAGGCCTCCTGCTGGAGGGTGCTCGTCGTGAAGGGGGCGCTCGGGCGCCGGGTGTAGGGCTTCTCGGTGACGGCGGTGACGGTGACGGCCGCGTCCCGGACGGCCTCGGCGATGCCCTGGGCCCGCTCTGCGTCGAGGTGGACGACCTTGGCGTTGGTCAGGGTGCCGTCGTCGGCGAAATCGCGGCCAGTGGCGACCTTGCGCCCGTCGACACCGGTCAGGCGCGCGGTGAAGGTGTTGGCGGCGGTGTCGGGCGTGAAGTCGCCCTCCACATCCCAGTAGGTCGCGGCCGTGAAGGCCATCCGCTCCCGCTCGCGCTCGACGACGAGCCGGGTCGCGACCGACTGCACCCGCCCTGCCGACAGGCCGGCGCGCACCTTGCGCCAGAGGACCGGGGAGATCTCGTAGCCGTAGAGCCGGTCGAGGATGCGCCGGGTTTCCTGGGCGTCAACGAGGGCCGTGTCGAGGTCGCGAGTGTTGTTGGCGGCGCGCTGGATGGCTTCCTTGGTGATCTCGTGGAAGACCATCCGCTTGACGGGGACCTTGGGCTGGAGGGTCTGCTGGAGATGCCAGGCGATGGCCTCGCCTTCGCGGTCCTCATCGGTGGCGAGGTAGAGCTCGTCGGCGGCGCGCAGCGCCCGTTTGAGTTCGGCGACCTTCTTGCGCTTGTCCGAGTCGACGACGTAGTAGGGCTCGAAGTCGGCCTCGATGTTGACCCCGAACTTGCCGAACGGGCCGCGCTTGACCTCGGGCGGCATCTCGCTCGGCGTGGGGATGTCACGAATATGCCCGACCGACGCCTCGACGTCCCAGTCCTTGCCCAGGTACCCCGCGATGGTGCGGGCCTTGGCCGGGGACTCGACAATGACGAGTTTGCGACCCGTGCCGGTCGTGCTGCGTGTTGCCATCCGTGCCATCCGTTCTGGTCCCGGCACGTGCAGCGGATTCGTCGCTGCTCCCGACGTGGCGGACCCCGCGACACCGTAACGCCCGCTAGGGGGCCTGGTGCAAACCGGGTTCGCCAGTGGTCGCCCCGCCATTCGAGGTAATAGCGCACGGATCCCCCGGCGCTTTTACCTCGAATGGGTGTGTCACAGTGACCCGTATGCCGCCCGCCGCCGCCGCCGCTGCTGCCGCCGCCTCCGCTGCTGCCGCCGCCTCCGCAGCCGCCGCGCCCTCGCCCCGGATGCCGGTCCTCTACCTCGGTCATGGCGCGCCCCCACTCGCCGACGACCCCCACTGGCCAGCCGAACTCGCGCGGTGGGCAGGCGGCATACCGGCGCCGCAGGCCATCCTCATGGTGAGCGCCCACTGGGAGGCGGCCCCGGTCGCGGTGTCGTCAACGACCGCGGGGACGCCGCTGGTCTACGACTTCTGGGGCTTCCCGCAGAAGTATTACGAGGTGACGTATGCCGCGCCGCCGGCTCCCGCGCTCGCCGCGGCGGTCGCCGGGCTCCTCGGCGGGGGCGGGGAGCCGCTGCACCAGGACCCGGCGCGCGGCCTCGACCACGGTGCGTACGTGCCCCTCGTCGAGATGTATCCGGCGGCGGACGTGCCCATCCTGCAACTGTCGCTGCCGACCCTGGATCCACGCCGGCTCTACGCGCTCGGGCAACGGTTGGCGCCGCTTCGCGACGAGGGAGTGCTCGTCGTGGGCTCGGGGTTCACCACGCACAATCTCGCGTGGTTCAACCCGGGGGCGCCGGCCGATGCGCCGGCCCCGACCCCCTCGATCGAGTTCGACCACTGGGCCGCCGAGACGATGGCGGCCGGGGACATCGACGCCCTGCTCGACTTCGCCCGGCGGGCGCCCGCGGCCCGCGAGGCCCATCCCCGCACTGAACACTGGGCGCCGATCTATGTCGCCCTCGGGGCCGCGAGCGGCGGCGGCGCGAGTCGGAGCATGATCGGCGGCTTCTGGTACGGCCTGTCCAAGCGCTCCTGGCAACTCGACTGACTCCGACTCGCCCCCTCATCCCCCACCATTCGAGGTAAAAACGCCGGGGGATCCGTGCGTTATTACCTCGAATCGGCGGGAGGAGCGGGCGGAGCGGGCGGAGCGGGCGGGGCGGGAAGGCGGGAGCGCGCGGCGGCGAACCGGCGCAGCGCCTCGGCGCGCTCGGCCGCATGGTCGACCAACCGCGCGGGATAGCCGGCGGCATACCCGTCGGGGACCTCCCACGGTTCGTGGACGGCGGCACCACCCACATGACGCAACTCGGGCACCCAGCGCCGCACGTAATCCCCGCGCGGGTCGAACCGCCGCCCCTGGGTGACCGGGTTGAAGACCCGCACATAGGGCGAGGCGTCGGTGCCGGTGCCGGCGACCCACTGCCAGCCGTGACTGTTCGAGGCGAGGTCGCCGTCGATGAGGTGGTCGAGGAAGAACCGGGCCCCCACCGGCCACCACACGTGCAGGTCCTTGGTGAGGAAACTCGCGGTGATCATCCGCACCCGGTTGTGCATCCACCCGGTCGCGCGCAACTGACGCATCCCCGCATCGACGATCGGATAGCCGGTCTCCCCGGCCTGCCACGCCGCGATGCCATCCTCGGGCGCGTCATAGCGCAGCCCGGCCAGCGCCGGTTTGAGGTCGCGCCAGGCGCTTCCCGGATGGCGCCACAGCACGTCGGCGTAGAACTCCCGCCAGGCCAGCTCGGTGACGAACCGCTCGAGCGACTCCCCCTCCCCGGGCACCGCCTCGCGCCGCTCGGCCAGGTCCGCGAGCAGGGTGCGCGGGTGGATCGCCCCCACCTTGAGGTAGGGCGAGAGCCCCGAGGTGGCGTCCAGGTCGGCACGGTCCCGGTCGGTGCCGTATGCCGCGAGCCCGCCGTCGAGGAACGCGCGCCACCGCGTGAGCGCCGCCCCCTCCCCCGCCTCGGGCAGGTGGGGCAGCCCCGGCTCGGCGAGCGCGGCGTCCAAGGCCGCCTCGGCGGCACGGCCGGCGTCGGCGTCCAACGCCGCCGCCGCACCCTGCGCACCGCCGTCGACCAACTCCAGTCGCTCCGGATCGCCCGCCGGTGCCGGCCAGCCGTGGGCCGCCCAGGCCCGCCGGAACGGGGTGAACACCTGGTATGCCGTCCCGTCCGCCTTCGTGACCAAGCCCGGGCCCACGGCATACGGCGTGCCGGTCTCCACCCACCGCACGCCCGCCGCCGTGAGCAGGGCGGCAACGGCCGCATCGCGGCGTGAGCCGGCCGGAGTGCTCTCCCGGCTCACGTGCACCGATCCGGCCCCGACCCCGGAGGCGAACGCCGGCACGACCACCCGCGGGTCCCCGAGTCGCACGCTGAGCCGGCCCCCGTAGGCGCCGGCCGCGGCCCGGACGGAGGCGGCATACCAGGCGCGGCGAACCGGACCGGCACCGGCCCACAACCGCGGGTCGATGACGACGAGCGGCGCGACCGGCCCGGCGGCCGCGGCGGCGAGCAACGCCGGGTGGTCGTGGCGGCGCAGGTCCCGGCGCAACCACAGGACACTCGTCATGGCGCCCACCTTCTCACCACCGCCTTCCCCGTGGCAGGGTGGCCGGCATGAGCAACGCGCCCGGGACGACGTTGATCGACACCCACGCCCACCTCGCCGCGTTCGACGCCGCCCTGGACGCGCTGACCCGGTATGCCGCGACCACCTGGCTCGGCGCGCCCGTCCCGACCTGCCCCGGCTGGGACGTCCTCGACCTGCTCGCTCATCAGGGCATGGTCCACCGGTGGGCCGGGGCCGCCCTGCGCGGCGACCGCGAGTCGATGGGCAACGCCGCGCTCCTCGAAACCGAGGGCCGCACGAGCGCGGACCCGCTCGCCTGGGTACGCCACGGTGCCGAGGACCTGGCGGCGAGCCTGCGCGCGGCACCAGACGATCTCGATGCGCTCGTGTTCTTGCCCAACGCCCCGGCGGCCCGCGCGTTCTGGGCCCGTCGCCAGGCCCACGAACTCACCATTCACGCCGTCGATGCCCTGGCCGCGGCCCTGGGCCGGGTGCCCGCCGCCGACGACGTGTGGTTCGGCGCGGACCTGGCCGCGGACGGCATCGACGAGCTTCTGTTGGGGTTCTGGTCGCGTCGCGGCGGCCGGCTGCGCTCGTCCCGTCCGTATGCCGTCCGCGTCCGCCCGCTCGATGCGCTGGTGTCGTGGCTGGTCGAGGTCGGTGACGGGCCGGTGCGCATCGCCCGTGTCGCTGCCGGCGCCGGCGGCGGCATACCGGCCGACACCGAACTGACCGGCACGGCCGTCGACCTCTACCTCGCCCTGTGGAACCGGGGCGGCAGCGTGGGGGATGCCGGCGGCATACTCGATCGCTGGCGCGAAGCCGGAAAGGTGGAGTGGGCATGAGTCGCTACGGTGCCCAATTCGGGCCGGACGTCACCTTCTTGGGGGTGGAGCGGTGCACCCTCGACGAGCCGGAGACGTATGCCGGTGCCGACGTCGTCATCATCGGGGCGCCGTTCGACGGGGGCACGTCGTACCGGCCGGGCACCCGGTTCGGGCCGCAGGCGATCCGCACGACCGACTACCTGCCCCACGATGGGTCCCGTCCGTCGCTCGCGTTGCGCACCGATGGTTTGGTCGATCTGCGGGTGCTCGATGCCGGCGATGTCGAGATGCCGCCGGGGGATATCGAGCGGTCGCTGGCGGCGGTCGAGGCGGCGGTGACCGCCGTGGTGGCTTCCGGAGCGATTCCGGTGATCCTCGGCGGCGACCACTCGATCGCGTTCCCCGACGCCAAGGGGTGCGCCAACGTGCTCGGCGCGGGGCGGGTGTCGATGATCCACTTCGACGCGCACGCGGACACGGGGGACATCGAGTTCGGGTCGCTTTGGGGGCACGGGCAGCCGATGCGCCGGCTCATCGAGTCGGGGGCGCTGCGCGGCGACCGGTTCCTCCAGGTCGGGTTGCGGGGCTACTGGCCCGGGCCGGCGACCCTGGACTGGATGGCCGCGCAGGGCATGCGGTCGTACGAGATGACCGAGATCGTCCACCGGGGGCTGGGTGAGTGCCTGACCGAGGCGTTCGCGATCGCGACCGACGAGTGCGAGGGCGTGTTCTTGTCGGTCGATATCGACGTGTGCGACCCGGGACACGCGCCGGGCACGGGCACTCCCGAGCCGGGCGGCCTCAGTGCCCGCGAGTTGCTCGATGCGGTCCGGCGCATCTGCCTGGAGTTGCCCGTGTGCGGCATCGACGTCGTCGAGGTGAGCCCGCCCTACGACCACGCGGACATCACGGCCGCATTGGCGAACCGGGTGGTCCTCGAGGCCCTCTCCGCCCTGGCCCGGCGCCGCCTCTCCCCCGATTCGAGGTAATAACGCACGGATCCAGCGGCGTTTTTACCTCGAATGGGTGGGGGTCAGGAAGCCAAGGACAGCAACGGCGGGAGCAGGAAAAGCATCCCCAGCGACCACACGAGATGGGTGAGGCACGGCGCGAGGATGCCGCCGGTGGCGCGTCGTTGCAGGGCCGTGACCACCCCGAGGACGAGCGCCGCGAACACGAGCAGCGGCACACCCGCACCAGCGGTGACCGCGGCATACACGACCGTCGTGAGCGGGACGGCATACCGCAGCGGGGAGGCGGCATACAAAGCCCCCCGGAAGAACACCTCTTCGGCGACCCCGTTGAGTGCCGTGAGGAGCGCCACGAGCGGCAGCGAGCCGTACCGGGCGTGCGCGAGGAGGGCGTCGACCGGCTCCCGGAGGAGGGGGATGCGGGCGACGAGGAGCGCGCCGAGGAGGAAGAGGGCAAGTAACGCGACCCCGACGACGAGGGCGGACCACACCGGGCGCGCCCCCTGACCGGTGCCCGACGGCATCCGCCCCAGATGCAAGGGCCCGGACAGCATGGCCCCGAGCGCCCACACGCAGGCAAGCGCGAGGGTGCCGCCGTAGAAGGCCGGGCTGCCCGGTTCCAGGCGAAGCGTCCAGGCGAGGACGAGCGCCCCGACGACGAGGGTGAGGAGGGCGACACGGCGGCGGCGACGCAAGAGCGCGGGGGGTTCGAGTACCTCGGGCGCGGCGGCAATCCACCCCGAGCGAGCCCAATACCGCCACCGCGCCCCGCCACCTGCCGGGGTCATCACCGGCTCACCACCAGCCCCGCGGACCGGCCCACGACGGGTCGGCCGCGGTCAACTGGGCCGGGTCGCAGTCCCCGGGCTCGGGTAGGTCACGCTCGCTCCCAGCCGGGTGGGCCAGGGCGGCCCGGGCCGACTCCTCGAAGGTGAGGTATGCCGCCCGCGTCCGACCGCCGTAGGCCGCGAGGTCGTCCTCGGTGGCGACCACCTCGTGGAGCAGGCTGCCGACGAGCGGCTTGGCCAACCCGGTGGGCACCGGCGTGACCAACCCGATCCAGTGGCTCGCGAGGTAGGGGGTGAGCAGCGGCACCGGCACGATGACCCGCTGGCGCATCCCGGAGAGTTCGGCGAACTTCTGGATCATCTCGCGATAACTCAACACGTCCGGGCCAGCGATGTCGAAGGCGCGATTGACCTCGGGAGGCAGGGCCGCAGCGACGACGAGCGCGTGCAACACATCGGCGATGGCGATCGGCTGGATCCGGTGCTCGAGCCACGCCGGGGTAATCATGACGGGCAACCGGTGGGTGAGGTGGCGGAGCATCTCGAACGACGCCGAGCCGCTCCCGACGACCATGGCCGCCTGCAGGACCGCGGTCGGCACCCCGCTGGCCATGAGCACCTCGCCGACCTCGACGCGCGAGGCGAGGTGGTCCGAGAGCGGCCCGTCCGGGTGCAGCCCCGACAGGTAGACGATGCGCCCCACCCCCGCCTCCCGGGCCGCGGTCGAAAAGGCGATCGCCATCTCGCGGTCCCGTTCGACGAAATCGCCCTCGCCGTCCATCGAGTGGATGAGGTAGTAGGCGACCTCGACCCCCTCGCAGGCCCGCGCTAGGTCCGCGTCGACGCCCACGTCCCCCTCCACGATCTCGACGTCGTCGGCCCAGCCGCGAGCGAAGACCCGGGAGGCGTCGCGGGCGAGGACGCGGACGGCATACCCGGCCTTGAGGAGGGCCGGCACGAGCCGGGTCCCGACATAGCCCGACGCCCCGGTCACCAGCGCCAGGCGCGGCTCTTGAGCCGGTATGCCGCGGGGCTGGGCTTCGGTGGCGGGCGTGGGGCTGTGGGCGGTCGGCATGGGCTCACTCCTGCGGGCGTTCGGTGGGGACGGCGACGGGGGCGAGCCCGACGGATCACTCCCAGTGTCGAAGGTTTGTCGAAGGTTTGTCAAGTGCTGCCAGGCTCTCTACGCTGAGGAGGCATGAGCCCCTCCTCGGCCGTGCTGGAGCCTGCGGAGTCGCGTTCTGGCTGGGATGAGGACGCCATCGGCGACGTTTTGCGGCGCGTGCTCGGCGCGATCTACGACTTCGACCAGGTCCGCACCGAGTCGTTGCTCGACGAGGTGTCCGCAGGAGTCGACCTGGAGACGTTCATCGGCGAGGTCGCCATGCCGTTGCTCGCCGAACTCGGCGCCCGGTGGGAGAGGGGCGAATTCACCGTCGCCCACGAGCATTTCGCCAGCCACCTGGTGCGCAACCGGCTCGCCGCGCTCGCGGTGGCCTCGTCGCACCCCTCGGGCCCGAGCGCGGTGCTGGCCTGCCCGCCCAACGAGCGCCACGACATCCCCCTGCTCTGCCTCGCGGTGCTCTTGGGCGAGCACGGCTGGCAGGTGCGCTTCCTCGGGGGCGAGACCCCGCTGCCGGCGCTCGCCAAGGCGTGCCGGTTCCTCGAACCAACGCTCGTGGTCCTCTCGGCGACCCGCGTCACGGCCTTCGAGTCGATCGCCACGCCGCTGCGCCACCTCGCCCGGCAGTGGCGGGTGGCCCTCGGCGGCCCCGGCGCGACCGAGGCCCTGGCCCTCGACGTGCAGGCCCAACTGCTGCCCGCCGACGTCGTCGCGGCGGTGCGGCTCCTCGACGAGCAGGCGCCGGCGACGAGGTAGGCCGGCCGGCCCGGGCGGGGTCAGTCGGTCGCGGCACCCGCGAACTGCGCGGCATACAAACGCGCGAAAGCGCCACCGCGCTCGAGCAGTTCGGCATGGCTGCCGTGCTCGACGATTCGGCCGTCCTCCATGACGAGGATGAGGTCGGCGTCCCGGATCGTGGAGAGCCGGTGGGCGATGACGAAACTCGTCCGGTCGGCCCGCAAGGCTCGCATCGCGTGTTGGACGAGCAGTTCGGTGCGGGTGTCGACCGAGCTTGTCGCCTCGTCGAGGATGAGCAGCGCCGGGTCGGAGACGAAGGCCCGGGCGATCGTCACGAGTTGCTTCTCGCCGGCACTGATGTTGCTCGCCTCGGAGTCGAGCAGCGTGTCGTAGCCGTCGGGGAGGGAGTGGACGAACCGGTCGACGTAGGTCGCGCGCGCGGCTTCCAGGATCTCCGCCTCGGTGGCGTCGGGGCGGCCATAGGCGATGTTGTCGCGGATGGTGCCCGCGAACAGCCAGGTGTCCTGCAGCACCATCCCGATATGACCACGCAGGTCGTCGCGGGTGAGGTCGGTGATGTCGACACCGTCGATGGTGATCCGCCCCGAGTTGACCTCGTAGAAGCGCATGATGAGGTTGACCAGGGTGGTCTTGCCGGCGCCGGTCGGGCCGACGATGGCCACCGTCTGACCCGGGCGCACGCTCAAGTTGAGGTCCTCGATGAGCGGCTTGTCGGGGGTGTAGGAGAAGCTCACGTTCTCGAAGGCGACCAGCCCATGCGGGTCGACGAGCGAGGCCGCCGCGACCGGGTCGGGCACCTGCTCCTCGGCGTCGAGGACATCGAATACGCGCTCGGCCGAGGCCACCCCGCTCTGCATGAGGTTGGCCATCGAGGCCACCTGGGTGAGCGGCTGGGTGAACTGGCGCGAGTACTGGATGAACGCCTGGACATCCCCGATGCTCATCGACCCCGAGGCCACCCGCAACCCACCGACGACGGCGATGATCACGTAGTTGAGGTTCCCGACGAACATCATCATCGGCATGATGAGGCCGCTGATGAACTGCGCCCCGAAACTGGAGTCCCGCAGTTCCTCATTGACCTCCCGGAACCGGCGCCCGAGCGCCGCGCGCTGCCCGAACACCTTGACCAGGCCGTGACCGCTGAAGGTTTCCTCGACGATCGAGTTGACCTGCCCGGTCGAGGCCCATTGCTGGACGAAATGCGCTTGCGAGCGTTTGCCGATGACGGCCGTGATGCCCACGGACACCGGGATGGTGACGAGCGCGATGATCGCGAGCAGCGGCGAGACCCAGAACATCATGGTGAGCATCGCAATCACCGTGAGGATCGAGGTGAGCAACTGGGAGAGGGTCTGCTGGAGGCTTTGGGCGATGTTGTCGATGTCGTTGGTCACCCGGCTGAGCAGTTCGCCGCGCGGCTGGGTGTCGAAGTAGGACAGCGGCAGCCGCCCCAACTTGGCCTCGACATCGCGGCGCAACCGATAGACCGCGGCGTTGACGACCCGGACGATGATGCGGGTCTGGACATACGAGAGCAGGCTGGCCACGGCATACAGGCCCAAGGCCAGCAGCAACACTCGGCCGACGGCGCCGAAGTCGACGCCGAGCCCGGGGCGGACGTGGTCCATCGCGGCGAGCATGTCGGCGAGCCGGTCCTGCCCGGCGGCCCGCAGTTTGGCGACGGCCTGCGCCTGGGTGACGCCCGGCGGGATCCGCTTGCTGAACAGCCCGGAGAAGATGAGGTCGGTCGCGTGCCCGAGGATCCGCGGCCCGAGGGCGTTGAGGACGACACTGACGAGGGCGAACCCGAGGGCCACCCACACGGTCACCTTGTCCGGAGCCATGAGCCCGAGCAACCGCTTGGCCGACGGGACGAAGGTGATGGACTTCTCGGTCGGCTGCCCCATCCGCATGTGGGGTGGGCCGCCGCGCTGGGCGCCGCCGGCGGGTCCGCGCCGCGCCTGGGCGGCCTTCTCTTCCTCGGAGAGGATCCGGTCGCTCATGCTGCCTCCTCCCGAACCGCCTGGGAGGCAACGATTTCGGCATACTCCGTGCAGGTCGCCAAGAGGTCGGTATGCCGTCCGCTCCCGACCACCTTGCCGTCCTCCAAGACGATGATCCGGTCGGCGTCGATGATGCTCGAGACGCGCTGGGCGACGACGAGGACGACCGCGTCGGCGGTCCAGGGTTTGAGGGCGGCCCGCAACCGGGCGTCGGTGGCGACGTCGAGGGCCGAGAAGGAGTCGTCGAAGAGGTAGATCTCGGGGCGGCGCACAAGGGCGCGCGCGATGGCGAGGCGTTGACGTTGTCCCCCGGAGACGTTGCCGCCGCCCTGGGAAATCTCGGCCTCGAGTTCGCCGGGCATGGCCCGCACGAAGTCATCGGCTTGGGCGACCCGCAACGCCGCCCAGAGGGCCTCGTCGGTGGCGTCGGGATCGCCGTAGCGCAGGTTGCTCGCCACCGTGCCGGAGAAGAGGAACGGTTTCTGGGGGACCAGGCCGATGCGGTCCCACAGGTCATCGAGGGCGACGTCGCGCACATCCACCCCGCCGAGGCGGACCGAGCCACCGGTCACGTCGTAGAGGCGCGGGACGAGGTCGACCAGGGTCGTCTTGCCGGCCCCGGTCGAGCCGACGATCGCGGTCACCTCCCCCGGCTGGGCGGTAAACGAAATGCCCTGCAGCACCGGCACATCGGCGCCGGGGTAGGCGAAGACGACGTCCTGGAAGGCGACGTCGAGGCGCTGGCCCGAGGCGGCCTTCGCGCCTGTCGCCTGCCCCGGCAGGGCCACCGGCGCGGGCGTCTCCACGACGCTGGGTCGGGTGGCGAGCACCTCGTCGATACGACCCGCCGACACCGACGCCCGCGGGATCATCATCGACATCATCACGCCCATCATCACCGACATGAGGATCTGGATGAGGTAGGTCATGAACGCCGTCAGGGCCCCCACCTGCATGTCCCCGGAGTCCACCCGGTGCGACCCGAACCAGAGCACCGCCACCGAGGAGACGTTGAAGACGAGCATGACGAGCGGGAAGACCAAGGCGAAGAGCCGCCCGACGGCCAGGGCCGTGCCCGTGTAGGTGCGGTTGGCCTCGTCGAAACGCGCCTCCTCGAACGGCTCGCGCACGAAGGCGCGCACCACCCGGATGCCGGTGATCTGTTCGCGCAGCACCCGGTTGACCGCGTCGACCGACTCCTGCATCTTCCGGAACCAGGGCAGCATCCGCGACACGACGAACCCGACGATGACCCCGAGCAGCGGCACCGCGACCGCAACCAACCACGAGAGGCCGAGGTCTTCCCGCAGGGCCATGATGATGCCCCCGACCATCATGATCGGGATCGACACCATGAACATCAGGCCCATGTTGAGCACCTGCTGGACCTGCTGGACGTCGTTGGTGTTCCGCGAGATGAGCGTCGCCGCCCCGAACCGCGACACCTCCTGGGCCGAGAAGTCGCCCACCGTCTCGAACACCTCACCGCGCAGGTCGCGCGCCACCCCCGCCGATGCGGCCGCCGCACCCCGGGCCACCCCGACGGTCGCGAGGATGTTGACAAGGGTGACGGCGAGCATGATCCCGCCGGTGCGCAGGATGAAGCCGGTGTCGCCCTGCGCCACCCCCTTGTCGATGATCTGCCCGTTGAGGGAGGGCAGGTAGAGGCTCGTCACGGTCGCCGCGAACTGGAGGACGACAACGGCACTGACGGCACCGGCATACGGTCGCAAGTGCGTGCGGATCAGGGTCCAAAGCATCAGGTCAGCGATCCTTTCGGGCGCCGTCGAGGACGAGGGCGGTGATATCGGCGGCGGTCAGCGGCGGGCCGTCGTTGACGTGTGGGTTGGTGCTGCCGAAGGCCAACAGCCGAACGTAGCGCATGAGTTCGCGCGGGGTCACCCGCAATTCCTCGGCGTATGCCGCGAGCAGCTCCCGGTGTGCCGCGCCGATGCGCTCGCGCCAGCCTTCCGGGTGTTGCTTGCGCGGAACTCCGTCGTGGCCGAGCACGGCGAGCAGCCGGAAGACGTGCTGGAACCGGTCGAGCATGACCTGGGCGGCGCGCGTGACCACCTCGTCGAGGCCGCCGGTGCGGTCGAGGCTCTCGACGGCGCGCACGTAAGGCTCCATGTCGAAGGCTTCGGCGACTGCGGCGTCCACCAAGTCGTCCTTGGTGTTAAAGACCCGGAAGATCGTGCCCTCGGCGACCCCGGCCGCCTCGGCGATCTGCCGAGTCGTGACCGACCGACCGTGGTCGAGGACGAGCGGCAGGGTCGCCTCGATGAGCGCCTGGCGGCGTTCGTCGGGGGTGAGCGCGGGCGCGCGAGGAGTCACGCGACATACCCTAGATGAGTGAGTGCTCACTCACAAGCCGGTGCCGAGTTCCCTGGCGAGGCACCTCACCCGTCTCCCCTTTCCCGCCTGAAGTGGCTAACGTCCAGTTCGCACCCCAACTGTTCGGGTGCGAAGTGCCCCTTTCCCACGCCAAGTTCATCGGTGAGCCGCCACCGACACGCACCCAACCTGATCTCGGCTCAGCGGCAGACCCAATCCCGGATGCGGCGCGTGCTCTGGCCTCACCTGTCCATCCTTTCCCGCCTGAAGTGCCTCACGTCCACTTCGCACCCCGAATGTTCGGGTGCGGAGTGTCCCTTTCCCGCCCGAGCCTCACCCGTGGGGCCCCACCGCAGGCCCCCGATCCCGGGTCGGTGGAGACCCGATCCCAGGGGGCCGATGGGAGACTTCGTTTCAGCGGAAGAGACTTGACATGCAACAGAATTACCCTCCCCAAAGGGTTGCTTTAGATTGGGTACGGGTGTACGATGAAGTATGTCGACAACCACCACCCTCGAACCCCTCACCAGGGTGCGGGCCGTGCTGTCGAACATCACCGGGGAGGGGTTGTCGGACACGGACCGGCTGGCGTTGATTGGTGCCCTCGAAGAGTTGAAAGCGGTCACCACGGCGGCGCAGGTGCGGGTCACCGAAGCCTTCGATACCTCGCAGCGGTGCGCCCATGTCCAGGCTGGGGGTGACCCTGGGAAAGCGTCGCGGTCGATCGGGTCGCAGTTGGCGTTGGTGTTGCGGTGTTCCCCGTCG
>JAKOPT010000161.1 GCA_029778715.1 Actinomycetes bacterium | reverse complement strand
GCATCATCCGGGCCTCCTGCGCCAAGGCGCCGAGCACCCGTTCGCGCACCTCGGGCGCCGTGAGGACGACCGGGTTCTCAGGCTGGGGGAGCAGAGCGAGCACCTCGGGCTCGAGGGCCGGCTTGCCACCGGCAAAAGTGTAGAAGCCAGGCTTCTTGGCCTCGACGATCGCCTTGAGCCCCTCGGAGACGTAGAACCGGTCGGGGAAGGCCTTGATGAGGGTCTCGCCGTTGTGCAGCGCGATCGCCGGGCCGACCAGCCCGAGCAAGACGAAGGGCGGCATCGGCGCGAAGCCCATGAAGGCCTGGTCGATGACCTCGACGGGCGTGCCCGCGTCGGCGACCCGACCCACCTCACCCATGAACCGTCCGAGCAGCCGGTTGACGATGAAGGACGGCGAGTCCTTGACGAGGATGCACGTCTTCTTCAGCTTGGCTCCGACGGCGAACGCCGTGGCCAAGGTCGCCGGATCGGTGGTCGAGCCGGGGATGATCTCCAACAACGGCATAACGGCGACGGGGTTGAAGAAGTGGAAGCCCACCACTCGCTCGGGGTGGGCGAGGTCGGCCGCCATCTGCGAGATCGAGAGGCTGGAGGTGTTGGTCGCAAGGACGCAGGTGTCGGAGACGACGGCCTCGCACTCGGCGAAGACCTGCTTCTTGACGCCCATCTCCTCGAAGACGGCCTCGATGACGAACTCGGCATCGGCGAAGCCGGCCTTGCTCGTCGACCCGCTGACCAGCGCCTTGAACCGGTTGAGCTTGTCGGGGTTCAGTCGGCCCTTCTTGGCCAGCCCGTCGAGCTGGGCGTGGACATAGCCCACCCCCTTGTCGACGCGCTCTTGGTCGAGGTCGGTGAGGACCACCGGCACTTCGAGGCGCTGGATGAACAGCAATGCCAGTTGGCTGGCCATCAGGCCCGCACCGACGATGCCCACCTTGGTGACCGGGCGGGCGAGCGAGCGGTCGGGAGCCCCGGCCGGGCGCTTTGCGCGCTTCTGCACCAGGTCGAAGGCATAGAGGCCGGCGCGCAGTTCGTCGCCCATGAGAAGGTCGGCCAGCGCCTCGTCCTCGGCGGCGAAAGCCTCGTCGCGGGTGGCGGTGCGCGCGGCTGCGACAAGCGTCATCGCCCGATACGGAGCCGGTGACTGCTTGCCCGTCTTGAGGTCGGCGAGCATCGTCGACGCCGCGATGGCGCCTGTCCAGGTGGCTTCGTCGCGGGGGATCTCCGGCCGGGTCACGGTCACGGCGCCCGAGACGACCTTCGCGGCCCAATCGATGGATGCCTCGAGGAACTCCGCCGGCGCGAACATCGCATCGGCCACACCCAACTCGAACGCCGCCGGGCCCTTGAGCATCCGGTTGGTGTTGAGCGCGTTCTCGACGATCATCGTCAGCGCCTTGGCCGGGCCGACCAGG
>JAKOPT010000160.1 GCA_029778715.1 Actinomycetes bacterium | reverse complement strand
GCCCCGGCAGGCGGCGGCTCACCCGCGCCCGCAGGTGCTGGCGCCGCGGCCGGTGGGGCCAGCGGGGCCGAGGCTGCCGCCGTCGTGCTGTGACCAGGAAAGAGGCAACGATATGACCGCTATTTACAGCGACTACACCCGCGCAAGAATCGGCTGGTTCTTCGGGCTGTCCGGCCCCCAACTGGCCACCGTCGGGCTGTCTAGCCTGCCGATGTTCTGGGCGATCCAATCCGGCGCGTGGGCGAGTGCCGGCCTGTTCCTGCTCCTGTGGGCGTTGGTGTCCGCAGTGGCTGTCGTCCCGGTCCGCGGACGCTCAGCCACGGGGTGGTTCTGGGCGTGGCTGGTGTACGCCGTCGGAGGCCTGGCCGGGTGGACCCGGTTCCGCGCCCAAGCCGGCAAGGGTCAAGCCGCCGCCCTGGATGAAGTCGATCTTCCTGGGGTCCTGGCCGGGGTCACCATCCACGACGGACCACCACAGGGACCCCACCAGGAGCGGGTGGCGATCATCGCCGACCACCGCGCCCGGACCTGGGCGGTGACGGCCGCCGTCGTCCACCCGGGGATCGGGATGAAAGAGGCCGACGAGCGGGCTCGCTTGGGCAAGGGCCTGTCCGAGCTGTTGGATCTGGCATCCCGGACCGAGCTGATCGACGAGATCTTGTTCGTTGTGCGCACCGTGCCCGAGGACGGCGCCGAACGCGACCAGTGGCTGGCCCGTCACCGCCGCGACGCCGCCCCGCATGCGGCACGGCGGATCAACGACGAGCTCCAGGCACGCCTGACCCAGGCCAGCGTCCGCTGTGAAGCGTTCGTGACGATCGTGGTCCCCGAGACCCGCATCGGTAGGGACGCCCGCGAGTCCGGCGGCGGCCTGGAGGGACGTGCCCGGGTGCTGTACGGGGCCATGAGCGAGGTCGAAGCCCAGCTGCGGGGTGGGATGGGCATGACCGAGGTGACGTGGTTGACGAGCCCCCAACTGGCCCTGGCCGCCCGCACCGGATTCGCCCCGGCCGACCGCGCAGGGATCATCGATGCCCTGGCCGCCGCCGAACACGACCCGGGCGTCAACGCTGACGTTCCCTGGGCGATGGCCGGTCCCTCCGGCGCCGACCCCGTCGCACGGCACTACTCCCACGACGCCTGGAACTCGGTGTCCGCCACCATCAAGTTGCCGGTGAAAGGGGCGATGATGGGCGCGCTGGCGCCCGTGTTGACTCCTACCGAGCCGGGGGAGCGTCGCTCCTACCTGGTGGCCTTCCCGATCCTGGCTTCCTCCGCCGCCGACCGGGCCTCGGCCACCAGCGAGTGGGCGGCCGACCTGGGGGAGGAGCTGCGTACCAAAGCCAAGGTCAAGATGCGCACCCGCGCCAGGGACGAGGCCGAGAAGGTCCGCGGCCTGGACCGCAAACTGGCCCGCGGCAACTCCCTGACCCGTCCCTACGCGGTGTGCACGGTC